>CBDURG010000041.1:0-14974 GCA_965369805.1 uncultured bacterium
GTAATACTCAAGCCTGCGTAAATGATTAAACCACTTATCAAAAGACTTCGCGCCAAACGCTATGCAAATCTAAAAAAACAAAACCGGCAATCCTGTGCATAAACCATAGACAAAAGGCAGCAGCGGGCCAAACTTATGCTGAAGGGAAAGGGGGATCAGGCTGCCGAAAAATAATCCCGCGGAAATAGGACAAAAAGAGAGGGCAAAAAGAACCCCTAAGGCAAAAGCTCCTTTTACGCCTGCTTTAGCCAGGCCTTCCTGCTTTTTTGATGATATAGAAAATCCCGGAATATTTAGCTTCACTATACCCAATAAAAACAATCCTACAAGGATAAGAATCGGGCCCAAAGCTTTGTTCATATATCTTTGCAGAAACCTGGCAATAACCGGAACAGTCAGGAGCGAATTAACAATGATAAAGCCCAGGGCAGAATAGGCCACCATCCTGCCAAAAGTATATGCAATGCCTGACCATAATACCGTTTTTATATGTGTCATCCTTTTCGATAGATATGTCACCGCCGCAATGTTTGTCGCTAACGGACATGGGCTTATGGAGGTTAAAATACCAAACCACAATGCCGAAACAATACCAATTAAAAGCTGGCTCATGCCGCTTCCTCAAGATACTTTGTTACTTCACTTTTAATATATTCATAAAACTGATCCCTGTTTCCCAAATAATTCCACACTTTCGGGAGATTTTTATATTTAATCTCTTTTCCGTCTTTTACCAGGGAAAGAATTACAGATTTAGTATAAAGCTTGTAATCATCAATAAAATGACGGTTCTCACTGTTATCCATATTTACCTGTTTAAAAATTAATTCTCCGGAATTCAGCGCGTCTTTAAAAAATTCTTCTACCGCTTCTTTGGTATACTGTTCAATTTTATGGCATGAAGCACAGCGAAAATCACCGTAAAAATAATAAACAATTACCTGATTATTATCGGCATCATCAGCGGCATAAATCGACCCCGAAAGAATAAAGATGCATACAGTTAACAAAAATATTGTTTTCTTATACATGTTAAACTCCCTCTTTCTGTATTATTTCCGCGATTTCTTCCGCGGATAAAACTTTGCCCGCTGACTTAACTTCACCGTCAACAACAAGAGCCGGGGTAACCATTACATCATATCCGGTAATTTTTGCTATATCTTCCACCTTAACAACTTCAGCTTCTCTGCCTGTCTTTTCCAATGCCCTTTGGACATTATCATAAAGCTGTTTGCACTTCGCGCAGCCCATTCCCAAAATTTCAATTTTCATTTCGAAAGCTCCTATTTTAAAAAACTCCCAAATAAAATGCCGCTTAGCGCGGCCATAACAACCACTAGTCCAACATATACAGCAGTTTTTTTTGTCCCGATAACGCCCCTGATAACAAGCATATTTGGTAAACTTAGCGCCGGGCCGGCTAAAAGGAGCGCAAGTGCCGGCCCTTTACCCATACCCGCGCCAATTAATCCCTGTAATATAGGAATCTCCGTTAGCGTGGCAAAATACATAAAAGCGCCGGCAATGGAAGCAAAGAAGTTAGCAAATAAAGAATTGCCGCCAACCAATGTCGTTATAAATTTTGACGGAATTATTCCTTCCCCTCCGGATCTTCCTAAAAGCAGTCCGGCAATCAATACACCCAAGAATAATAAGGGCATAATCTGATTAGCAAAATCCCAACTCGCTTTTGTCCATTGTTTAAGTTCATTTTTCTTAAACCATCTGATAATCATGACAATAAGAATAATTAAGAAGGCACCTGTCAAATACCACTTTATTCCAAAAAGCAGGCCTAAGAATCCTGTATCACCGGCCTGAGGTTTTCCCCAGTTAGCAAAAACCAGAACAGACACCATAGATAAAAAATAAAGGGCATTCTTCCATAGAGGCCTGCTTTCCTTTTCACCGTCAATCGAAAATGAACCGTTCGCGTGACGAGCCCTTTCCTCTTTTAAAAAAATAATATGCATCAGTAATCCAATAACAATACTGAAAACAATAGCACCAAGAGCCCTCGCGGCACCAAGCTGCCAGCCCAAAACGCGTGCGGTCATGATAATAGCCAGAACATTTATGGCAGGCCCTGAATAAAGAAACGCTGTCGCGGGGCCAAGCCCCGCGCCTCTTTTATATATGCCGGAAAACAAGGGCAAAACCGTACAGGAACATACAGCCAGAATCGCGCCTGAAACAGAAGCCACACTATAAGCTAATATCTTATTGGCTTTAGCTCCAAAATATTTAATAACCGCTGACTGTTTTATAAAAACAGATATGGCGCCGGCAATGAAAAAGGCAGGCACAAGGCAAAGCAATACATGTTCACGCGCATACCATTTGACTAAGGCTATTGACTCAAAAATTGGATTTCTAAAAGGCAGGAGTTCTACCGGGAAAAAATAAAAGCAAAAGAACACAGTTATGATTAACAAAAACTTATTTTTTTCTTTCATTATTTCCTCTTTTTTTAATAATCTTGCAGCAACCGCCTTCAATTTTTATCGCCTTAACATTCACTAAAGCATCCGCGATTTTCTTACGCGCGCATTCAAGAATTCTTGAAATCGTGGAACGGTGTACACGCATTTTTTTTGCTACTTTTTCCTGATCCAATCCTTCTAAATCAGAAAGCCTTATTGCTTCAAATTCATCAATAGTTAAAACAACCCCTTTGAGTTTACTCAAAGGTTTACACCGGGGCCGAAAGCACTTCTCCCCCGGTTCACATTTTACCCATCTTGTTTTTTTAGGCCTCATAAATACCCTCTTTTTATAATGCACATATGTGCATTATAAAACGGCAAAAAAACATTGTCAAGAAAAACTTCGTTCTGTGACATAAACCCTATGCGGTACATGGTTCTTCGTGGTTAATTTTTGATTTTTATTACTATATACTATATACTGCTTTTAATAAAACAGGAGCAGTTTACATGCAGCCTATTTTTATTGTCGGGTTAATTCTCTTCGGCGGTTTTGTTCTGGGTGAAATAGCTGCCAAGTGCAATTTTCCAAAAGTTACCGGTTACCTTCTCGCGGGAGTTTTACTAAACCCAACCGTTTTTGGATTTATCCCAAAAGACTTCCTTGGCTCCACAACCACGATTACAAATATTTCTCTCTCCTTCATTACCTTTTCCATAGGGGGAACACTTATATATTCTCAAATAAAAGCTCTGGGGAAAGGAATAATTTTTATCACGCTGTTTGAAGCTGAATTCGCCTTGCTCGCTCTTTTTTTCGGGTACATCACGGTGTCAGCGCTGCTTCCGGGACTTATCCATGTCGCGGGGGCAACATGGATTGCCGTTTTTATACCATTCAGCATACTTATGGGATGCCTGGGTTCACCTACTGACCCTTCCCCTCTGCTCGCGGTAGTACACCAGTACAAAGCAAAAGGGCCCGTCACATCAACTATATTAAGCGTGGGCGCTTTTGATGATGTCCTTGGCATCATAAACTTCAGTGTTGCCGTTGTAATAGCCCAGACATTTGTTGAACATACGGGTTTTAGCATAACCGCTACCATTCTAACACCGCTGGGACAGGTTTCAGGTTCGGTTATACTGGGAGTTATTTTCGGTTTCTTTTTTAACTTTATCACCTGGTGGATACGCAAAGAAAAAGAAGGTGTTTTCATAGTGCTCATTCTGGGCCTCCTATGCCTCTGCTACGGCATATCAACGATTATAAAAGTCGATGCGCTTCTCTCAACAATGACAATGGGAGTCGTTGTAGCTAATTTTCATCCAAGAAGTGACCTGATCTTTAAAATGCTGGAAAGGTATACCGAGGAAATGGTTTTTGTCCTCTTCTTTACCATAAGCGGAATGATCCTTGATTTTTCTGTCCTGTTAAAATCACTGCCTCTGGTATTTTTCTTCGTCATATTCCGTATAATTGGTAAGTTTTCCGGAACATTTGTCGGCGGGACAGTGTCCGGGTCCCTGCCGCGGGTAAAAAAATATACTGCCGGGGGCCTGGTTCCTCTCGGAGGAATAGTTGTGGGCCTTGCGCTATTAATGAAGCAAAACACAGCTTTTGATCAGTTCTCTGATATTATTTTAAGTGTTATCATAGGATCTACTATCATACATGAGCTTATCGGGCCTATCTTCGGGAAGATGTCCATAAGTGCCGCGGGTGAAATCGGCAAGGCAAAAGAAAGTTAAACCAAAAACATCAAGCCAACTTTCTTCTCCTGGGTTTTACAACCATCATCCACCTTCTATAAGGATGTTTGTCAGTAATTTTTTCATCCACCCAGTACTTTAAAAACCTTGAGCGGTTTACAGTTCTTACAACACCCTTCTTCGAAGGGTCTGCCAGCAGAATATGTTTATTGCTCACTCCTATTACAACAGAATAATGCCCCCCGCCCCAGGCAACATAATGGATAATAACCGGATGATGAAGAAGGGTATTTTTCTTTAAATCGTCGATTTTCGCGTTATTTTTATGCCCAACGGAAAACCCCAGTTTCCTGGCGGTTTTGATCATTGCTGTTGAACCCGTGCCATTCCCTTTTGATGTCTTGCAGAGTTTTCTTAGCCTTACATCGGAAACTTTTTTGCCATAGTGTGCCAAAACCATCTTTAGCGACGCCGGGCCGCAATCATAATCTGTTCTTTGCTTATACCTTGGAATAACTACAGCATGATTTTTATGCTTTCTACGCCAATTATAAAGTACCATATTTTACCTAAACTCCTGAGTATATATTGTTTAAATTTCAGCCCGCTGAACGGTTCAATTTTCAGCGTAAAACAATATAGCGAAAAAAGAGAAAATGTCAATTGATTTCACAATTTTTATTGTAGTGCCCATGCTGTTTTTAGAAAAATATATTGTAACTGACTGCAAAAACGTGCGTTACAGCGGTTTTAGCAAAAAAGTACTGGTTTTACGACATGTAAGAGGCTGTGGGATTTACCGTCCAGATGCTGTTTCTTTTTCCTTCAGTTTTACAACCTCATCTCTCAGGGCAGAAGTAATCCTCTCATAATCGTCTTTTTCACCCTTCTTCGACTTTTTCAGAAGTTCACTTACAGATAAGGGGGATCCAAAAACAACCTTTATCGGATAAGGCCGGGGGAAACTTCTATGCCGCGGCCAGGCGGAAACAGCGCCCTTTATAAAAACAGGTACCAGAGGTATATCTAATTCTTTTGCCAGTATCCCCACACCTTTCTTGAATTCCTGTACGTTTTCGTCGATTGAGCGACCCCCGGCGGGAAAAAAGCACATAATTTTGCCGTTTTTAAAAACGTAAGAAGATACCTGCATAGCTTCTACAAGATGTACATTTGGATCTATTGAAATAAGCCGTCCGAGTTTTATTCCCCAGGCTATCAGCGGCTTTTCAAAATAATATGCATATCCAAGAAAAAAGGTATGAAGTTCCAGCTTATATGGAATGCTTGCGGCGACAAATAATCCGTCAAGATAACTCGCGTGGTTCGGGCATAATATATATGGCCCTTTACGCGGAAGATTTTCCCTGCCTTCTACCTTTAACCGGAAAAATACTTTAAAAACGCAAAAAACAAATTTTATAAACGCAAATGTTAAAATTTCATCCCATTTTGACGGCTTCAACCGGACTTTTTTAAGGACTTTCTCCGGAGGCAATTTGTCAAATATTTTTTTCCAGTTAAAACCTTCTTTCTGAGCCCTGCCGTCCGGTGCCATCTTCCCGGCCGCGCTAATTTCATTTAAAAGTTCCCTTACAGTAAACACCTTCGCTATCAGTTCGTTCGGGATTTTTATTTTAAGAAGCCTTTCCAGTTCATCGGCAAGCTCCACGCGGCCAAGTGAATCAATACCAAGGTCTATTTCCAGATGATCATCCGGTATTATTTTCTTTTTCAATTTTTGCCCAAGAAAAATCAATATTTTCCCCGAAACATCCTGATTGACTAAGCGGCTGTCATCTTCCGAGTACTTTTTTTCTTCCACAGCTCGATGCTGTTTTTCTTTTCCGTATTTCTCCTGAAGTTCAAACCTTTTTATTTTCCCTAAACGTGTCCGCGGTAATTCTTCTTTAATGATGGTAAAACCCATCAGGCGGCAGTGCGAAGGAAGCTCTCGCGATATGTTTTCAAGTTCCCATTTAACTGCGTCTTTAACAGTAGTAATATTTTCCCCGCGCAGATACAAAAAGTCAGGTACAATAAGGGCGTGAAGGCCTCTCCGGCCATCATGGGAAACACAGAGTTCTTTTATGCTCGGGGCAGAGCCGTACAGAACCTCAAGATCTTCAGGATAAATATTCTTACCTGAATCTAATACTATAACTTCCTTTAGTCTGCCGGTAATAAAAAGATAACCTTCGCTGTCTATGTATCCCAAATCACCCGAATAAAACCACCCGTCTTTTATCACCTCTTGTGTAAGGTCAGGCCGTTTAAAATACCCGCCCATCACATTGGGCCCTTTTATCAGCACCTCCCCTATACCAGAACTGTCAGGGTTATTTATTTTTATTTCAACATCAGGTATCGCTTTCCCAACCGAACCGAATTTTACCTTCCCGAGCGGATTAAATGCTGCCGCCGGTGAAGTTTCAGTAAGCCCGTATCCCTCTACCATCCCAATCCCCAATTTTGATATATCCTTTGCTGTGTCAGGATTAAGCCGCGCGCCACCTGAAATGAACAACCGAAAATTCCTTCCGAAAATTTTCCGAACCTTGATTCTCGTAAAAAAAAGAATCAGCGGTTTAAGTATAGCCGGAGCCTCGTCATATTTTGAAAAAATTCTATTGCGTAATACAGTTATGAGCTGCGGTACCGCGGGCATAATTGTCACACCACTTTCTCTCATGGCGCGGGTTATATCCTCCGGCCTGAGGCTAAGACAATAAGTTATTTTAGCTCCAACTAAAAGAGGCCCAAGCAATCCTGTCATAAAAGCATAACTATGGAAAAGCGGTAAAATTGACAGAACATTGTCTTTTCCCGTGCAAAGATTAAATTTATCAAGGCTTTTAAAATTGGAACAAAAATTGCGGTGGGTTAACATAACACCTTTCGGGACACCGGTTGTTCCTGAAGTATAAATAAGCGAAGCAATGTCATCCGGTGAAATTTCAGAGAAGTCAAAGTTCCGGGGCACAGAGTATTCTTCTATTTGCAAAAAACTTATAAAATTATCTTCTTTTTTAACCGGCCCAACAGTAATTATGTTTTTTAACTGTGATTTCAGCCGTTTAAAATTATCTTTTGAAATCACCTGTTCTGAGATAAAACCGGCTTTTGGGTTACAATCCGCGGCTATATTTTCTATTTCTTTTACTGTCATCTGAGGATCAACCGGAACCGCGCAGGCTCCGGAAAAAATTATCCCAAGATAAGAAACTGCCCACTCCGGGCCGTTATCCAAAATTAAAAGGACAAAATCACCCTTCCCTATCCCTTTATCTACCAGGAAAGCAGCCACTTTACGCAAAAGTTCATCAACCATAGCATAAGTATACCTGCGCCATATGCCATCCCTTTCAGACTGAAAACAAATTTTGAGGGGAAAGCATCGCGCTGCTTTGGTAAAAAGATAATCTATCGTCAATTTTTCCGGCATATTTTGTTTTTTCAGCATTTTGATTATCTAATTAAAACATCATGCGGCAAGCCTGTCAATTTTTTGATTTTGACAGGGGGTGTGCTAAAAATGGATCATCAATTTCCAAAAGAAGTTCCCATACAGCCCGGGGCCTTTGATATTGTTCCGGCCCCGACGGCCGCGCCTTCATGGTAGGCACCCGCCAGCTTTCAGGTGTGTTAAACCAGAATGCTGTCCGAGGATTTTCATACGTGTTAAAATAAACACCGTAAGCAGTCTGTAATGCCTCCTTTTTTAATCCGGCATCATACATTAAAGCCGCAAGAAAATACGTTGAACCTGTCCAGACTTCATCCGACTGCAGGGTTCCAATCAAAGTTCCGTCTTCCTTAATAGCATTTATTGCTCCGATATCCCCGATACCGTCTCCTGTATAATCTTTCATCGGTTTCACACACCTTTCAAATGTTTGAAGCAGATGAGCTTTTATTCTTTCCGCGGGTAAAATATCAGCTAAGGCATATTTACCGCAATATAACTGGCCATTCAACCCGTCACTCATAATAGCAGTCGGGAATTTGCCTTCGGTATCAATCTTATAATACCCTTTGTCGGGCATCCACAGCTGGGCATCAAGATTCTTCCCGGCATTCTCCAGCCACTCTCTCACCTCCGGCAAAATCGGATCTTTCTTAACTATTGCCATCTGCTCAAAACATTCAAGCGCGCCAACCCAGAGCCCGCCGCATAAAAGACTTGTCCCGTATAAACCCCACGCGTCATACGTATTGTCCGACCCGCTATTATCAGGCAAATAATCTTTATTCTTATCCGTTGATTTCATAAAACTATACACAGCTTTACAGGCGGGCCACACATAGTCCAAAAAATCACTGTCTTTATAAAGATAATAATAACGCCAGCACTGCTGTACGAATTTCGGTGATAAATCTTTCCAGTACACAAGATCAGGAATATCCTGGCGGTACACATCAAATTTAAAATAAGGGTCACATTTTCTCGGGTCTCCAACATCATGAGGCACAAGCCCTTTCGGAACGGGTTTCTCGAATTGAAAATACAGAGTCCCGTCAGCAAAACATCTCAGAGTATCGCGTTCGATCTCAGGCCAGAACTTCGCGAAAACAATGGAAGAATAGTGTCTTACATCAAGTGTATTCGCGGAAGTATACACAGGGCTTTCCATAACATAATGCTTATGGTCATCCTCATGAAGCCCCATAAATTCCCGGTCATGGCCGCTCTTTAAACCCGCTTCATAAAAACATCCGCCAATCTGGTTATAATATAATTCATTAAAAGCGGCACATTTTAACCAATCCGGGTATTTTTTATTATTAATAACCGGACGCATCCAATCATCGATATCCTCTTCCCACTTTCTGTAATTATTCAATGCTTCTTTAGCAATAGCCGCGCTATTATTTCCGCCGCGGCCAAAATACCGCGTATATTTCTTCCACCATTCAGTCCCGGAATTAAACCTCACCACCGGAAAATCCCAGGATATAACAAAAGGAACAATACGTTCTTCCCCCGGCTTAAGCTTAAAATTCACCGCTATCGCGGCAGCTTTATGAGAATCATCAAGATTTCCGTTATTCAACACACCATCGTCTTTAAACTGACCCCAGATATCCGCGCCATTCCCATCTCCATCCCAGCTCGTCGTATATGAAACAGTTTCACCATCCAATTCTTTAGAAGCAATACACCATTCGCCAATACCTTTTTTAGACCTCATCACAACGCCGCTTATATCCTTCTGCCTGCCTGCCGGTAGGCATGGTCTGAGAGGAGAATTCTTAAATTGGCGTTCACTGATATTTTCTCCGACATAAACCCCGGGAAACGTAAGCATTACCCCAATCTCGATATTTTCATCCGTGGAGTTATAAAATTTAAACTGCCATACTCCCACAGGATACGATGTTTCCTTGTAGTTACGCGGTATAATGGGGCTGAAAAATTTCTGGCTGATATCTGTGTCAAAACAGTTGTATGAAACCCATCCCTTGGGCTGCAATCCATAATAAATGCCATCTCCCGTTTTGATTTTATCCCAGGATTTTTTGAGATACCGGCCAGTCGCGAGACATTTTACTTTACTGCTTTTATTCCCCGCTTTTTCAAATACATGAAACGCGGCTTCAGGAAGCCATACGCCTTTGTATAGAGTACTATCAAATGTCTGAAAAGGGCCGAAAGAACCGTTTATGGTGTACATAAATGAACCGGCGCCAAAACCGCCTAACGCGACACCCCTGTCAGGGCTGCTGCTGATACATCTGTCAGGCATGTCTCCCAGGTAACGTTTCCAGGCACATTGGGGGACTTTAAAAAAATTTCGGACTGATAAAGAAACGGGTACACCATGGATTTTTTCAGAACCCGGGCTCTCGTTACCGGCAAAATCAACAGCCTTAACATAATAATAATACTCAATGCCACCGCTAACAGTTTCATCTTTGTGTTTTGACTCTTTTACAGGTTCGGAATTTAATTTAATAAATCCTGTGTCCTTTTTAGAAGAACGGTAAATATCATAAAAATGAAAATCAACTTCCCCATTGTCTTCCCAGTCCAGGAAAACCATTTTATCGGTAAATACTCCCGATAAACCGGCAGGAGAGGAAGGAATTAATCCATCATCCAACTTTGCAAATTTTATTTTAAATTCAAAAATTGAATATCCCCAATCAGTTGCGCGTTCAACACCATACATTCTGAGATATCGTGCCTTTTGTTTGCCGACATAAACAATATCAGTATCACCATCTCCCTTCTTTTCTGTGTATACAGTTTGCCAGTTTTTCAAATCATCCGAAATCTGTATCTTGTAAACAGCGGCATAAGCTGTTTCCCAGAGTATGTCCATTGAATCAAACATTTTCGGGGAGCCAAGGTCAAAACATATCCATTGCGGATCAGACTGTTTTGATGCCCACCGTGTATGAATATTGCCATCAACAGCGTTTTCGCCTCTCAGTTCCGGCCTGTTATTCTCAACAGAAGAAGCTGTAACTTTTTCGATTTTTAGCTCTTTGCAAAAAGCACCTGAAGAAAACAGAGAAACCACCGTAAGCATAACTACCAGGATAAGTTTTTGGGGCATTTTTACCTCCGGATTTCCGGTTCTCGTTAAATTAAATAGTCATCCCTGAAAAACTCTGTTTTTTGATATCATCTATCATCCATTTTAATTCTGTGCGGTATAATTCTAACTGGGGTTTTTCCTCTCTTTTTTTAGGCCTCATTTTGCAAGGTTTCCTTTCTTTCTAACGTATTTCCTTGCGAATTATAACACCTATTTCTTTATTTATCACGATTTATTATAGTCGATAACTCTTACTTTTTAGGAGTTTTTCAATGTCGACTAAATACCAATTGTTATTGGTGAAAGAAGAAGGCAATGAAGTTGAGTTTGAAATTAAACAGGGAGCTAAGGGCGAAGAAGCCACAAATGTGACAAAAATATGGCCTGAAAAGAATAAGGCCCGGCATCTATAACCGGGCCTTTTATCCACAAAGCGTTTTAAATCAATGTTGTGCGAACAAAAGCTGTCTACCATATTTTAATATTCTATAGATGAAGTATCTTCCTCACTAGTGTGTTCACTACCTTTATCCATAACGTTCACAACTTCAGAGCCTTCAAATGAAAGTCCATCTACAAAAAATCCCTTCACAGTAACTTCCACAGAACCAACAGAAAGTATTCCATAGACAGAATTTCTGTCGAATTTAACCATTAAATCCGTTATTCCATCGGAATTGAAATCTCCTACTTCCGTTGGTGTTTCCTCGGTTAAAACAGACTCATCAGACGCATTATTAATAGTAACCGTGGCTATATCAATATCACCAACATCATACTCAACAGGCAACCATATATAACATGTCACATACTTTCCTTTGCTCTTTTTGTTTATAGTATTAGGATTTATATCTACAGCTGCCGGGATTGGCTCCGGCTCCTCTAAAATTACAGTTATAGAAGCTGAACTACTACCGCTTAAATCTGTAGCTTCTACAACAATCTCATTTTGGCCTACACTCAGACTTATATTTTCAGCGGTAAAAATTCCATCAAATACTGTGGCTATAATACCATTGACTATAACAGTAGCATCATTATTATCTATGGTTCCCGAAACGGTTATAGGAGAAACACTTAGTATCTGTCCGTCTGAATGAGAGGTAATCTCGATTTGCGGCGGGATAATATCCGCCTCAAATTCCCACAATGAATACCCCCCCCAGTCGAGAGCGCGCTCAGTGCCGTACATCCTTAAATATCTGGCAGTTTGAATACCTACGTTGATGATGTCTATATTTCCATCTGAGTTAGCCTCTGTATGGATGGTTGTCCAGTCGGCAGCATCATCTGAAATCTGGATTTCATAAACTTTACCATAGGCGAATTCCCAGATTAGTTTGACAGTGTTAAAGGTCTTGGGAGCAGCAAAGTCTATATACACCCACTGAGGGTCGCTAATTTCTGACGCCCATCTGGTAAAGACACTGTTATCTATGGCTTTATCAGCAGTATAGAATAAGTTTTCTATGGACGAAGCAGTGGCGGTGACAGCCAAGGGGCCTTGGTAAGTAACTTCAAATTCCCACAAAGAATAGCCCCAGCCGGTGCCCCGTTCAGTGCCGTACATCCTGATGTAACGTGTAGTTACTGTGTCAAAGGCAATCTCATCTATACCTCCATCAGAATTAGTAGTTGAATAAACATCTGTCCAGTTAGCAGAATCACTTGATGTTTGGATTTGATAAGATTTACCATAGGCAGTCTCCCAATAAAGGGCAACCTTATTAATCTCTTTTGGTTGATCTAAGTCTATGTATATCCATTGTGGGTCACTGAATTCTGTTGACCATCTAGTTTCAAAATCTCCATCTATAGCTTTATCGGCTTCAAAGCCCGGAACTTCAGCTAAGGAAGCAGTAGCAGTATATCGAATTTTATAAACAACTTCAACTTCCCACAGTGAATACCCCGCCCAGGTGATGGCGCGTTCAGTGCCGTATATTCTTAGATATCTGGCAGTTTGAGTGCCCACATAGATTCTATCTATAAACCCATCGCTTTCGGCCTCGGTATAGATGGTTGTCCAGTTAACTGCGTCATCAGAAATTTGAATTTCATAAGATTTACCATAAGCTGCTTCCCAGCCCAGAATAACGGTGTTAAAAAACTTAGGATATCCAAAATCAAAATATATCCATTCGTTATCTGTGGATTCAGAAGCCCAGCGCGTAGTCAGATCTCTATCTATGGTTTTATCTGCTTCTAAGCCAGGGCCTTCAATTGAGGAAGCCACAGCTTGTGTCGGTGGAGGAGTAATGAGATGTTTAACTGAGATAGCAGAGAACTTGGGTTCGTCTACTGTAGCCTGAGCTTGGATGTTTAATTGGTTGTCTTTTACTTCAATGGTAAAGGTATAGTCCAAGGCATAATTAGAGTTAGCACCTGCCTCTTCGTATATATCTAAGTCAGATATAAGTTTTTTACCTTCCAACCAGACACTGAAGACTCTTCCCTGTTCATCATTAAAACAGGTCTCAGCAAATTGCAGCTTTACATCGTAAAAACCGTTCGGGAGGTCAAGCTTATATTCACTTACACCCCAGCGTTCTGATTGATAAAGAGTCTGATCCTCTGTGCCTAATATAGGAGAAGAAACAAAACTTGAGTATCCATCTACATAACCAGCACCGTTGGAAACACTATATTCCTGGTCTGCGATATATTCATCGCCGTTGGCAGCTATGTAAACCTCTCCACCACAGTTAATTCCCAGCTGTAACTCTTCATAAGATATATTGCTTAAATAGGCATCATCAGCAGCTTGTGCTGGGCTTGGCATTATCAACGGTAATAATAATAATGCGATAACTAAAAGCAGCTTTTTCATTTTCTTACCTCCTTTAAATTAAACCAGGTAAAAAAGTCCGGTGACCTCTCCTCTTCAATATTAAAACTTGCGGCTAATCCTATTGATTTAAAACAACGCACGCCATCCCCCTGCCTGGTTACATAAAAACCCGCAGGAGCTCATTATTAATTACCCCTTTTTTACCTGCACAGACACCACTGTTGCAAAAAAACGCAAGGGGTTAAACCACTTACACCCACTGCGTCTTCTTAACATCAAAATGCACTTTTGTCAAGGGGGGGGCATGATTGCAACTTCTTGCACAGCAAAGAGTTGTTGTGGCATTGTTTTTTTTCAAGCTGACTGCAAATCCGGGGGAAATACTTTTTTAGAACCGTTTTAATAAACACGGGTTAATAAGCCACTTCAAGCGCCAGGATCTTTTTTCTTCCGCCTGAAAGCAAGCCGCGGAAGATGGTTCAAAAACAAGGGGAAAAGATCCCGCTCCAAGAAGAAGCCCCGCCATCCTTTCTACAAATGGTATATGGCTTACAATCATTATACTTTCATTTAAGCTAATAATATCTTTTTTTATCGGCTCAACATGGCCATTTGGCAGCAACTCTTCCATTTTTATACAATTTCTCTTCACACATAAAATATCTTTAAAAATTTCAGCGGTTTCTTCTGCCCGCAGTTTCCCGCTGTGCCATATAGCATCGGGAGAAATTTGTGATTTCTTCAACAGGGAAGCAATTATTTTGGTTTCTTCTTTCCCTTCTTTTGAAAGAGGCCTTTGAGAATTTTTATTTCCGGAAACAGCTTTGCCGTGTCTCACTATATAAATATTTATGCTCCTATCCCTGGTGTTTTTCAATTTTCGCTCCTTTTAAATTCTGGATATTGTACCATTCAAATATAAAAGACTCCTCTTTTTCAATGAGGAGCCTTTTTATTTGGAACCATGTTATTTCTGGCTTATCGCGTCTACAGGACAAACAGCAATACACGCGCCACAGTCCGTACATTTATCAGGATCAATTACATAAGGGTTTCCTTCTGAAATTGCCTCCACCGGACATTCCGGCTTACAAGAGCCGCATCCAACACAAGCATCGCTGATTTCATGAGCCATAATTTTCCCTCCTTGCCTATTTTTGAACTTTCTTTTTAAAACTATTCCCTAAGCGCCAATATATTAATACATCAACACAACGCAATACAACAAAAAAAGGTTCCATAGGAAAAGAAACAATTATTTACTAGAGATTAAACACTATATGTGTAAACCCTATCTTTACTCTTGACTAACACTTTAAATTGCTTATAATCTTTCCAACTATAATTGGACGGTAATCGTTTTAAAAGTAACTTCATATTCTAAATAAGGATAATTTATCTATGGCTTCCACAAAACCTCTAACAAACCATAAAAAACTAATACGCTGGGTCAAGAGCTGTTCAGAGCTATGTAATCCGGATAAAGTTATCTGGCT
>CBDURG010000042.1:0-14602 GCA_965369805.1 uncultured bacterium
AGTATTTTTCTTTTCATCCTTTTCCCAACCCTCTGATGATTTAAGGATTGTATGCCTTTCTCCCGCTGCAACAGAAATATTATTTGATCTGGGTGCTGATAAATGGCTTGCGGGAATTACGAATGAGTGTGATTATCCTCCCGCAACAAAAGATATTCAAAAAGTCGGAACCTTTTCAAATCCTTCCGTTGAATATATTCTCGAGACGAATCCGGATATAGTAATAACCGACGGCCTCGAACAACAGATCATTGCTTATAACCTACGGAGATTCGGGATTAAAACCCTGACTATTTTTCCTTCGGATTTTGAAGGCCTATTTGACGCGTATATTAAAATCGGGGATATATGCGGACTTAAAAAAGAAGCTCTTGAAAAAGTAAGGTTAATGAAAAATGATATTGACAGGGTTCTTAAAAAGGTTAAACATCTTAAAAAAAAGCCTCAAGTATTTGTTGAGATATGGGGCAAACCTTTGATGACGGCAGCAAAAGGTTCACACATAGATGAAGTTTTAAGGTTAGCGGGAGGGATTAATATTGCTTATGATTGCCCCCGTCCTTACAGCAGAGTCAGCCCCGAGCTTGTTATAATTTCTAATCCTGATATAATTGTTCTCGCCTATAAAAATGAAAATAATATCGGTTTGAGGGACGGCTGGCAGAATATTAATGCTGTTAAAAAGGGGTTTGTCAGCAATGACATCAATCCTGATTTGCTTGTAAGAGCCGGGCCCAGATTGATAGAGGGCCTGAAAAAACTGCGTAAACTTATAGAAAAATGGGATATGCAAAATTGAAGAAGATAACAGTAATATTATTAGTCGCTCTTGTAACGGCAGGTTTGTTCATAGCATCCCTTCTTGTGGGCCCCGCGAATATTAATATTGGTAATATCTTCGATTATTTTTGCGGGAAATATAACCCGATTATTCACCTGAGGTTTATGAGAGCCTGTATGGCAGTGATATCCGCTGCCGGCCTTTCAGCTGCCGGGGTATTTTTACAGGGGTTGTTACGGAATCCTCTTGCCGGCCCGTATATTCTCGGCATATCCGCCGGCTCAGCAATCGGCGCGGTAGGCGCGATTTGCTGCGGGCTCGGCACAGCTTTTATATTTCTTCCAGTTCCCATGGTATGCGCGTTTATTGGCGCAATTATTACAATCATTGTTGTTTACAGATTAGCTCTTAAAGACGGAAATCTGTCTGTCCAGAATTTGATCCTGGCCGGAATTGCCGTTAATTCTTTACTTTCCAGCGTACTGCTTTTTGCGATATACTCTTCAAAAAATGAAGCGATAAACGGCATAATCTGGTGGCTGCTCGGAAGTTTACAGGTTTTTGATATTAGAATAGTTTTGTTTTCCGGGGGTATTGTTTCAGCTTCTATTTTACTTGCTATCCCTTTAACAAAGGAATTAAATGCTGTTTCCATAGGTGATGACCTGGCCACATATGTAGGGATAAAAGTTGAATGGATTAAAACCATTTTCTTTGTTCTCTCGGGAATTATGACAGCTGCTGTTGTGTCCAGTGTTGGAATGATCGGGTTTGTCGGACTTGTTATCCCTCATATAACAAGAAAGTTGTTCGGCCCTGATATCAGGGTTCTTTTACCGGCATCTGTTGTAATCGGTTCTGGATTTCTTCTTATTGCCGACATGCTTTGTAGAATTCTCTTTATTCCGGCCGAATTGCCGATAGGAATTGTAACATCCCTGGTAGGAGCGCCGTTTTTTATTTTTATCCTGGTCATCACGAGGAAAGGTTCATGAAAAATAATATTCTTGAATTAAAAAACGTAACGGCGGGATATGGTTCTAAAAAGGTTCTGAAAAACATTTCCCTTTTCGTAAAAGAAGAGTCTTTTACCGGTATAATCGGCCCAAACGGTTCGGGAAAATCAACTCTTGTTAAAGCTCTGGGGAACTTTTTAAAACCAGGAAGGGGAACCATTTATTACCGCGAAATCGATATCAGGAATATAACTCATAAAGAATACGCGAAAAAAATCACTGTAGTTCCTCAGGAAACAAAAATTGTTTTTGACTATACTGTCAGGGATTTTGTAACTATGGGCAGGTATCCATATACGGGATTCTGGGGCACACTGTCAAAAGAAGACACAAAAGAAATCGAAGAAGTTCTATTTACAACCGGGCTTAATAAGTGTTGCGCAAAAAGCATTAATGAAATGAGCGGGGGAGAGAAGCAGATGGTTTTTCTCGCGAGAGCCCTCTGTCAAAAAACTTCTCTGATAGTCCTTGATGAACCGCTAACATTTCTTGATATTAAACATCAAAAAATAATCATAAGCATCCTTGAAAAGTTCAACAAAGAAAAAGGCCTTACAGTACTAATGGTTGTACATGATATAAATACAGTTTTGAAGCACTGTACCGATACAATCATTCTGAACGAAGGAAGTGTTTACGCTTCGGGAAAAACAGAGACGACAGTAAACAAAGAAACAATCCGCGAGGTATTTGAAACAGATGTTGAATTTGTTAAATGCGGAGACAAAAATTTATTTTTCTGATAATGCCTGTTTTTATATCTCAAAAACAATATTAGTGTTAAACCCTATTTCAGATTGATCTATTTCTTTTGGAAATTTTGGAAAGAGTTTCGAAGCTTCTTTTAATACTGCTATAGCGGTGGCGGAAAATACTTCATCAGTTGTTCTAATCACCTCAATAAAAGTTATTTTTCCTTTTTTGTTTAAATAAAAGAGTATTGTTACTTCTCCTGATATAAGCCCTCGTTTCCTTGCTTCTTCAGGAAAGTAATCTAAGGTAATTTCCGCGATAATACTGTTCAATTGAGTTTGGTACCGTCTAACAAATACAATCTCTGAAGCGAATTCTTTTTTGGCTTTTTCAAGGGTTTTTCTTGATTCTTCTTTTTTAACTTCTTTTTTTGGCTGAGGTTTAATGACTTTTTTTGTCTGAGTTTTTTTTATCTGATCGTTTTTTTTATCCTTGTTTTTTACATGAACAGAGGATGTTATTTTTGGTATTTTGATTTGTCTGGGCTGAATCTCCGGTAATTTCGCGGGATAAAAAAAAACTTCAAGGTATTTAGCCTTTTTCTTTTTGGATGTAAGTATTCTTAAAGCCGGCGACGCGCCCAGTACTATCAGGTGAATCGAGATCGAAATAAGGAATGAAAGCAATAATAATCTATTTCTGAAAAAAGCTGCCATAATTTCTCTCTGTTTATTTTTTTTTACCACGAAGGACACGAAGAATTATCATACAACAAAACGCTTAATGCCATCTTTTAATACTTCTACATTAAAATTCATCAATAATCCCACTTTTATTTTAGCTAATTTCATATATGTTAATATCTGAGCTTCGTGCTCTTCGTGGTTAATTTCTTTAATATTTTAGTTTTTCTTTTATTGCCTTTCATGTTTTTTTTAACGTTACCCGGATTAAATAATACACGACAAGTGCGCTATTAACAAGTGTCAAATTAAGAAATTCTTGACATAACAGAAAAAGAGGATAGAATGATATTGAATTCTTGTTCTTTAATTTTTAGTTATGGTTTTCAGTGTCAGGGAAATCCCGTGAGAACCGGGAGCTGGGCCGCAGCTGTAATCGGTGTAAAACCGTGAGCCAGAATACCTGTCTGAAAAAATTTTAATCTTCTCCGGAACCGAGAAAAAACGAAGGCCCGTTCCCACAAAAAGGAGAAACGGGTTTTTTTATTGTCTAAAACCGGAGACAACGAAAGGAGCAGTTGGATGTATAAGTGTTTATTGAGCAACTTTATGGTTTTGTTATGTGTTATATCACCGCTTGCTTTTTCAGATGTAACTTCATGGACTGAGGATTTTAGCAGCCCTTCCGGATGGACATACGAAGGGGAAACAGGAACTCAGCTTTTCACACACAATGGATCTGCGGGCAACATTGATGCGCTGTGGAAATCAGATAAGAGCACCAGCCGCTATTACAGAAGTCTGGGCGGAAACATAACAGAATCAAGTTCTTTCTCTTTTGGATATGATTCGCAGATAAACACTCTAGTACAGAATCCCTGGGGTATGCAGATTGGTTTTAGCCTTTTTAATACCGCTAATACCGGTGATAACAGAGTAGGTTATTATGACGGAGACTGGGTTTACCACACTGGAGATACTATAAATATGTTTGAATTAAGTTATTTCCCTTATCAAGACGGGTGGGGAGGACCGTGGTTTGGCGGAACCATAATTCCCGAGGTTGATTATGACCCCAGCGAACCTGGAAATCAGGTCAAGATTGTCTATGCGGGAGAAACTGTTACATATAAGGCAGTGGGATTTAACGAAGGGGAACTCCCTTACGATGCCTGGATGTATCCGGAAGTTACATACGATGGGACTACAAAAGAAGCAGTTTTTAGCATATACGCAAATCCCGAAAGGACATCACTTTTATCCGCAGGCGGACAGATAGCGCAGTCTTCCTTTACTTACACCGGGGACGCTTTCTCGGTAAATGCTTTAGGGTTTTTCAGTTATTATGATTATCTGGATAGCACACCTGCATCTCCATCGCTGGATGGAGCGGGTATTTTTGACAATGCATATTTTAATGTAGTTCCGGAACCCTCCAGCTGGATATGTTTTATTTTTGGTTTGTTTGCTTTATGGTGTTTTAAGAAAAACAAGGCTTTATGAAAAAATTCACAAGGAAATTCAAAGGATTTACATTAATTGAATTACTGGTTGTTATCGCGATAGTCTCCGTACTGATATCTTTTCTCTTGCCCGCATTGCTGGAGGCAAAAGCAACAGCCAAAAGATGTGTCTGTATTTCTAATTTGAAACAGTTATACCTTGCGACAAATCTTTACCTCCAGGATAATGATGATGTTTTTTTTCCTTTTTTTGTCACCAAGGGACCAGACAGGTTGTGGTGGTTTGGCTATGAACCAAACTTTAACAGTGGCATACCGGAGGGGGATAGGGAAATTTATATGACCCAGTCATTTTTATACCCTTATATAGAAGGCGTAGGAGGTATCGAAAAATGCCCTTCATTCAACTATAACGACTCCAAATGGAAACCGAAATTTAAGAGTGCCACATACGGTTACGGTTATAATTTCCTGGGTGTCCAGGAAAAAAAGGTTAATGAAATAAAAGATTTAGAAAACACAGTACTTTTTGCGGACTGCGCTCAGATTAATACATTCCAGGCACCGGCGTCACCTACAAACCCCATGATTGAAGAGTTTTATTATATAAGCCCTTATCCTTTTGAAAGGCTGATTCACTTCAGGCACAACGGGTTGGCAAATGTCCTTTTCTGCGACGGCCACATTGACGCTATGAGGCCTTTTCCAGGTACTGTGGACACGAAGGGTAGGGAAATCGGACACACAGTGGGCAGAATCAACCCACCTGCGGATTTCTCTATGTTTAATTTATAGTGAAATTCCTTGACATACATATCCTCTTTATTTAAACTTCTCTTGCTTTGCCGGGCCCTGTTATAAAGGGTTTCTGGCGAATGGTATTGATAAAATGATATTACGGAAGGGTGGTGAAGAGAATTGCCATTAGTACGCGTTAGGAAAGGTGAGCCTGTTGACAGAGCTCTCAGGCGCCTAAAGAAAAAAATAGATAAAGAAGGCATCATGAAGCAGGTGAAACAGCACCGGCACTATGAAAAGCCTGGGGTAAAGAAACGCAGAAAACAGAAGGAAGCGAAAAAGAAACGAAGAAAGATGAGTTAATGAAAGAGTTTATTTAGAGGGCCTGGGAAACCAGGCCCTTTCTTTTTCAAAAGGAGCGTTCTGATATGATAAAAGGTGTAAAGATTTTTGAACATAAAAAGATTTTTGATGACAGAGGATGGCTCAGTGAAATCTGGAGGTCGGATTTCTTTGAGTATTCACCTGAGATGGGCTATATATCCGTAACACATCCCGGAAAGTCAAGAGGCCCTCATGAACATCGCTATCAAACAGATTATTTTATTTTCATAGGGACCAGCGAGTTTACAATAAAATTGTGGGACAAAAGGACAGGAGAAAAAGAAGAGTATGCCGCTCCGAAAGATAAAACAATTATCCTTGTGGTACCTCCGGCAGTTATCCATGGTTACAAAAATACCGGAGATACGGATGGTTATGTCCTTAACCTGCCTGACAGGCTCTACGCCGGAAAAGATAAAAAGGATCCGGTTGATGAAACAAGACATGAGGAAGATAATAAATATCCGATGGATTAAGTGTTGATTTATCCAAATCAAAAAACTACAATGACAAGATGTGTTTTTAGTATATTATTAGAATAATGGAACTCTTTGTTTTCTGATATGAAAAATAAATTTCTTGTGTTTTTAAGAGTGCTAATCGGAATAAGCATACTTTTGTATGTGCTGGCTACTCTGCGGATTGGAGACTTATCAATTTATTCCAACAAGAGCACATTTGAGTGTTTTACACACAATATATCCCAGCTTATGAACAAGATCCTGTTAATCAATAAGCCGCTCTTTATTTTAGGATTATTTTTAATAGTGTTATCCTATTTCCTTTCTTTCGCGAGATGGTATCTTCTTTTGAAGGCCCACGATATAAAAATTCCTTTCAAAAGGGTTATAAGCTTGGGCTTTATCGGGGTTTTATTTAACAATGTAATGCCCAGTACGGTAGGAGGAGATCTGGTTAAGGCTTACTATGCCACAAAGGATACCAGCAAAAGAACAACGGTGGTAACCACGGTTCTTGTGGACAGGATAATCGGCATGGGATCGCTCCTCCTTCTTTCGGTTTTAGTCGCGCCGTTCTATCTTACGACAAAAGGGTTGAACAATGTTGCCATTGTGGTTCTTGGCCTGTTTGCCTTTGCTCTAATATGTTTCTGGCTTGTCCTGCACCCGAAGTTAATGGAGAAAATAAGCCTTTTTGAGAAAGGTAAAATCTCAGGCAAGCTGGTAAAAATGTATAACGCGCTTTACTATTATAAAAACAAGCCTAAAACCATAATAATTTGTATCGGAATATCTCTTATTCTTCAAACACTTGCTATATTTGTTCAATATCTGCTGGTAATAGCGATGGGATACAATAGTATTCATTTTCTTGACTTCATGCTTTTAATTCCGGCTATAACGTTTATATGCGCGATTCCTATTTCAATTATGGGATGGGGCATCGGAGAAGCCGCGTATAAGGAATTATTAAAACTCGTTGCTATACCTCCTGTTATCTCTGTAGGTTTATCCCTGATCACAAGGGTAAGTATGATGGTGATTAATCTATTTGGCCTTCCGCTCTACATAATGCACAAACCCGCGAATGGGCTGAAAGAAATAGAAAATATCATCGAAAAAGGAGGCCGTGAATGAAAGGCGTTATCCTGGCAGGGGGACTGGGAACCAGGCTCTGTCCTCTCACAAAAATTACAAATAAACATCTTTTGCCTGTATATGATAAACCGATGATATTTTATCCGCTTAAAACACTGGTAGACGCGGGAATTAAAGACATAATGATTGTTACCGGCGGAAACAACGCGGGGGACTTTTTGAGGCTGCTGGGCAACGGCAGGGATTTCGGGCTTAAAGGGCTTCATTATGCTTATCAGGAAGGTGAAGGAGGGATAGCTGACGCGCTTTCCCTGGCAGAGCATTTTGCCGAAGGGCAGAATCTTATTGTTATCCTCGGGGATAATATTATCGAAGGCAGTATAAAAGAGTCCGTAAAAAAATTTAAGCATGTTAAAAAAGGCGCCAGGATTTTTCTAAAGCAGGTTCCTGATCCCAAGCGTTTTGGGGTTCCTGTCATAAAGGGCAAGAGAATAATTAAAATACAGGAAAAGCCGAAAATTCCAGCCTCACCTTATGCTGTTATAGGCATATATATGTATGACAGAGAAGTTTTTAAAATTGTCAACGGGTTAACACCATCCAAAAGGAAAGAACTTGAAATCACGGATGTTAACAATGCTTATATAAATAACGGTACCATGAAGTTTGAGATATTAAAGGGATGGTGGACCGACGCCGGAACTATAGAATCTTTATACCACGCGAATACATTAGTGAAAAAATCAAAAGATAGAAAATAAAAGGCAAACCAAAAACACTTTCAACTACTTTTTATCCTGGGAGCATATGATGAAATATTTTGTTACCGGCGGCGCCGGTTTTATCGGTTCCAACTTTATAAAGTTTTTATTAAAAACAGATAAATCCATAAAAATTGTCAACTATGACAAGTTAACTTACGCGGGCAATCTGGACAATCTCACTGAAATAGAAAATGATCCCAGATACAGTTTTATTAAGGGTGATATTGTTGACGCTCCGCTGGTGGATAAATCAATGTCCGGTTCGGATATCGTTGTGAATTTCGCGGCAGAGACGCATGTTGACAGATCAATAGGTGATCCCGCCGATTTCATAAAAACAGATGTTGAAGGAGCTTATGTCCTTCTGGAATCCGCTAAAAAACACCATGTGAAAAAATTTATCCAGATTTCGACAGATGAAGTTTACGGCAGCATAGAAAAGGGGTCTTTTAATGAAGAAAGCCCTCTCAATCCGACAAATCCGTATTCCGCGAGTAAATCCGGAGCAGACAGGCTTGCATTTTCATACTGGGCTACATACAAGCTTCCGGTAATAATTACCAGAGCATCAAATAATTACGGCGCCAATCAGTACCCTGAAAAAATAATACCTTTATTTGTTACCAATGCTTTGGAAGGCAAAGAACTTCCTTTGTACGGTGATGGGATGAATATCAGAGATTGGCTTTATGTCGAAGATCACTGCCGGGCGCTGCTTTTCTTGATTGATAAAGGAAAACATGGCGAGGTTTACAATATAGGCGGGGGAAACGAAATAACAAACAGGGAACTTACTGAACAAATTCTTTCTATTCTTGATAAACCGGTATCCTTAATAAAAAAGGTACAAGATAGAATGGGGCACGATAAACGTTATTCCCTTAATTGCGGTAAGCTTTTGAATCTTGGGTGGAAACAAAAAACAAATTTTCACCAGGGCATTGAGGAAACCATAGGATGGTATGTAAAAAACCAGGATTGGTGGAAAAAAATCAAGACCGGCCAGTACCTGGAATATTACAAAAAGCAGTACGAAGACAGATAAAAAGCCGTATGTCGTATTTCGTATATAGTATATCGCAAAAACAAACAAAAGAAGCTTGAACCACAAATAACACGGATTTTCATAAATTAAAAAATACTAAGTTATTTATTCGTGTAGATTTCCCTCCAGAAGGGGACAGGTGTGTGATTTGTGGTTAAAAAAATTTAAGTGTTTTTATAATGTCTGAAAATAAAAAGATCGTTATCTTTGGTTCAAACGGGATGCTTGGCAGTGCCGCTGTTGAGGTTTTTTCAAGAAAGTTTGAAATCATTGCACATGACATAGATTCAGTTGATATTTGTGACAATGCGGCAGTTGAAGAAGTTATTGCTTCAAAAAAACCCTCCCTTATTTTAAATTGCGCGGCATATACTGATGTTGACGGCTGTGAAAAGAACCGGGAAACCGCGTTCAGGGTTAACGCAGAGGGGCCCCGCAACATCGCGGTAAACTCATCTAAATATGGAGCCAGGGTAATCCATATAAGCACCGATTATATATTTGATGGGCAGAAAAACACTCCCTATACCGAAACAGATACCCCTTCACCGATTAATGTGTACGGTTCAAGCAAGCTCGAAGGTGAAAAAAATGTGATGTCACATGCGAAAGATAGCCTGATAATCAGGACTTCCTGGCTTTACGGCCCCTCCGGCAAAAATTTTGTTTCTACATTAACTAACCTTCCAAAAAATGAGTCTGTTTTAAAAGTAATAAGTGATCAAAAAGGAAAGCCAACGTACACATATGACCTCGCGGAAGCTATTTTGAACGCGGTTGAAAAACAGCTTAAAGGCGTTGTTAATATCTGCAACAGCGGTGAATGTTCATGGTATGAGTTTGCTGTAGAGATATTTAATCTACTGGAAAGAAGGATCGATGTTAAACCTGTTTCATCCGAAGAATATAAAATGCCGGCTTCCAGGCCGAAAAACTCTGTCCTATCCATGGAAAAGTATGAATACGCGGTAGGCTTCAAGATGCGTAGCTGGGAGGAAGCTCTTAAGGATTACTTGAAGATATATACATAAGCGCATAGATTGGAATTTGTATAAAAAATTCCGCAGCAGTTTATCAAAAGAAACTGCCCGAATCGTGATCTGGGTTGTCTTTTCTTTTACGTTTGCTAAACTGTTAATTACCAAAGATTAAAATAGTGTGGTGTTTCATAAGTTCCTTTACATTTGAATTCTCGTGCGAGAAATTCCTAAAATGCCACTCAACAAAAGCTATTCAAATGTAAAGATCTATTGATAACAGGAACTCCAGAAACTCGAACTACGGTAATTTTGAGAAAAAAGAAATAATTACACAGGAAATAATATTTAATGACACTTAAAGAAAAAACGGTAACCGGTCTTATCTGGAGTTTTATTGATAATTTTGTTATTAAAGGATTACAGTTTGTTGTCGGTGTAATGCTGGCCCGTATCTTGTCACCACGTGAATTTGGCCTGATTGGTATGATTACTATTTTTATTGCGATATCCCAATCGGTTATTGACAGCGGTTTTAGTCAGGCGTTAATTCGCAAAAAAGATTGTAACCAAATTGATTATTCGACGGTTTTCTATTTTAATTTGATTGCCGGTATACTTATGTACGTTGTCTTGTTTTTTCTTGCGGGACCAATTAGTGTCTTTTTTGATGAAGAGCTTTTAAAGCCGCTTGTGCAGGTGTCAGGGTTAGGTTTGGTGTTAAATGCATTTGGTCTTATACAACGCACAATTATTACAAAAGAAATTAATTTTAAATTACAAACGTGGATTTCACTTATTGCCGGCACCATATCAGGAATTCTTTCGATTGTGATGGCGTGTACCGGTTTTGGGGTCTGGAGTTTAGTTGCCCTTATCTTGAGTAGGTTTGGAATGAATTCATTATTTCTATGGGTTGGAACTAAATGGCGGCCGTTATGGGTATTTAGCATAAAATCATTTAAAGAGTTGTTTTCATTTGGGAGTAAATTGCTTGTAAGCGGACTTATTGATACAGTTTTTAGAAATGTCTACTATGTTATTATAGGTAAGTATTTTACGGCCGTTGAATTAGGGTATTATACACGGGCTGATCAGTTTAAATCTCTACCGTCTCAAAATATTACACAAATAATACAGCGTGTCAGTTATCCCGTATTGTCTTCAATAAAAGACGATACAGTAAGACTGAAGGAGAATTATAGAAAATTAACAAAAAGCACGATGCTAATTACTTTTGTATTAATGCTTGGGCTTGCAGCTGTTGCACGGCCTATGATTCTTGCCTTAATTGGTGAAAAGTGGCTTCCTTCTGTGGTGTATCTCCAGTTACTTTGTTTTGTTGGTATGTTTTATCCACTGCATGCCCTTAATTTAAGTATGCTGCAAGTGGAAGGACGGTCTGATCTCATTTTGCGATTGGAGCTTATTAAAAAATGTTTGGCGGCACCCATTATTGTCATAGGTATTTTCTATGGCATTAAAATAATGATAGTCGGGATGATTATCAATACCGTTATCGCGTATTATTTAAATAGTTATTGGTCTGGTAAGTTTATTGGTTATTCTACTGTAGCTCAAGTAAAAGATTTTTTTCCTTTATTTATTGTTGCTGTTATTCAAGGTGGTATTGTGTTTTTTATCGGAAAGGTGTTATCTTTGTCTCCGGTTGTAGTGTTGAGCATACAACTCACCGTTGGGGCTTTGATTACTATAGCGTTGTGCGAACTTGTAAAAATTGATAGTTATTCAGAGATAAAAACAATTATTATACAGAAACTAAAAGGAAGGAAATAAAAATATGGATCATTATTCTCAAAAACCTATATATGTTACACAGCCGTCAATGCCGCCGTTAGAAGAATTTACAAAATATTTAGAAAAGATTTGGGATAACAAAATTTTAACGAACAATGGGCCGTTTCATCAGCAGTTTGAAAAAGCTTTGGCAGATTATTTAGGAGTAAAACACATATCACTATTTACCAACGGTACGCTTGCTTTAATGGTAGGATTGCAGGCATTGCGTATTACTGGTGAGGTAATTACGACACCGTTTAGTTTTGTCGCAACAACTCATTCGCTCTATTGGAATGGTATTAAGCCCGTATTTTGTGATATTGAAGAAAAAACATGCAATTTGGATCCACATAAAATTGAAGCATTAATAACTCCAAAGACAACAGCTATTTTACCCGTGCATGTCTATGGTAATCCATGTGATAATAAAAAGATACAAGATATTGCAGACACTTATGGGCTTAAGGTTATTTATGATGCGGCACATGCCTTTGGTGTAAAAGAGAATAACGAAACAATTCTTAATTGGGGAGATTTGTCAATATTAAGTTTTCACGCAACAAAATCCTTTAATACTATTGAAGGCGGGGCTATTGTGACAAATGATGAAAAGATCAAAAAGCGGATAGATTATGCAAAGAACTTTGGATATGCCAATGAAACAACCGTTGTTTCACCTGGTATTAATGCAAAAATGAATGAGATTCAGGCCGCGTTTGGCATTTTGCAATTAGATTCATTTGACAAAGAAGTGAAAAAACGCAAAGAAATCACTAAGTTCTATCTAAAAAAACTGGATGGCGTAAAAGGCATTACATTTTTAAATGATTTCGAGAATGTAACGCATAATTATTCATATTTTCCTATACAGGTCAATCACAAAGAATATGGTTGTTCTCGAGATGAGATATATGAAACGTTGAAAAAACATAATATTTATGGTCGTCGGTATTTTTATCCATTAATTAGCCAATTTCCAACGTATAGTTGTTTACCTTCAGCAGCAAGCGATAATTTACCTGTAGCAGAAAAAATTTCAAAAGAAATTTTGTGTTTGCCTATATATGGGAAACTAGCTCCAGAAATTGTAGAAACCATTTCTGATATTCTTAAACAATAGGAGAGGTTTTATATGGCAATTATGTCTGAAAAACAAATACATGAGATGGGTTTTAAATTTATAGGTAGAAATGTAAAGATATCAAATAAAGCATCATTCTATAATCTCACAAACATTTCTATTGGGAATAATTCACGAATAGATGACTTTTGTATTTTATCAGCAGGACTTGCTGGGATAAGTATTTGCAAAAATGTACATATTGCATGTTATTCATCACTTATAGGTAAAGGGAAAATCACATTAGATGACTATTCAAACATATCGTCCCGTGTTTCAATATACTCAAGCAGTGATGATTACTCAGGGGCTTTTATGACTAATCCAACCATTCCTGATGAATATACGAATATTGATCATAGAGATGTACTAATTAAGAAACATGTTATTGTCGGCTCAGGGGCAGTGATTCTTCCTGGCATTACTTTGCATGTAGGTGCCGCTATTGGGGCGCTATCCTTAGTAAATAAAGATGTACCTGCTTTTTCTATTTTTTCGGGAATTCCTATTAAAAAAATTGGCGATAGAAGTAGAGGGTTGTTACAATTTGAAAAAGAAATTGAGAAGCGGGCGTTATAATGAAAAAGATGGTCTCAGTTTGTATG
The DNA here is from genome assembly GCA_965369805.1 of uncultured bacterium. Classification (GTDB taxonomy): domain Bacteria; phylum Auribacterota; class UBA6266; order UBA6266; family UBA6266; genus JAGLRQ01. The sequence goes on from CBDURG010000042.1 coordinate 13,629, forward strand.
ATTACCTATAATCATGCAAAATTTATAGAAGAAGCAATTAACGGTGTCTTAAGTCAAAAAACAAAGTTTGATATAGAACTGGTTATCGGAGAAGATTGCTCTTCTGATAATACAAGAGATATAGTATATACTTATGCCGAAAAATATCCTTTGCTTATTCGGGTTCTTACATCAGAGAAAAATGTAGGAGTGATCAATAATTTTACTCGTACACTGAAAGTGTGTACAGGCAAATACATAGCCCTTTGTGAATGCGATGATTATTGGACGGATCCCTATAAACTGCAAAAGCAGGTTGATTTTTTGGAGGCGAATCCTGAATTTTCTCTTTGCTTTCACAAAGTCAAAATATTAAAAGAAGATGGTAATTTAGTGAATGATTTTATAACTAAAGCGCCAAAGCGGGTTACAACTTTAAAAGATTTAGCTAAATGGGGGAATTATATTCATACACCATCTGTAGTTTTGCGAAATGATTTTCAAATACCGGGATGGTTCTTAAATTGTCCGATTGGAGACTACCCTTTATATTTCTTAGCTGTGAGGAATAAAAAAATTAAATATATGCCTACAGTTATGGCTGTGTACCGGTATGGAGTTGGAGTTCATAGTGGATCTTCCAATCATACCAGAGAAGTTACAACGATTGTTACTGTTAGTGAGGTTATTGCTCATTACCATGATGAAAAAATCGTTAATATTCTTAAGAGGAGAAATAAACGTGAGTTTTGTTCGCTTATATTTTACTTCGTAAAAAGGGGGCAGAGGGATCAGGTGAAGTTGATAATTAATGCCCATTATCGAAATATAAAACTGTGGCGCGTAAGGCTGATAGTAGACGTTCTTATGGAGTTGCCATTTATTATTTTGCGTAAAATAAAATCAAAAAGAGATTAACTATAAAAACGATAATTAATAAAATTCTGAATAAAACAATAAATAAGATTAAAAGAATTTCAAACAGATTTGGGAGC
>CBDURG010000043.1:0-14562 GCA_965369805.1 uncultured bacterium
CATCAGGTTATATAGATGTGTTTCTTAATACCAGCAATATAGATTTTAAAGTAGAGAATTTTCTTTTTTCCGGCGCGCCCAGGCTTTTTGGCTATTTGGAATTCGATTCAGGAAAGCTGGACGCGGAACTTAAGATGGAAAATACCAAATTCAAAAATGGTTATTATGTTGTAGATGGGGTATCCGGGAAATTTTTAGAAGGCAAAGAGAAATTTAATGGTGTTTCAGGCAAAATAAGTTTTGACCCTGATAAAATTACCGTGCATAACATGATGGGAAGTATTAGGGGAGGCGATTTTAATTTAGACGGCAGCATTACCAAGGGGGACATTTCTGTAGTGGACGCGTCTGCTGTTATGAAGAAAGGCAATGCTGTTTCCTCCGTAAGTTTTAAAGGCCCTGTAAATGGACTTTCTATAGAGGGGTTTCATGGAGTAAGTCTAAATGATGAATTTACTGAAAATTTCTCGTTTTCTCTGGCTGCACATAGCACGGAACTTACAGATAGCGGTTTAAAGATAATGGCCGATGAAGGCGTGCTTTTGCTTGGGAACGAAGGGAAGGCGGATTTAAGCGGGATTATACTGGCTGAGATGGGGCATATAACACTTCAAAGTTTAAATGTTATGAAAACCCTTCTTATTGAAGGGAATATTTATTTTGCCGAACAACCTGAGCTCGATTTAAAAGTTGATTTCAATGAAACGAATATAGAGGATATAAAAAATTTGGTCAGGCCTGATTTTAAAAAAAACTGGTTTGATGATATTCCCGTGTCAGGCATTGTAACGCTCAAGGGGCATACGGAACAATGGGAAATGAACGGTGATATTAAGCTTACTTCCAAGTTTGACAAAATGAGGATAAAAGGTTCCGTGTACGCTCAGGACGGAAAAGTTAAGATTGATAAGATCACAATTGATGATAAATTGGAGATAAAAGGATATTTGGGGCTTCGTCCGGACGAAAGCTTTTCAATCGAATTTATTTCTAAACCGGTGAAGTTTTCCGAATACAAACTTTTTTTTAATCCCGGAAGCAGGAATTTTTTTGATGATACCACAATTGAAGGAAACGGAAAAATATATGGAGAACGTGGTAACTGGAACGCGGAAGGTAAGTATACAGCAAAGTTAGAAAATGGAGTCGCGGAGATATTGCTTGATGTTAAAGATCATAATATCAATTTAACTTTGAGCATTGATGATTTGAAATATCATTCTCTTCCGGTTAAGACGCAGATTGATATTACCGGATATCTCAAAGCGGAAGAGGAAAACGGAGGCTATTATATTGATAACATGAAAATGGAATCAACTTTTTTAAAGATAGGAGCTTTGATATTTGATGATGTGGTTGGGAATGGCAGAGTGAAAGAGGGAAGGATTACTCTGGATTCTTTAAACATAGACAAATATATAAAATTAACAGGATATTCTGATTTTAATATTCCCGCTAAGATGGATATACTGTTTGAAATCGATGGTTTTGAATTGGCTTCTATAAGAAAACTCGCGACAAAACCTTCGGGTGTAATTTACGGGGGAGTTGTTAGCGGCGATATTCATTTGACGGGAAACCCCTCCTATATTTATACAAAGGGAAAACTGGAAATCAGAGATGGATATGCCGGGAAAAATAAAATAGAAGATGTATATGTTAATCTGGACGGAGCGGGTTCGATAATTGATCTTCCCAATTCAACAGCGCTTATAAATGATAGAAAAACGAAAATTGTGGGCTCCGTAAATCTTGAAGCAGGAAACATTTTTAACAAGATTGAATTTGAACTGCCGGAAAGAAAAGTAAGCTGGCATAACAGGGACGCCAGCCTGAATATCTGGGAACAGTAGAAAAGGTATAGCTGAATGAAAATAAAAGCGGATGTTTTCATAATTATTGGATCAAAAACAGTTAAGCTTTTAAAACAGCTTGGGGAAGCTACTCTTATGCTGGTTGACACTATTTGGTGTATGTTTACTTCTCCGCCGAGAAGGGATATTATCGTTGCCCAGATGAAAGAAATCGGGGTAATGTCGCTTCCTGTAGTGCTTTTAACCGGGATGTTTACAGGGATGGTTCTTGCTGTCCAGTCATATTATCAGCTTTATCAATTATCAATGGAGACTTCAATAGGAATCCTTGTAGGGCTTTCAATGACTAATGAACTGGGTCCTGTTTTGACCGGCCTTATGGTGGCAGGAAGGGTTGGCGCTTCAATGGCTGCTGAGCTGGGTACGATGAAAGTTACCGAGCAGATCGATGCTTTAGAAACTCTTGCTACAAGCCCCGTAAAGTATCTTGTTGTTCCAAGGTTTATCGCGTGTGTTCTGCTTGTTCCCATACTCACTGTTTATTCTATTTTTATAGGTATTGTTGGGGGCTATATCATTGGTGTGAAATTAATGGGTATAAATGCTACCTTTTTTATAAAAAATATGCTTGATTACACTGATAATTTTGATCTCGCGAATGGGATAATAAAAGCTTTTTTCTTCGCGATAATAATTGCTATAACAGGGTGTTATAAAGGATTTTCAGCATCCGGCGGAGCGGAAGGAGTAGGAAAGGTAACTACACAAGCTGTTGTTGTAGCGTGTATTTCAATATTAATATCGGATTTTTTCCTTTCTATAATACTGTTTTAAAAATAATTACGAGTTATAATTTATGAATTATGAAAAAAGAAAATTAAAAACTCTGCGGCTTTGTGGCTCTGTGTGAGAATAAAAAAAGTTTCTAATTGAGATAATTGAAAAATGATTGAGATTATTGATGTACATAAAAACTTTGCTGAGTTAGAAGTTTTAAAGGGTGTTAATCTTAACGTTAAGCGCGGAGAAACAATAGTTATCATTGGGCGCAGCGGATGCGGGAAAAGCGTTCTTCTTAAGCACCTTATTGGTATATTAACCCCGGATTCGGGAAAGCTGCTCTTTAATGGCGTTAATATTTCTCAGATGAAAGAAAACGAACTTATGGAACACAGAAAGAAATTCGGGATGCTGTTTCAGGCAGCTGCTCTTTTTGACTCATTGAGCGTTAAGGAAAATGTCGCGTTTGCCCTCAGGGAACACATGGATTTATCCGAGGAAGAGATTGATAGGATAACAAGTGAAAAATTATCTCTTGTCGGCCTTTATTCTGTAGAAAAGAAGAAACCTGCTGAACTCAGTGGAGGAATGAGAAAAAGAGTGGGGCTTGCAAGGGCATTTGCTATGGATCCGGCAATAATTCTCTACGATGAACCCACTACCGGTTTAGATCCGATAACCTCGGATGTAATTAATGAATTGATTGTAAAAATCAAAAAAGAACTTAATGTAACCTCTTTCGCCGTGACACATGATATGAAAAGCGCTTATAAAATAGCGGACAGAATTGCCATGCTTTATGATGGAAAAATTATTGAAAGCGGAACTCCTGAAGAAATACAAAATACTTCTAACCCGATTGTAAGACAGTTTATTACCGGCAGTTCAAAAGGCCCTATATGTGAAAAGAGTTTGTAATTTTAAATGAATTATGGAGATAAAGAATGCAGAATAAAAATTTGGAATTTAAAGTAGGCGTTTTTGTCGCGGTAGGTTTGTTGGTATTGGGTTTTATGATTTTGAAGCTTGGTAACAGAGAGTTTAAAGAAACCTATAAGATTATAGGCATTTTTGATTATACCGGTGGTGTCGTAAAAGGAGGCCCCGTCCGTTGCGCCGGTGTTGAGGTAGGAAAGGTGGTGGACCTGGTTCTTGTAACTGAGGGCCTTGCGAATGATGAGGTTTCACATGTTGAAGTTGTTATGGATATTGCTGATGGAGTGATTTTAAGAGATGACGCGCGTGTTTCAATCCAGTCTTACGGAATACTTGGAGAAAAGCACATAGAGTTTACGCCCGCGGAGAAAATTGATCCCGCGGCTAAAATTTTAAAGCCGGGAGGCAAAATTAAGGGCATTAATCCGGTTGTTCTGGATGACCTTGCAAAGGAGGGCCAGGAAATATTTAAGTCGCTTCGCGGTGCTGTTAAAGGTATAGAAAAAGTTCTTTCGGATCAGAATGTGGATAATATATCGGAGACAATTTTCAATACCAAGAATCTTACCGCGGATATGAAGCTATTTATTAACAGACTGGACAATCTTGTGGCTGATAATGAAGAGGATGTTACAAAGTTAATATCGCGGCTCAGTGAAGGTTCCGCGAAATTCAAAGAAACACTTGATAATCTTGACAGTATTCTTGTTTCAGTGAAAGGGGGCCGGGGAACCGCGGGGAAATTGGTGGTTGACCCGGAACTTTACAATGAACTTACTGCTCTTATCAAGGATCTTCGGAAGTATGGCATTTTTTATAAGGGCAAAGGGCAGGACACTTCAAGGCCGAAACACATAAAGGGCTATGGTTCTGGTGATGAGGATACGGGAACCAACAGAGGTTTTATACGCTGACAGCTATATATAAATGAATAAGGATGGAGGTCGTGAATGTTTAGTAAGAAATGTTATGTTTGTTTTCTTTTTTTTCTGGTTGTTTGCAGTTTCAATGTTTTTGCTGATGTTGTAAAACTTAAGGGCGGTGGAAAATTTCAGGGCGAAGTTACATATGCTGATGATGAAAAGCTCGAAATAAAAGTAAAAACAGGGATTGTGGCAATTCAAATTAACAAGGTGTTATCAATTGAATCGAGTGAACTTATTGAACTTGAAAATCTGCTTTCGGATGCCCAGAGGGAGACAAGGCCTGAAGAAGCACTGAAAATTTGCAGGATTGCCAGCGATAGGCTGGAGACATTTAAAAAAGTTTATCCTGTAAGTACCGTTGGAATAGTAGAAGATGTTGAAAGGCTTATGGTCAAAGGCAGGTCTATCATTGCCCAGATAAAAGAGAGAATAAAAAGCAAAAAACTTGTCCTGTATGACGGAAAATATATAAGCGGGGATCTCAGGGACCTTATTGTAAGCGAAGAAGAAGACCGCGCGGAGAAAAAAAAGCGCAAGACTTCGGCTGTTAGATATTTTGAAGAGGCGAATCGATTCGCAAAACAGAAGAAGTATGAACAGGCTATTGAAAAATTTAAAAAAGCTGTTGAAGAAATGCCGGATGTCGTAGGGCCGCATTACAATCTGGCCAATCTTTATGAAATACAGAAGGACTACGGCAATGCGCTGGAAGAATATCAGAAAGTGATTGCCATAGAGCCGGCGGCTCTTGACGCGTATGTGGCTCTGGGGGAAATTTACAGGAAGATAGGTAAGATAGGAAAGGGGATAAGTGTTCTAGAGCAAGCTGTTGAAATGATCCCGGACAATGTTGAAGCCAGGTATAATCTGGCAATGTTTTATTTGAATATCAGCGATTATAACAATGCGGTTTTGCAATGCGTTGAAATTGTTGTTTTAGACCCTGATTATACTCCCGCGAGTATACTTCTCGGTAGAATATACTTTCAGCAAAAAGCATATGATAAGGCCGCTGAAGCTTATGAGAGGGTTATAGATAAAAACCCTGATTCCGAAGAGATTCATCATTTACTGGGGACGCTATACAGAGCCCAGGAAAAATATACTGAAGCTATAGAGGAGTATAAAAAGGCTCTGGAGATAAATCCCGCGAACAGTGATGCACGAGATTCAATTGAGGATCTCAATATTCTGGAAAAAATAACACGTATAACAAAGGATTAAGTTATGACACTGTGGATTGTTAGAATTTGTTTTTGTATTTTTTCAGCTGTTGTCGGGTGGGATTTTGTTCCGACAGTTTTAACGGTGGCCCCGGTTATAGGAGCCGCGGCGGGTTTTGTAGTTGGAGTTATTATTATCGCAATTGAACTTGGATTAAAAAGGTTTTCTTTCAGGGGAGTTACTGCCGCTATGATAGGTTTTATTCTTGGCGCTGTTGTGTCAAACCTTGTAATAAAAATTTTGTTCAATCCTGATTTTGGACTTACTCCGCTATCGGGATACCAGAAATTGATAATTACCATGATTTTTTGTTACATCGGGATGATGTATGTTTATATGGGAAGGGATGAAGTCCATCTTATAATTCCATATGTGAGATTCAGCAAACAGTCTGAATCCCGAAGGTTTGTAATTGTGGATACCAGCGTTATTATTGACGGTAGGATTGCGGATATCTTACAAACCGATTTTATAGATGAAGTACTTGTTATTCCCCGTTTTGTTTTAAAAGAACTGCATTCTATAGCAGATTCTTCCGATGATTTGAGGAGGCAGAGAGGGCGCCGTGGACTGGAAATACTTAAAAAAATCCAGGAAAGTTCTAAAACAGAGATAAAAATTGATGATTCTGATTTTTCGGATATTTCGGAAGTTGACCATAAACTTATACGTTTGGCAAAGATAATGGACGCAAAAATACTTACAAATGATTATAACCTGAACAAGGTAGCAGCGATTGAAAAAGTGAAAGTTCTCAATATTAATGACCTGGCAAATGTTGTTAAAGCAGTTGTTTTGCCGGCTGAGAAAATGAAGATTACTATTGTCAGGGCAGGTAAAGAAAAGAACCAGGGTGTGGGATATCTTGATGACGGAACCATGATTGTCGTGTCTGACGGCAGGCGTCATGTTGGAAAGAAGATAGATGTTGAAGTTGTAAGTGTACTGCAAACCTCGGCCGGGAAAATGATATTTGCCGACATAAGGAAAAACAAAAGACATAATCAGAAGTGGGAGAATGCCAAATTATGATGACAACGGCCATTATCGCGGGCGGGGGGTTGGGCAAAAGGATGAAAATCCCGGGGGGAAAGCAGTTTTTTTTCGTTGGCGGAAAACCCATGATGCTCTATGCAATCCTGCCTTTTGAAAGGTTAAACTTGATAAATGAAATTATCCTGGTTGTTCCATTTGATAAAGTGGAGTTATGTAAAGAAGAAATTGTAAAAAAATACAGTTTAAAAAAAATTAAAACTGTTGTTGGTGGGGGAAAACGTCGGCAGGATTCGGTGTTCATTGCTTTGAATGCGGTTTCTGAAAATACCGAGTTGGTTTTAATCCATGATGGCGTTCGTCCGCTTATAGGGGAATCTTTAGTCGAAAAAGTAATAGAGGGTGTGCCGCAGAATGATGGTGTTGTGCCGGCGCTGAAAATTATTCCTACGGTTAAAGAAATGGATAAAAATGGATATGTGACAAAAACTTTAGTTCGTGAGAATCTTGTTGAAGTTCAGACCCCTCAGGCATTTAGATATGGAATACTCAAAAAAGCGTATAAATATGCGATGGAAGAAAATATATCCATTACAGATGATGCTGCTGCTGTTGAAATGGTGGGCGGCAGAGTCAAAATTGTAGAAGGCGATTACAGGAATCAGAAGGTGACGTTTCCGGAAGATCTCGAATGGTTGAAAGTATGTATGGGATAAGGAAAATTACAATTTTCAAAACGTGATTTTTATTTGTGATTTTGGTGTTTGATATTGTGTATTATTCGCCCTGAGAAATTGAAACAATTTCCAGGATTAAGTCCCCTTTAGGGGAGAATTTGTTGTTTGTATATTCTGATTTAATCAACGGGGATAATCATTATGATAAAAGTTGGTATAGGTTATGATGTTCACGCGTTTTCGAGAGAGAGGAAGCTGATCGTAGGTGGTGTAGAAATACCTTATGAAATGGGGCTTATGGGCCATTCAGATGCTGATGTTCTGAGTCACGCTGTATGTGATGCTTTGCTGGGTGCTGCGGGGGAAGGTGATATCGGTAGGCATTTTCCGAACACGGACGAAAAATATAAAAATATCTGCAGCCTGGAACTGCTTAAAAAGACAAAAAAACTTCTTAAAAATAAAAATTATGAAATAGGGAATGTGGATTCAGTTGTTATTGCTCACTCGCCTAAAATGGAACCGCATGTTGAAGCGATGAAAGAGAATATTTCAGATGCTCTGAGCGTGAATAAAGAAAATGTTAATATTAAAGCTACTACTACTGAGGGCCTTGGTTTTACAGGCCGGCGTGAAGGCATCGCAGCTTATGCTGTTGTATTACTGATTGAAAAAGAGAAAAATAATAATTAAAAATATTAAAGATATCACACGGAGCCACAAAGATAGAAAGAATAAAATAAAAAGGTAAATTAAACAAAAATTTAATAAAAATATTTTATAGACTATCATTAGAGGTAATAAATGTTGAATATTATAAAAACCATTAAAGAACGCGATCCTGCCGCGAGGAATACATTTGAAATAATTCTTACATATTCAGGATTTCACGCGCTTTTGTTTTATAGAATCGCGTGTTTTCTTTACGGTTTAAAAATTCCCATTCTTCCGAGATTTATTTCGCAGTTTGCAAAGTTTTTAACCGGCATTGAAATACATCCCGGCGCGAAAATAGGAAAAGGTTTTTTTATAGACCACGGAATGGGTGTTGTTATAGGAGAGACAACGGTTGTTGGAGATAATTGTACGTTATTTCAAGGGGCAACTCTTGGCGGGACCGGCAAGGAAACAGGAAAAAGACACCCTACTCTTGGTAAAAACGTTGTTATTGGTACGGGAGCGAAAGTTCTCGGGAATATAAAGATCGGTGATAATTCATATGTGGGCGCTAATGCTGTTGTCCTTGGAGATGTTCCTCCCGAATCAACAGTAGTTGGTATACCAGGAAGAATAGTTAAGGAAAGGGGCAAAAGGATTTCCGGAGTGAACCTTGATCATGTCCATCTTCCTGACCCTATCGCGGAAAAGTTGAATAACCTTCAGGAAGAAATTGATAAAATAGAGAATGAAATAAAAAACTTTAATCGTAATAATCACTAAACATGAAAATATTCTTATATAATACTTTAACTAGGAAGAAAGAGGAATTTGTACCTATTAAAAAAGGTGATGTCGGGATTTATACCTGCGGCCCTACCGTCTATAATTATGCGCATATCGGAAACTTGAGGACGTACTTATTTGAAGACATACTTAAGAGGATATTTATTTTTAACGGATATAAAGCTAAACATGTGATGAATGTTACGGATGTTGGGCATCTTGTGTCAGATTCTGATGAAGGAGAGGATAAAATGGTTGTTGGTGCCCGACGTGAAAAAAAAACTGTTTGGGAAATAGCAAGGTTCTACGAGGACGCGTTTTTTTCTGATACCGATAGGCTTAACATTATAAAACCGGATGTCATTTGCAGGGCAACGGAACATATCCAGGAGATGAAGGACCTGATAAGCAAAATTGAGAAAAATGGTTTTACTTATGAATCTGAGGGAAATATTTATTTTGAAATTGATAAGTTTCAAGATTACGGGAAACTCGCGCGCAGGAATATTGCTGACCTGAAAGCGGGTTCCAGGATCGAGGTTGATAAACATAAGAAGAACCCGCATGATTTTGTTTTATGGTTTACTAAGTCAAAACATGGCAATCAGGATATGCAGTGGGATAGCCCGTGGGGAAGAGGCTTTCCGGGATGGCATGTAGAATGTTCCGCTATGGGCATGAAATACCTGGGTGGCTCTATTGATATTCACTGCGGTGGTATTGACCATATATCTGTCCATCATACAAATGAAATAGCCCAGAGTGAAGCGGCTATGGGAAACAAATGGGTGAATTACTGGCTGCATGGTGAGTTTCTTTTAGTAGATAAAGAAAGGATGGCAAAGTCCGCGGGTGAATTTTTAACTCTTGAGAAATTAATTGATCAGAGGTTTTCTCCTTTAGATTACAGGTATTTTTGCCTTGGCGCTCATTACAGGTCACAGCTTGTTTTTAGCTATGAAGCACTGGAAGGCGCCAGAAATGGTTTTAAAAATATGAAAGATAAAATTTTTGAGCTTAGGAAAATGCCTTCCTCTGAAGTTTTTTCCGGCAGCGTTGAATATTATGCCAGTGAATTTATAAAACAAATAAACGATGATCTTAATGTGCCTAAAGCATTTGCGCTCGCGTGGGATCTCATAAAAGATGATAATATTTCACCCTCTGACAGGTTAAATTTGCTTTACGATTTTGATTCTGTCTTTGGCTTGGGGTTAAAAGATTTAGAGGAAAAGGTTATGGATGTTCCTGATGAGGTTATGGCTCTTGTCAGGGATCGCGAAATTGCCAGGAAGGAAAAGAACTGGAAAGAGGCTGATTTGTTGAGAGGTAAAATACAAAAGGCCGGGTTTGTGGTGAAAGATACATCCGTGGGAACGGAAATAAAGAAGGTGGTTTAAAATGACGATAAAGCGTGGAAAGTTTATTACCCTGGAGGGGCCTGAGGGGAGCGGTAAAAGTACACATCTTAAGACGCTTGAAGAATATCTTAAAGAAAAAGGTTTTGATGTTTTGACCGTTCGTGATCCTGGAGGGACTAAAATAGGGGAACGAATACGGGAGATATTATTGGATCCGGCTATTAAAGAAATGAATATTTTGACGGAACTTTTTCTGTTCGAGGCCAGCCGCGCGCAGCTTGTACATGAAAAAATCAGAGAGTTTTTATGGGAGGATAAAGACAAGGTGGTGCTCTCTTCTCGTTTTACTGATGCTACTGTTGTATATCAGGGGTATGGACGTTTTATGAATAATGATAAAATCGGGATGATTAAAAAACTGAATGATATTGTTGTCAAGGATTCGGAACCGGATTTGACAATTCTGCTGGATATAGATGTTAAAGAGGGATTAAAGAGGGCACGTGGTGTGAATAAGGATACGCCTGAAGGCGAATTGGATCGTATTGAATCAGAAACAATTAAGTTTCACAGGGGTGTGAGGGGGGGATATCTTAAATTACAGAAGGAAGAACCGGGAAGAATCAAAATAATTGATTCCTCGAAGTCCGTTGAGGAAGTTCATAAAGAAATAATAATACATGTTAACAGACTTTTGGATATAAAGGAAAAAGGAAAGGGTGAAGGATCAAGGGTGTAGAGAAAAATTTTATGTTCCCTATAACCTAGAGCCTGGAACCTATAACCAAATACGATTTATAATCAGGGATGAATAATGTATTTTAAGGAAATAGTAGGTCATGAGAGGCAGTGTGGTATTCTTTCTGAAACGATAGATAATAATCGCTTGGCTCATACGTATTTATTCTGCGGGCCTGATGGCGTAGGGAAGAAACTTGTGGCTGTCCGGCTTGCAAAAGTTCTAAATTGCATGGCCGAAAATAACAGGCCCTGTAATATATGCGGCATTTGCAGGAGAATTGAGGAGGGGATTTATCCTGATGTAAAAATTCTTAAACCCCGGGGGAAAGACAGGATTGTAAACGTAGAGTCTGTTGGTGATCTTCAGAGATTTGCTAATCAGAAAGCGTATGAATCAAAAATAAAGGTTATAATAATTGATGACGCGCATAGAATGAGGCCGGATGCTTCAAACAAGCTTTTGAAGACCCTTGAAGAACCTCCCGCGAAAACCGTTCTCATACTTATAACCTCCCGGCCCGATATGCTTTTTGCTACTGTAATTTCAAGGTGTCAGACTATTTCCTTTAACCTGGTGCCTGAAGCAGAAGTTGAAAGGTATCTTGTGGACACCAGGGGGCTTGAAGCGGGTGAAGCCAGAGTTATTGCCTCGTTGTCCAGAGGGAGAATTTCCGAAGCAATTAAACTTTTATCCGATGGTTTGGCGGAGAAAAGAAGCGAATATATTAACTTTATGAAATCTTTGCTGAAGGGCAATGCTGTCGCGATGTTTGATATCGTAAAACAATTAAAAGAACAATTCGAGGAAATGGAAAAGAACTCTCTCAAAATGATTATGAAAAGTAAAAATTTGGATTCCAGAGAGTTTTCAGGAAATTCCGGGGATAAACTTGAAGATGAATTTAAAGCGGAAGCAATGTCTATGATTCAGGCGGAGAAAGAAGAAATGTTTAGTATCTGGCAGTTGTGGTTCCGCGATATTCTTATTACAAAGGAATGCGGAGCAGAAGTAAATATTATAAATAAGCAGGATTCCGGAGAAATAAGTCTTCTCTCGGAAAAAGCCGAATATTCCGGCATAATGGATTGTATCCAAGCAATAGATAATGCCAGGAAAATGCTGAGGTATCATGCTGATTTATCCATGGTGATGGAAGATTTTTTTATAACCATAATGAAAAATTTTAGAAATCGGGAGGCAGTGATATAAATGTATAAAGTAATTCAGGTCAGACTAAGAGAATGCGGCAGACTGCATTATTTTCAAACCGGTGAACTCGATCTAAAAATGGGCAATTATGTTATTTTTGAGCATGAAAGGGGAAAGGAATACGGGATGATTTCTTCCGATCCCGAGATAATACTTGATGCTGATGTGGAAGAGCCTCTTAAAAAAATATTAAGGAAAGTAACCCCGCGGGATAAACAGCGGATAAGATTAAATAAAAAAGAAGCTGAAAAAGCCTTTGAAAAATGTGTTCAAAAAATAACCGAGCACAGACTTGATATGAAGCTTGTTGATTTAGAATATTCTTTTGATAAAAGCAAGCTGATATTCTATTTTACAGCGGAAGGCAGGATTGATTTTAGAGAATTGGTAAAAGACCTGGCATCGATTTTTAAAACCAGAATTGAATTAAGGCAGATAGGGGTTAGGGATGAAGCAAAAATGCTGGGGGGTATGGGTTGCTGCGGCAGGAAACTTTGTTGTACTACCTTCCTTAAAGATTTTGAAGCGATAAATATTAAAATGGCAAAGGAACAAAGGCTCCCGTTGAATCCCGGCAAAATATCGGGCCTATGCGGCAGGTTGCTTTGCTGTCTTAAATACGAGAATGCTGTTTATAAGGAACTTTCACAGAACCTTCCCAAAGAGGGTGTTCTTGTAAGCACGAAGGTTGGAGAAGGTAAGGTTGTTGACATAAATATCCTGAAACAGATGGTTTTTGTGACATTTCAGGATAAAAGGCAAATATGGTTTCATTTGAGTGATGTAAAGGTTGTTAAGGAAAAGTAAAGGGAGATTGGTGTGAGAAAATTCTATGTGACAACAGCTATAGATTATGTAAACGCGCCTCCTCATCTGGGACACGCGTATGAGAAGGTATGCGCGGATGTGATGAGAAGGTTTAAAAAAGCGAAAGGCTTTGACACCTTTTTTTCTATGGGCGTGGATGAGCACAGTCTTAATGTGTACAGGCAGGCGAGGAATGAAGGTATATCTCCGATGGAGTATTGTAATCGCGTGGTTCCGAAGTTTGTAAGTTCCTGGGAAAGCCTCAACATTGAATACGACAGGTTTATAAGGACGACCGATGACAATCATATTAAATCCGTAAGGCAGCTTTTGCAGAAGATGTATGATAAGGGCGATATCTACATGGATAAATATAAAGGGTGGTATTGTGTTTCCTGTGAGACCTATCTTCAGGAAAGTGAACTTGTTGATGGGAAATGCCCGGTACACAATAAAAAAGCAGAGTGGCTTGAAGAAGACAATTATTTTTTCCGGCTTTCAAAATATGCCGACAAACTTCTTGAGCATATTGAAAAACACAACGGATTTATTTTGCCAAAAATTAGAGAGAATGAAATTGTAAATATTATTAAAAGCGGCCTGTTGGATATAAGTATTTCGAGAGCGTCTGAGGGGTGGGGTATAAAATTGCCCTTTGATGAGAACCAGATTATATATGTGTGGATCGATGCCCTGACAAATTACATATCGGCTGCCGGATATTCAGATAACAAGAAACTGTTCAATAAATACTGGCCCGCGAATTTGCATATAATTGGTAAAGATATAACAAGGTTTCACTCTATTATATGGCCCGCGATGTTAATGTCAGGAGGCCTTACGCTTCCTGAACGCGTTTACGCGCATGGTTTTATGACAATTGACGGGAAGAAAATGAGCAAGACCGGGAATAATTTTATAGCCCCTGATGAAATAGTGGGCCTTGCCGGATCGGATGCTGTAAGGTATTTTATTATGAGGGAGATGCCTTTTGGTGACGATATGGATTTCACGTGGAGTAGGTTTTGGGGGAAATATAATTCTGATTTGGCGAATGACTTTGGTAATCTGGTTAGCAGAACGTTTTCAATGGTTGATAAATATGCCGGCGGCAAAGTCCCTAAGTTTGAAGCCGCGGAAGATATTGATATAAACTATATGGAAAGTATAAAGAGCCCGGACTCGGATTATTTTAAACAGATGGAGAACTGTCAGTTTGCTCTGGCATTAAGCAGTGTCTGGGAGATTATTGCTAAAGCAAACCGGTATGTTGAAGAAACGAAGCCGTGGAAGTTAAATAAAACTCCTTTAGCGGCAACGCGGTTAGGATGTGTTCTCCGGAACCTCCTGGAAAGTTTAAGAATTATATCATCGTACAGCTATCCTTTTATGCCGGTTTCTTCCGGAAAGGTATGGAAGGCTCTTAGTATGGATGAAGATATAAAGGAAAAGGCATTTGCAAAAGTGAATGAATGGGAAATTTTGAAAGAAGGCGGAGAATTAGTTTCTCCTGGGATGCTTTTCCCGCGAAAAGATATAAAAAAGGTATAAGAGAAAAATAATAAAAAAATGATATTACACAATACACAAAGCCGCAAAGAACACAGATTTACGCTGAAAAAATATGATTAACCCTAAAGAATATTTTAA
>CBDURG010000044.1:0-14331 GCA_965369805.1 uncultured bacterium
CTAACGCCATCAATATGCGTTATCAGCTTCTGACTCTTGTTTCCATCAGCATAAAAATCCATTTATCTCCCTTCCCTGCGCCAAATCCTGCCAAATATCCCCACTCCCCCGCATCAAAAGATTCTGCGAATTGCCACGCTAATTCCGCGACGTTTTTCAAATGTGTCTCAAGCGTCTGCCACTCCTCTTTCGGCCTACCCTCTAAACTATGCGCGTAATATTTCATACTATCTCAATAAAAACTAAAGCAATTGGATTTTAAAAGATGGCGTTTTATTTTGTTTTATAAATCGCAACTTTCACCTTTAAAACTTTTGCGTTAGAAACTCTCTTATATTAACCTGTTTAATCTCTTTATCCCTTTATGATTCCTGAGACGATCTGTGATTTTTTTCATTAATCTGCCTCAGGCTGTTAATCGCTTTCATATTCGCCGAGCCTTCGACAGCTTTTACGGCAATATCCTGCACCTTCCCATAAGCTTCCTCTATCTTTTTCGATAAATTCATGATTTGCTTAATTTGATCCGCGGCTAATTTTTCTAATGATTCAATTTTTGTGTTTAAAACACTTTTTTCACCTTCATACCCCTTCTTCAATAAGGCAAGATCCTGTTCCGTTTCTTTTTTTAATTTTGTCGTTGTTTCTGCCGCGGCTTTATTAACTGCCGCCTCAAGCTTTTTGGGGAAATCCTCTGCGTCCTGCTGTAATTTTTTAAATTCCCGCTCTTTGGCTTGCGTAGAATCCTCGCGTTCTTTTAATCCTTTTTCATGTTCCGCGATTTTTTTATCGGATTCTTCCTGTTTTACCGCTAATTCTTTTTCCAGTTTCTTCATTTCATCCTTAAATTTATTTTCAGCTAACTGCTTTTCTCTTTGGAATTCATAAAGATATTCCTCTTTTGCCCGTTCTTGTTTTTTCTTCTCTTCCGCGTTTCGTTCTCCTATAAAATCCGTGTGCTCTTTTTTCTGTTTTGCCCACTCATCCCGAGTTATCCCAATTTCATTGTCCAATTTTTCTTCTAAACATTTCATTTCTGTTTCAAATGCACTTTTTTGCTGTTTCTGTGTCTCAATCAAAGCTGATAAAGCAAAAGCTGATTTCTCTATTTCGAAAATTTCCCGCAATTCTTCATTTTTAATATTAACAGCTTCCTGGGCATTGTTATATTTACTTATTTCTTTCTCTAACTTCTCATAAATCAGCGACAGCATTTTTCCAACATCTAATTTAAGTCCGCTAATATCTTTTTCAATTAAATCCACGGATAATGAATCCGCGGATTTAACTATTTCCTGTTTCTTTTTTTCTTCAACCTTTTTTTCCGGATTTAATTCTATTTTTGCCTTTTCTTCAAGCTGCCTTTTTAAATCTTTAAACGCTTCCAGCATTTCTTTTTTTGTGCTGGATGATGAAATTTTTGGTAAATCATTAGCATTTTTAGCCATAATCTTCTCCTCCTTTTAATCCACTATTAGTTAATCCGCATTTCTTACCGCCCCCCACCGCGCGGCCTGTTTTCCAATTCATTTTCCATTATTCCTTCTGTTTTTAAAAATTATAATCGTCTCCACTACTCACACATTATGTGACAATTACACATATAGGTCAAAAGGAATGTTTTTGGTGGGGGATAAAGTGGAATAAAGGTATCCCATTTAATCATGGCACATTTAAGGTTCAAACGCTGGCAATATTAGATGAGAGGCACAAAAGGGCGAATTGTTTGCACATGGTTCCATTTATGTTTACTAAATAAAAGCAGGTTTTCTTTCCAAATATACAATTATTTTGATATAATTTGTTTGTGTGTTTTTTAGGAGGGGTAAAACATGTTAAGATTTCTTACAGCAGGAGAATCTCACGGTAAATGCCTGACCGGCATTCTCGACGGCTATCCCGCCGGCATAAGAATTGATACTAAATTCATAAATTCCGAACTCGCGCGCCGGCAGTTCGGCCTCGGCCGCGGCGGGAGAATGAAAATCGAAACTGACAGGATAACATTAAATTCCGGAATAAGAAAAAAAATAAGTATAGGGTCACCCATTTCATTCTGTATACGCAATAAAGATTTTAGTATAAACTCACTTCCGGATATTTTCAATGTCAGGCCCGGACATGCTGACCTGGCAGGCGTCCTTAAATACGGAAGCGAAAACGCGAGGGACATCCTTGAAAGATCCAGTGCCAGAGAAACTGCCGCGAGAGTCGCCATTGGAGCCTTTTGCAAACTTCTTCTTTCTGAACTCAATATACAAATTTTTAGTCATGTTGTTCAAATAGGAAAAGTAGAAGCTAATTGTTCTGAATTAACCTTCAATGAAATAAATGACAGACAAAAAGTTTCTCCGGTAAGATGCGCCGATTTAAACGCTGAAAAAAGGATGATTCGCGAAATCAAAAAAACCTTGAAAACCGGAAACAGCCTCGGTGGTGCAATTGAAATAGTAGCTATTAATGTTCCTGTCGGCATTGGTTCCCATACCCAGTGGGATAAAAAACTGGATGCCATGATCGGTTCCGCGATGATGTCTATCAACGCTATTAAAGCCGTAGAAATAGGAACCGCGTGTTCTTCCAGTAAACTCCCCGGTTCTAAAGTTCATGATGCCATATATTATTCAAAAAAAGATGTTTCCACCCATTCCAGATGCGGAAAATACTATCGCAAGACCAATAACGCGGGCGGGCTTGAGGGAGGAATATCTAACGGCGAACCAATTACTATAAGAATCTTTATGAAGCCGATACCCACTCTTTCAAAACCCCTTGGAACAGTAAATATAAAAAATCACAAACCTGTAAAAGCCGCTAAAGAAAGATCCGACTGCTGCGCGGTACCTTCAGCAGGTGTTGTCGGAGAAGCAATGCTCGCTTTTGCTATTTCAAACGCTTTTCTCCAGAAATATGGCGAAGACAACATTAAAGAAATCAAAAATAACTTCGAGAAATACACATCAGGGCTGGAGGAGCGGTGAACATAGTTCTCTTCGGTTTCATGGCTTCCGGAAAATCCACTATAGCAAAAATACTTTCTAAAAAGCTAAAAATGGACTTTGTCGAAATGGACGGCCTTATCGAGCAGGAAGCTGAAATGACAATATCAAAAATCTTTACAGAGAAAGGCGAACAATACTTTAGGACAATGGAACGTGAAGTGGTAAAGGGCCTTGCCTCAAGAAACAATATAATTATTTCGACCGGAGGAGGCGTTGTTCTCAACAAAAACAACCTGGATGACTTCAAGAAAAACGGTGTTACAATTTCACTTATGGTTTCTCCAGAGATTGTACTTACAAGAACGGCCAACACAAATCACAGGCCGCTGCTCAATGTCAGTGACAAGTTAAAAGAAATAACAAATCTTCTTAACACAAGGAAAGAACATTATGAACAGGCGGACTATATAATAGATACTGATAAACTTACTCCTGAAGAAGTGGCCCGCGGAATAATCCAAAGTTTAGAAAACCGGTGTAAAAAGTAATCGCGAAATATTGTTCTTCAAAACAATTCCAGGTACCAATCAACCAATTTGTTACCCCAGAGAATTGATACTACAGCACCTATGGCAAGATAAGGGCCGAACGGGATTTTGCCTTTCCATGTTTTTCTTTTAATTAAAAGAGCGGACCCTCCGATAATTGTTCCAACGATTGATGAAATCGCTATACTCAAAAAAACAACAAGTACTCCGCCAAAAGAACCTATCATCGCAATCAGTTTAACATCACCAAAACCCATTGCATCCTTTTTAAGGAGTTTTGAACCGGCTAAGGACACCGCGCCAAGAACAGCAAAGCCTGTTACGGCTCCAAGAAAAGACCTGTATAAACCGAAATACCATTTTGCTTCACCCTGAAGATGCGGGAAAAACGACGAAAAAAGAAGAGCAAAAACAAGCCCGATAATATTACATTCATCCGGTATTACAAAATGTTTTAAGTCAATAAATGAGACAACAATGAGAAGAGAAAAAAACATTATCCTGAAAATAACCTCCGCGGCACCCGAAGAAAAAAGAAACGCTGTCAGGAAAAGAATCCCCGTAAGCAGCTCTACTATAAAATAGACAGGCGAGATAGGCTTCCCGCAATTTCTACATTTACCCTGAAGGATAATATAACTTAATAATGGAATATTATCATACCACTTTATTTTTGCCTTGCAGTTAGGGCAATGCGGTGACGGAAATGAAATCGAAAGTTCCTCAGGAAGACGATAAATACACACATTCAAAAAACTTCCAACAATTGTTCCGAAAATAAAAAGGACTGATGTCCAAAATATATCTATAATATTCATAGTTCGCTTACACCAAAACGATTTTTTAGGGCTTCTTCCATTTTTTTGTAGGCTTCTAAAAAAGGAGGCTTCCGGCCGGTAAGTTCTTCCATCCATAAATTAAATGCTTCTATCCCCTGGTAAAGAAGCATTAATAACCCGCCGCAACATTTCAAACCCTTTTGCTTAGCATCTTTCAATAAAGGAGTTTCTACGGGGTTATAAACGAGGTCAAAAACAAACTGGCCAGCATGTAAAACCTCTGTGTTAATACTTTTTCTTGTATCTTTCCCCATTCCAAGAGGAGTTGCATTCACAATTATATCTGCTTCCTTCACATATTCATCAGTCACATTTTCTGTAACACTTTTTATCTCAGGCTTATACCCGTATATATCATATTTAGAAAGGTGTTTTACTAACTCAGATACTTTAGCCTTCTCCACGTCAAAAATAAAAATTTTCTCAGCGAGCCCGACAAGCGCACCTGCCGCAACAGCTCTTCCCGCTCCTCCCGCTCCCGCAATAAAAATTGTTTTATCTCTAAAAATATCTTTAGCTTTAAAATCCAAATTCAGCTTTTTCTTGTACGCCCACAGAAAACCCAAACCATCAGTATTATAACCCCAGAGTATCCCCCTTCTTTTTACAATAGTATTCATTGCGCCTATTATCTCTACATGGGCTTTTTTATCATCAATCCTATCCACCAGATTTTTCACGTCAACCTTATACGGAATAGTTACATTACACCCCAAATATTCGCCAGACTCCCTGATTTCTTTAATCTTGGATTCTAATTCTTCCGGAGGGATATCGCATAACTCATAAGTAACATCCACACCGAGAGCCTTAAACCCCGCGTTCTGAAAAACGGGTGAAGCTGAATGGCCTAATGGATGGCCCAGAAGAAGAACTTTTTTCATATACTCACACGTTTAATAATTCAAAACTTTTTTTTATTTTTCGGTGTTAATCGGTGTTTTTCGGCGGCTATTTTTATTTTTCCTAATTCATAATTATATAAGCCTGTCTGTCTTTCTTGAAGTTTTACCGGCTATAACCTTATTTACCGCGTTAAGGTAAGCTTTCGCGCTTGCTTCAACAACATCAGTACTCGCGCCCCTGCCATTAACAATCCTGCCTTTGCCAAAATCAATTTTGACAATAACTTCGCCAAGAGCGTCTTTTCCTTCTGTTACGGAATGGATACCGTAATCAAGCAAAGAACCTTTAATTTTTGTTATTTTATCTATCGCTTTGTAAATCGCGTCTACGGGCCCGTCACCGGAAGCATTTTTGACAATTTTAACTTTATCTTTTTTCAGAGTAACAGAGACTCTCGGAATATCTCCGGTCTTGTAACTTATATCCAGAGTTTGAAATTTATAGACTTCTTTAATTTCCGCGATTTCATCATTAACAATTGTCATAAGGTCTTCGTCATATATTGTTTTCTTTTTATCAGAAAGAATCTTAAATCTATTAAATGCCTTTTCCATATCCTTATCAGAAAGCTTAAATCCAAGACTTTTTACTCTTTCTTTAAAGGCATGCCTACCGGAATGCTTGCCCAGAACAAGCTTTGTTTTTTCCACTCCAACATCCTGAGGCTTCATTATTTCATATGTTTTTCTTGCCTTTAATATTCCGTCCTGGTGTATCCCCGCCTCATGGGCAAAGGCATTCTCCCCAACCACAGCTTTATTGGGTTGAACAACTATTCCGGTAATACGGCTGACAAGACGGCTTGTCTTCATTATCTCTTCAGTCTTGACATCGGTGTAACACCTGAAATAATCACCCCTTGTTTTAATGCCCATGACAATTTCTTCGATTGAGCAATTTCCCGCCCTTTCACCAATACCGTTTACGGTACATTCAACTTGACGGGCTCCACTCATTACAGCAGCAAGAGAATTAGAAACAGCAAGGCCAAGGTCATTATGACAGTGAACACTTATAACAGCCTTGTCTATATTTGAAACATTTTTAAACAGGTATTTTATGGTATTAGTGAACTCTCCGGGTATCGCGTACCCCACTGTATCCGGTATGTTTACAGTAGTGGCTCCCGCTTTTATGACCGCCTCCACCACTCTTGCAAGAAATTTGGATTCTGTCCTTGACGCGTCTTCAGGAGAAAACTCAATATCTTTACAAAACTTTTTCGCGTACTTCACCGCTTCGACAGCCTGGGAAAGAATTTCTTCCCCGGCTTTCTTGAGTTTGTATCTCATGTGAATTTTGGATGTCGCGAGAAAAACATGTATCCTCTTTCTTTTAGCCTTCTTAACAGCTTCAGCCGCACGGTCAATATCCTTCTTTAACGACCGTGCCAATCCGGAAATTATCGGACCCTTAATCTCAGAGGCAATAGCCTTCACCGCTTCAAAATCACCGGGAGAAGCAATAGGGAACCCTGCTTCTATCGCGTCTACATTAAGACGCACAAGTTGACGGGCAACCTCAAGCTTCTCCTTTATGTTCATACTCGCGCCCGGAGACTGTTCCCCATCCCTCAGGGTTGTGTCATATATCACTATTTTGTCTTTCTTTTTCATTTCTCAGTTCCTGCCTATTTCGCGAGCCATTTCATCATTCCTCGAAGTTTTGCTCCGACTTTCTCAATAAGATGTTCCTTCCCCTGTCTTATAAGCGCGTTGAACCGGGGCTTTCCTACCTGATTTTCAAGAAGCCACTCTGTCGCGAATTCACCGCTCTGTATTTCTTTGAGAATTTTTTTCATTTCCCTTCTTGTCTTTTCAGTAATAATCCTCGGGCCTCTGGTAACATCTCCATATTCCGCGGTATCAGAAATAGAATATCTCATACCCGCAATACCCTTCGCGTACATCAGGTCGACTATAAGCTTAAGCTCGTGTAAACATTCAAAATAAGCTATTTCCGGCTGGTAACCTGCCTCAACCAGGGTGTCAAAACCCGCTTTTACAAGTTCTGTCGTGCCGCCGCAAAGAACAACCTGTTCACCAAATAAATCCGTTTCGGTTTCTTCCGCGAATGTGGTTTCTAAAACTCCGGCCCTTGTCCCGCCAATTCCTCTCGCGTAAGACAAAGCTGTTTTCTTCGCTTTACCGGAAGCATCCTGGTGAACGGCTATAAGGCATGGAACGCCTCCTCCCCCTGTGAAAACATCCCTGACAAGGTGTCCCGGCCCTTTTGGAGCAACCATAATAACATCAACATCCTCCGGCGGAACAATCTGGCCGTAATGGATATTGAAACCATGAGAAAAAACCAGTGTTTTTCCTTTTTTCATATGCTTCTTAATTAACTCTTTATAAACAATAGCCTGAACCTGATCGGGAACAAGTATCTGGATAATATTGTTTTTTTCCGCGGCTTCATCCGCGCTTACCGGTTTAAAACCATGTTTCACTGCAAGCTTGTAGTTAGCGGTCCCCGGAACTTCGGCTACCGTTACCTTAACTCCGCTGTCCCTGAGATTTTGCGCCTGGGCATGCCCCTGGCTGCCATAACCTATAATAGCTACCTTTTTATTTTTGATAAGTTTTATGTCCGCGTCTTTGTCATAATACATTTTTGTCATCTCTTGCCCCTTTCGCTGAATTAAACAATTGTTTGTCTTTTAAAATTTTTTCGAAAAACTTTTTATCCTCTCGCAATAGCTATCCTTCCCGTCCGTGACAACTCTTTTATACCAAAGGGCCTCAGCATATCAAGGATAGCATTCACCTTCAAATCATTGCCTGTTACCTCAATAGTCATACTTTTTGTTTTTATATCAATTGTCTTTGCTCTGAATATCTCAACTATCTGCAATACTTCGTGCCTGGTTTTGCCATCTACTGAAACCTTAACAAGTATAAGCTCTCTGCCGACAAAATCCTTTCCCATAAAATCCTGAACTTTTATAACATCAATAAGCTTGTTAAGCTGTTTACAAACCTGCTCTACAACAGCATTGTCCCCTTTTACTACTATCGTCATCCTGGAAATAGAAGGGTCCTGTGTTTCACCTACAGCCAGGCTGTCAATGTTGAAGCCGCGGGCACTAAACAATCCCGCGATTCTCGCTAAGACACCGGCTTTATTTTCAACCAGAACACTTATTGTATGTTTCATCATAACCTCCGTTTTTACTTCGCCTGCCGGCAGGCAGGGATTTATATCTTTTTATGCCATTGATTCTATCATCTCACTAAGCGATGCCCCCGCGGCAACCATGGGAAACACATTCTCTTCCGGTTCAACTATAAATTCTAAAACCGACGTATTTTTCGATTTTATAGCCTTTTTAAGAGCAGGAATAACCTCAGATTCCTTTGT
This sequence comes from uncultured bacterium, assembly GCA_965369805.1. Classification (GTDB taxonomy): domain Bacteria; phylum Auribacterota; class UBA6266; order UBA6266; family UBA6266; genus JAGLRQ01. Next base: position 8,599 of record CBDURG010000044.1, read on the forward strand.
AACCCTTATTCCATCAGCTCCAAAAGCTTCGGCAACCTTTATAAAATCAGGTAAATAAGAATGGCATTTCCCATCTTTGCGATAAGTTATACCTTTCTTGCCATGCGGGCCTTTGGTGTTTAAAACAGTTGAAGAATACCTTCCCCCATAGAAAAGTTCCTGCCACTGCCGTACCATTCCCAGGCAACCATTGTTTAATATAATTATATTGATAGGAATCTTATTCAAAACACAGGTTGTCAGCTCCTGTATGTTCATCTGGATGGAACCATCACCCGCAATATCAAAAACCAGCTTATCGGGACACCCAACCTGGGCACCCATCGCCGCGGGAAGACCGTATCCCATCGTTCCCAGCCCGCCGGAAGAAATATAAGTTCTCGGATTTATGTAATTATAAAACTGGGCCGCCCACATTTGATTCTGACCTACCTCCGTAGCTATAATCGCGTCTCCCTTTGTAAGCTCCCATATCTTCTCAACTACAAACTGAGGCTTAAGCATTCCTTTCTTCGCGTACTTTAAAGGATATTTCTTTTTCCATTCTTCAATTTTTTCAACCCATGATTCTGTTTTGCCTGCCTTTACACATTTATTAAGTTCGCTTAAAACCTTTTTAACATCACCAACAACCGGAACATCAACATCAACATTTTTTCTGATCGATGTAGGATCTATATCTATATGAATTATTTTTGCGCGCGGAGCAAATTCCGAAATTTTACCCGTAACCCTGTCATCAAACCTTGCTCCAATGGCAATTAGAAGGTCCGCGTTCTGGATTGCCAGATTCGCGTACTTTGTTCCATGCATACCCAGCATCCCCAATGAAAGCGGGTCCGTTCCCGGAAAAGAACCTAATCCCAGGAGAGTTGTTGTAACAGGAATTTTCATTTTCCTGGCCAGTTTTGTCATTTCCCGCGAACCACCTGAAATTATAACACCGCCGCCGGCATATATAAGGGGCCTTTCAGCCTTTGCTATAAGCTCGGCAGATTTCTTTATCTGCTTAAGATGCCCTTCATATGTAGGCTTATAACTCCTTATATCAACTTTGTCAGGATATTTTTTGCGCGTAACGGCATTTTGTATATCCTTTGGAATATCGACCAATACGGGGCCCGGCCTTCCGGAATTCGCGATATAAAAGGCCTCTTTCAAAATACGCGGAAGTTCATCAACATCCTTAACCAGATAATTATGTTTTGTAATTGGACGTGTTATCCCCGTAATATCCGCTTCCTGAAAAGCGTCATTTCCTATCATACGGGTAGGAACCTGTCCTGTAATGGCAACCATTGGGACAGAATCCATATACGCGGTTGCTATGCCGGTAACAAGATTTGTCGCACCGGGGCCGGAAGTCGCTATACAAACACCGGTTTTGCCTGTCGCCCTGGCATACCCATCAGCCGCGTGCGCCGCGCCCTGCTCATGCCTTGTCAGTATGTATCTGATATCCGACTTATAAAGCAAATCGAATATATCTAAAACCGCACCACCAGGATAACCAAAAACAATCTCAACTTTCTCTTTTTTAAAGCAGTCTAAAAGTATTTCCGCACCTTTCATTGTTTCCCTCCACTTTTAAAAATCCAGCCACAGAAAACACAGAGTTTAAAAAACTTTAATTTAATTTCCTCTTTTTTCAGTGTTCTCTTTCTTAAGTTCTAAGTTCTTTTTATCTTTCAATCTATGTTACTAACTTCAAATTCAGGAATCACAGAGATAACATATTAAGTTAACATCCAAGCATAATTTTTTATACTTTTTTCTCTGTGCTCTCTGTTCTTTTGTATTACTCCGTTGTTACTTACTAAACACCGCTCCAGTTCCCGCGGATGTAACCATCTCGGAATACCTCGCAAGGTAACCGGTTTTGACTTCCGTTTTTTTCAATTTCATAGTTTTCTTTCTCTTCTTTATCTCATCGGCACTAATACCAAGTTCAAGTTTTCTGTTTGGAATATCCAGAGAAATAATGTCTCCGTTTTTAACCAGGGCAATAAGGCCGCCCTCCGCGGCTTCAGGAGAAACATGCCCTATACACGGCCCCCTTGTTCCTCCTGAAAAACGCCCATCAGTAATAAGCGCGACAGATTTTCCAAGGCCCCTGCCTATAAGAGCCGCCGTGGGTGACAGCATTTCTCTCATCCCGGGGCCGCCTTTAGGCCCTTCATATCTAATAACAACTATCATTCCCTTTTTTACCTTCCCCCGCATTATCGCCTTCATCGCATCTTCTTCTTTATTGAAACATATGGCTTTACCTTTAAATTTCATCATTGATTTTTCAACAGCTGACTGTTTAACTACGGCCCCGCCTTCCGCCAGGTTGCCCCGAAGGATAGCTATCCCGCCTTGTTTGTGATGAGCTCTCTTTAAAGGACGAATAACATCTTCATCCTTTATTACAGCTTCAGCGGCAATATTGCCGGTGGTTTTGCCCGAAACTGTAGGCCTCACGGCAACCTTAGCACCCAACCTTTTAAAAACAGCCGGTATCCCGCCCGCGTTATGAAGGTCCTCCATAAAATACCCGTCGGGAGAAGGATTCATTTTTGCAATATGAGGAGTAGCCCTGCTTATTTTATCAAATAATTCGGGGACGATATCCAGGCCTGCCTCATGAGCTATAGCAGAAATGTGCAAAACCGTATTAGTCGATCCTCCAAGAGCAACATCAACCCTTATCGCATTTTCTATAGATTTAAGGTTAACCACTTTTTTAGGGGTTATGTTTTTTCTGACAAGCGCAACCGCCCTTATCCCGCTTTCATGAGCTATCCTCTTTTTATGCGCGGAAACAGCAAGTGCGGTAGCGCAGTAAGGCATTGATAGCCCCATAGCTTCAGTCGCGCATGCCATGGTGTTGGCGGTAAACATTCCCTGGCATGAACCAGCACCCGGACACGCGACCATTTCAAGCTCACAAAGTGTCTTTTCTGAAATCCGGCCTGCTCTGTATTTGCCAACAGCTTCAAAGGTATCGGAAACCAGAGACGTTCTTCTGCCATAGTGCCTTCCTGTAAGCATTGGCCCGGCAGTTACAACAATAGCCGGTATATTCAGGCGAAACATCCCCATAATCATACCGGGAGTTATTTTATCGCAGTTTGTTAAGAAAACAAGCCCATCCAGAGCGTGCGCGGAAGCTATTGCTTCAATCATATCGGCAATAAGTTCACGCGAGGGAAGAGAATACTTCATTCCCTTATGCCCCATAGCTATACCATCGCATATACCCGGTATCCCGAAAACAAAAGGCCTGCCGCCACCGGCATAAACACCATTTTCAATGGCCCTTTCGAGCTGTCTCATGTCAACGTGGCCGGGAATTAAATCAGTGACAGATGAGGCTATCCCGATAAATGGCTTCTTCAAATCACCTTTTGTAACACCGGTTCCAAACAATAAAGCTCTATGAGGAGCTCTCTCCAATCCTTTTTTAATCGCGTCACTTTTCATAATATCTCCACAACATTAATTATTGGTGGTTAATAGCTCATAGTTATACATTGTCTAATCTAGAGTAAATAATATTTGGCTGCGGGCTCCAGGCTCTAGGTTCCCGGGAATATAAAATTTCCTCCCTACACCTTTTTTTTTCTGTGAAAATCTGTGTCCAATCTTACTTAAATTAAAAGAGCATGTAAATAAAAAACCCGCCACCTCTTTTACCGAGGAAGCGGGTTTAAACCTTCAATCTCTCCTGCAATCAGATCCGAATACAGGCCACCGCGACCTCGTCCCTTTTAAGGACGAGCACCACAAGCACTAAAAGTAAACCTGTCATAGCGGCAATCATTTCATGTTTCCCTTATTTCAATTTAAAAATACCTTTAAAACCGTTAAATGTCAAGGGGTTTAACAATTACCCCATTGACCTATTCACTATAAACACAATATAAAAAACATATAAAAGAATCAGTAAAATGCCCATTTTCCTGCCAATTCTCTTTTTTGTGTATACAGACAGAGAAACCAATATTAAACCGAATATAAAATAATAGTTATCAAAGGAAACAATTTCTTTCGGAACAGAAAGGGGGAAAAACATTGAGACAATACCGATCACAAATGCAATATTAAATATGCAGCTTCCTATTACATTCCCCGCGGATATATCCCCTTCTTTCTTAGCACTAGCAATTGTACTCGCAAAAAGTTCAGGTAAAGATGTCCCTATGGCAACAATTGTTAACCCTATAAGAAGCTTACTTATCCCCAATGCCTCAGCTATCTTCACAGCACTATTGACGGTAAAATGCCCTCCGGCGATAAGAACGATAAACCCCAGCAAAACAATAATGAAATTTTTTACAATTTTTACATTCCCGGGTTTAGGAGGAATGCTCAAAACATCGGTTTCTCTCCTGTTTTTTAATTGAAACACCACATATCCAGCGAGAAATACAAAAAGGACAGCACCCATGTACCGGGTAATTACGCCTGTAAAGCAAAACAAAATAAAAAGAGCCGTTATCCCAAGCAAAGCAGGCATGTCTATTTTTAAAACCTGCGGGTGAATTTTAATCGGCCTTATCAACGCGGCTATTCCCACCACTAAAAATATATTTGAAATATTACTGCCTACAACATTGCCGACACACACATCATAGGATCCGCGTAGTCCAGCAAAGAAACTCACGATAAACTCAGGAGAGGATGTTCCAAAAGCAAAAAGAGTAAGTCCGATTACGAGTTTTTTTACATGGAAATTCAGGGCGATGTTTACACCACCCCTAATAAGCATTTCAGCACCAAAATACAGCATGAAAAAACCCGCAATTAACACAGCACTGTTAAGAAATATTCCCATTCTTATCCCTTAATCCGAAAACAGTAATCCGCAGGCGGCAAACATCCGTCGGCTTGTCCTGCCACGTAAATTTTATTTCAACATCGCTTAAATTTCTCTTTCTGAGCGCGTTACTTACAACATCGGCAGCCCGGGCCGGCTCATTATGATCCTGGCTCATATGGGCAAGAAATATCATATCAAGTTCAGGGCCGGCTACTTCTTCTATAAGACGTCCCAGGCTTTTATTTGACAGGTGGCCTTTTCGTCCCACTATTCTTTGTTTTACTTCCCATGGCCTGTTTCCGTTGAAGACCATTTCCTCTTCATGATTCGCTTCCAGAATAAGAACATTACTTTGTCTTATTCTTTCTTTCACAAGAGAAGTTGGGAATCCAAGATCCGTAGCAACGCAAATTTTACCTCCGGGGTGCATCAGCTCAAAACCAACAGGGTCAACCCCATCATGCGCTATAGAAAAAGAATTTATCCTGAATTTTTTTAACTCAAACTCCACCCCGTTTTCAAAAGGAAAAAACGTATTTTTATTACGCAACAGTTTCAAAATTGAATCGCCCGTGGCACGATTCGCGAACACCGGACAATTAAAATGAGTAGAGACCGGATTTAAACCCCGAATATGATCGGAATGTTCATGCGTTATAAGAATTGCATCTACCGGTTTTCCGCCCAGGCCTTTTTCCGCTAACCTGCGCAGGGTTTCTTTTTTGCTCAAGCCGGCATCTATGAGGATGCCGGCTTCACCATCATGTATATAAATTGAATTCGCTTTTGAACCACTGGCAAGAACACAAATTTCTATCATTTTGTCCTCAAACTAACCGTTTAAAATCCTCGCTGGGAGTTTACTATAATATAACGAGGCTGTAGAAAAACTTGATAGCCAAAGATTTTTCTACCCTCAATTAGTA
>CBDURG010000045.1:0-14254 GCA_965369805.1 uncultured bacterium
AAAGAGATGTTTTCTTTTCTATGAAAGATAAAAAAATAGAAAAATATGGAAGGGGAGGCATATATTATTATAACGTAAATTTTTCTCGAACAGATGAAAGATACTATCATGAAATATTCGATAATTTATTTAACCTGATTGGCATAAACAGGCCCATCCGTGTTCTCGACAACGAAGGGCATAATTACTGGGGAATAGAAATGCGTGTTGTTGAGCGGAAAAATGACAGGATAATCTATTTATTAAATTTGACAAATAAACCGGCCAAAATCAAGATAGCTGGGATTTCTCCTGAAAATGAAATTAAGGATTTGATTAGCGGCAGGAAAATCGATGTATTGTCTTTAACCCTGAAACCGTTAGATGTATTGCTATTAATGGATGCCAGGCCAGTGGTAAATTAAAATAGAGTAGAAATATGAAAGATAGAGAGACACCTTTAGCTGAAGAGACTCCGCTATTAGAACTGCCAACGCTTGTCTGGATAGCCGTTCTCGCCTTTTCCTTTATGATAGGTTTCAGCCTGTTATTGAAACCCTGGTGGATTGTATTATTTGTTTTTTTTGTGGTTTGTATTGCTGTAATAGTTTTCTTTAATCCTTTTTTTGGAGTAATCATTTTTCTCTTTGGAGCGTTTTTACATCCGACCCAGCATTTCCCTCAGCTCCAGCAATTTAATCTGGCCCAGTATTTAGCTATTGGAGTCCTTCTGGTATGGGGTTTTCGCACCCTTGTTTACCGGGATTTCGAATTCGTTAAATCAAAGGTGAACTTTTTTATCGCACTCTATTTATCTTTGGTCTTCCTCTCCGGCACTATAGAATGGGCATTCTCTTCTCCTATGCTTATACCGCAGACTATTAAAGTGGCGGTTTTATACCTTGTTATAGTGAATATGGTCAAAACACGGCGGCAGAGCCTTATTATTATTGGTACTCTAATTTCGATTGCGGTGATATCCGCTTTAATGGGGCTCTATCAGCATATTTTTCACATAGGGAGAATTGTTGATGAAGGGGTGTTGCGTATTGTCGGTCCCGAAACCGATCCCAACCTCTTCGCTATGCATTTAGTCGTGGCTTTACCGATAGCCATTAATCTATTTTGGGCAGAACGTCAGAAGTTAAGAAAAGCCGTTTTTTTTCTTATCTCCGCTTTATTCTTGATGTGCATTATCTTTACTTATTCAAGAGGAGCTATGGTAGCGTTGGCAGCGGTTCTCTTTTTAATCGCGGTGCGGCCGCTTTTTCAAAAGCCGAGGAATGTCAAACCTCTGGTTTTTGCGATTCTTTCGTTCATAGTATTTCTGCCTTTTTTCCCCGCTCGTTATTGGGAGAGGGCGGCATCGATAACCGCTACGAACCGCGACACTTCTATTCGCGGCAGGCTCGAAGCCCTGAAAGCGGGAACAGAGATGGTACAGGAACATCCAATTAGAGGGGTAGGATTTGGCATGTTTGAATGGGAATACCCTAAACATACCCGCTCCACATATGTTTATCAAAGGCCGATGTCGGCTCACAATATGTATATCACTTTAGCCGCGGAGTCCGGGATCCCCGCCATATTTGCGTTTCTTTTACTCGTATTTTGCGCCTTTAGAGAACTGAGAAAAGCGCAGCATGTTTTTCAGGAAAGAGGAGATGTTTTATTGCTGAATATATCTATCGCGTTAGAGATCGGTATGATAGGCTTTTTAGTCGGAGGTTTCTTTTTGTCACAGTTGTACTTGCTCCTTTTTTGGATAGCGATATCATTTTCAGTGGCATTAAGTCGGATTTCTCTGATTGATCCATCGTTGTCGCATATAGCGGTTACAAAGGAGGGAAAATAATAAATGGTTGGCCCCTTAGTCAGTATTGTCATATTGAATTGGAACAAAAAAGACGAGGTAAGAGAAAGCATAGCTTCAGTGTTTAAGCAGACGTATAAAAATTTTGAGGTTATCGTCGTAGATAATAATTCAACGGATGGCTCCAGGGAGATGCTGGAGAATTCCGGGTTGGATATCAGACTTATCAAGTTGGAGGAGAATAAAGGCGTTGCGGGAGGAAGGAATATCGGCATAAAGACTGCAAAGGGAGATTTTATATTCTTTTTAGACGATGATGCGATAATCGATACCGTAAATGGCATAGAACTCCTTGTAAATAAGATGCGCGAGGTTCCAAAGATGGGGGTTATATGTTGTAAAATTGTAAATTATCACACAAAGGGAATCGAAAATTTTTATTTTAGGCAGGCGGATAAAAAAAGCATAGAGAGAGAATTTTATGTTACCGATTTTTCGGGAGGAGCCAGTATTATCAGACGAAGTATTATGGATAAGGTTGGATGCTATAGAGAAGATTCGCTGCGCCAGATGGAAGAAGCCGATTTATCATATCGTATTCTGGATGCAGGATATTATATATTATATTATCCGAAAGTAATGATTCTGCATAAGACACCCTGGGTTAAAAGAAGCGAATATTATTATGATATGAGAAACAGCTTATTAATAGCGTGGAGATATTTGCCTTTGCCAAGGGCGATCTTGTTTACGGCATGGAACATAGTTACAGATTTTATTAGGTCAGCAAAGGCAAATACAATGACGTGGTATTTTAAAGCATATCTGAGCGCTTTGTTCCGTTTGCCCGGCACGGTCTTTAGATCCCGTAAGGTGATAAAGAAAGAGACGTTGGCTAAAATAGAATACCTGAGAAGAAATATTATTTCAGATTCTAAAGATATCGAGAACATAACGCAGGGAGACAGTTTAAAATATATTTCCGGAGAAATTAAAAAGCGCTTCCTCAAATGAAAATATTATTTTTAACGACTAAATTTCCTTATCCTCCTGACAGTGGCGCTAAGATCAGGGATTTCAATTTAATCAAAGAGATCTCAAAAGAGCACGATATCAGCCTGGTTTCTTTTATACAGGATGAAAGTGAAAAGAGGAATCTGGAATTTTTGAGGCCTTATTGCAAGTCAATAGAGGTTATAAGGGAAAGAGGAAAGATAAATTTATTAACCGCTATTTTTATCAGCTTGTTTACAAAGAAGCCGTTTACGATCGCTAAATTTTATTCTTCAAGGATGAAACAAAAAATAAGAGAGGTTTTAAATAATAACAGGGTTGAATTAATACATTGTAGCCATCTTCATATGGCTCAATATGTCGAAAACGTAAAGGATATTCCAAAGATCCTCGATGAACACAATGTAGAATTTTTCCTTATAAAGCGGTATCTTAAAGAGCAGAAGAATTTGGTCAAAAAGATGTTTGTATTCTTTTTGCAGTATTTGAAACTCGCCGGATACGAATCAAATATTGCCCGGAAATTCGATCACTGCTTTGTGGTGTCAGAGATAGACAAGAAAAACTTGGAATCTATTGCTCCGCGCGCCTCTTTAATCGTTATCTCAAACGGCGTGGATGTAGATCGTTATAAGCCTCAGGAGGCTGATGTTCAACCTAATAGTTTAGTCTTTACCGCTGTAATGGATTGGTTTCCGAATGAGGACGCTATATTATATTTTTATGATAAAATATGGTCCCTTATTAAAAAAGAGATTGAAGATGTGCGCTTGTGCGTAGTCGGGCGAAATCCCTCAAATAAAATAGTAAGTTTATCAAAACAGGAGGGAAATATTACAGTCACGGGATACGTCGAAGATGTCAGGCTGTATATCGCCAAAAGTTCGGTTTATATAGTCCCTCTCAGGATCGGGGGCGGAAGCAGATTGAAGATATTGGAAGCCATGGCAATGGGCAAGACCGTTATCTCCACTTCGATTGGATGCGAAGGGCTGAATGTAGCCGATAACGAAAATATATTGATAGCCGATTCACCAGAGGATTTCGCCGTTAAGACAAAGATGTCGTTAAAGGACGGCGGGTTGCGAAAAAAAATTGAGAATAACGCGAGAAGATTAGTCACGGATCAATATTCATGGGATATTATCTGCAAGAAAGTAAACGGCGTCTATAAAGAAATAGCGAAGACAAGATGAATCTATTGTATTTATCTCACATGAGCTGTCTTAGGGTAGAGAACGACATACGGATGTTTGAGTCCGGTGGTTATAAAGTAACCTTTATGAATACCCATAAGACAGATATTTGGAACAGATTAAGATATTATCCCGAGTTTGATGATATAATTCATTTATATGAACCAAAATCCGGTTCTCGCTTAAAAATTAAAAGGATGATCGGAAAATTTTTTAAGGCGTTAATTAAAGCTGTAAAATTAGATACTATACCTATGGTTAAGGTTATGAGAGAGAAGGTGGACATGGCTAATCTTGACCGGGTGCCGGAATCGGTCAAAGAGATAATCTTAAGAGTCATAAAAGAAAAAAGGATAGATATAGTTTACTCCGCTTGGGGCACAGTGACTTTTCAGGAGATAAGGGTGATACAAAAAGCGGATTTGGGAATTCCGATCATACACAGCATCCAATCTTATCCTTTGCGGGAAGTAGGCGCTGTAGATGAAGAGAGAGACGAGCCGAAAAAAGTCAGGGAAATATTTGAGAAACTTGACGGCAGGATACATTGCAGTCAAACAATGTATGATTACATGAATAAACATTTTAACCTTCACATCCACGGTAAAGATCTGATACTGATGGGTTATTACAGGAAAGATTATTTTTACAAAGAAAGGCTAACGCCGCTTTCCGAGAAGAATAATGAACCCCATTTGATCTTCATCGGGGGGACTGAATTTTCACAACGGACATTTAATGATGTTCGGCAGCAAATAAGTAAAATAGCAAAAGAAGGTATTCATGTCCATTTTGCCGATACTAAAGATAAAATTATAGCCGATAAGCGATACATACATACCTTTGATCAAAAAAACCCGGCTAATGGAGAATTCGCGACTTTTATGACACAGTTTGATGCCTGCATAGTTCTCTATAATCTCGATAAGAGGTACACCAGATATCAAAATAGTTTATCCGAGAGATTTTTATTCGCTCTTAATGCGGCCATACCCGTCGTAGTTCCTAAAGGATATTTTGCTGCTTGCGAGGAGCTAATTTATAAATACCAGATAGGATTTACATATGATAATCTCGGAAATTTAAAATTGAAATTATCCGATAAGATAAAGATGGAACAATGCAGAAAGAACGCTATTAGAATCGCGCCGGAGTTAATGTTCGAAAAGAATTTTTATAAACTGGATAATCTCATTAAGGATTTGACATGTTGAGAAAATTAATTCAGATGCTTACTGATTTTATCGCTTGGATAAAGAGACGAAGAAAAGTAAATACAAAAAATGCTGTGCGCGCCTGTTCCGGTAGCATAAAAATAAACATAGGTTGCGGCCTATCCGTAGCGCCGGGGTGGATAAATATAGATAGTGGAATAAATACATTTTTTGCAAAATGCCCGTCTTTTTGCCATAAATTTTTGTATAAATTTTCTAATTCAAAACAATGGTATACATTGGATGAATATTGTAGTGTTCTTAGGAAAAATATCTTTCTTCATCACGACCTTAAATTCGGGATGCCATTTTCAGATAAATCCGTAGATTATATTTACACGTCACATTTTATAGAGCATCTCTTTAGAGATGAAGCAGTCCAGATCTTAGAAGAAGCTTATCGCACCTTAAAAGAAGGAGGAATTATAAGGATTTGCGTTCCGGATCTAGAAGTGGCGATCGGATACTACCTAACTAAAGACAAAGAAAAATTTCTTAGCTACTTTTTTGCCAATAGCAGGTCGAAGGATTTTGGTCATCGGTATATGTATGATTCCGATCTATTAAGGGAAATGCTTATTAAAATAGGCTTTGTTAATGTAAGAAGATGTCCTTACAGAGAAGGAAGAATTCCGGATGTGAATAAACTTGATAGCCGGCCGGGAGATAGTTTGCATGTAGAAGCTGAAAAACCTATAGAGGGACAGCATCGGTGAAAATTTTATTTATTACACCCAGATTTCCTTACCCTCCTCACGGAGGAGATAAGCTGCGGGCATTTAATTTTATTAAATACCTATCCCAGAAACATAGCATTTATCTCATCTCTTTCATTGAATCGGAGAAAGAATTGGAATATATTGCGCCGATGAAAGAATATTGCGTTAATGTCGAAACTATTTTATTAAAACCGATCCAGTCTTACATAAACTGCCTCCTTTATTCTTTGTCATTTGTACCATTTCAAGTCGCCTATTACCGGCACAGAAGGATGAAGGATAAGATAAGAAAGGTAATCAATAGAGAGAAAATCGACGGCATCTATATTCACTTATTAAGAATGGCCCAGTATGTTAAAGACGTAAAAGGGATCAATAGAATTTTAGATTTAACAGATTCATTATCACTTAGCTTAAAGAGATCCCTAAAATTCAGAAATCACCTCTTCTTTATTTTTTATTTTATTGAATGGCTGAAAATCATGATATATGAGCCAAAAATCATCAAATATTTCAACAGGTGTCTTTTGGTATCGAATGTTGATAAAGAGGCAAACAAGCCATTGAAGCAAGCGAACAATGTAACCGTTATTTCAAACGGTGTTGATTTTGAATATTTTAGCCCAACCGGAAAACAGTACAATCTTAATTCGATAGTATTTATAGGAAACTTACATAGTTTTCCCAATAGAGACGCGGTATTATATTTCTATGGGAATGTCTTCCCGCTAATTAAGAAAGAGATCCCGGGTATAAAGTTGTATGTAGTCGGCATTAATCCCTCTAAAAAGATCCTAGAATTAGCCAAGGATAAAAGTGTTATAATAACAGGAGGAGTCGATGATAGCAGACCGTATTTATCAGATGCCGCGGTTATGGTTTGTCCGATAAGGGTCGCGACAGGGATGCAGAATAAGATTCTTGAGGCAATGGCGATGGGTTTGCCGGTTATCTCTACTTCCATAGCTACTTTGTGGGTGGACAGAAAAGAAGGCAGCGGTGTTTTGATTGCCGATACGGCGGTGGAGTTCGCCAAGAAGGTTATAGAGGGAATCAAGAACAAAAATCTACGCGAGAAATTGTCTATAAATGCTAGGAAACTGGTCGCCGAGAATTATGATTGGAATAAAAATATTAAAAAACTTGAACTGCTTTTAAAAGAAGGAATTAAATAGCCATAAGGAGAGATAAAGAGAGATAAAGGGATCAGAGTCATTTTTCATGCTTTTTCACTGTCTGCGAGATATTGTCAAATGTTGTGGATTGGAAATTTTTGTCCGCATCCTTTATCCCTCTGTTTTAACTAAGCGGCTTTTTCCAATCACAGCCAAAAGAATAAAAAAATTCAACGCAGGGACTTGTTTTAATGCTGATAAGATCAGGAAGGCAGGCTTTAAACAGCCGATTTTCCTGGAAGAAGGATTTAAAAGAACATTGGAGTGGTTTAAGAAACGGCCTCAAGAAACACTTAAACGGTGTGAAAACGATAGCGAGTTGTAATTGTATACGAGGAAACTTAAAAAATGCCACAGAATAAATACATGGTAAACTAAAAAGGTTATGATGTTTTCTAAATGAAGGGGTAAAAGTTGCTTAACCATTATTCTTATCTATATGTCTTTCTGATTGCCGCGGGAATTTCTTTTGTGTTGACTCCGTTAGTCAAAAAAATTGCTATGGCCAAAGGTATTTATGACAAACCCGGGCATCGTAAGGTTCATGAAACAAAGATGCCTACAATGGGTGGGGTTGCGATGTATCTTGCTTTTATATCAGCCATGTTTGCGGCTTTTTTCCTTGCTCCTAATGAAATGAGAGGTTTTTTGGTTTCAAGTAAGTATATAGGGTTATATCTTGGCGCAATAATTATTGTCGGTCTGGGTGTTTATGATGATATCAAGGGGATGAATGCTAAATTTAAGCTTGTTGTACAGATATTAGTGGCGGCAATTTTAATTGTGTGCGGTTTTGGAATTGAGGAAATCACAAGTCCAATTGGTGGAACAATGCACATAGGGTTTTTTGGACTTATCTTTACCATTATCTGGATAGTAGGCCTTATTAATGCTATAAATTTTTTAGATGGATTGGATGGCCTTGCAAGTGGAATTGCCGCTATAATAGCTTTTTTCCTGTTTTTGGCGGCTTTGAAGCAGGGTAATGTGGTAACTGCATTTTTAGCAGCGGCTTTGGTAGGCAGCTGCATTGGATTTCTACCGTTTAATTTTTCTCCTGCGAAGATATTTATGGGTAACGCCGGCAGTATGTTTCTTGGCCTTGTGTTGGCAATTATAGCCCTTGAAGGTTTTAATAAAAGCAGGACCCTGATAGCTCTTATAGTTCCTATAATAGCTCTTGGTATACCGATTATAGATGTTACTCTGGCAGTTTTCAGAAGATTAATGAAAGGATTGCATATATTCCACGCGGATAAGGAGCATATACATCACCAGCTTTTAATAGACAGAAAATCCCAGAGCAAGGTGGTCTTATCAATGTATTTCTTATGCTGTTGTTTTGGTTTGATTGCCTTGAGTTTTACCGGGATTAAGGGTATATTCGTTATTGTCGCGCTGGCCCTTGTTGTTATAGTTACTTTTGACTGGATAAGAAAATCAGGCTTTTTGGATTTTAAAAAGTAGTACGTAATGTAAGGGTTTTTATTGACCGCTGTGCTATTATCAGATGGTTATTTATTAATAACTCAATAAACAACCTTCAAAGGATAATTACATGAGAATTAAAGAAAGTTTTGGTGTAGCGAAGTCAGTTTGGTCTATGACTTTTAAAATGGTAAGGAAACGCCCATGTATTATTTTGCCATTTTTTGTGACCGCGGTTTTTAACGCGGTTGCGTTGACTGTTTTATTTTATTCTCCACGCTATCCGCTGTCCAGGATATTCGCTCCGCTTATAAAAGCGTTTTCTAACTTACGCTATTTGCATTATCCCGCTAATTTCCTGCTTTTGCCGAAAATGTTTTACTATATGCAGATAGGGATTATGTTAACTGTGGGCGTGCTGATGTTCGGCATGGCTGTGAATCTTATTTTTCAGGTGAGCTCGGGAGAAAAACCGAGAATTGCCGGCAGCCTTCATAAGTCTGTCAGAAGGTATTTTACTCTTGCCGGTATCTGGATAATTACTTTTATTATAAGTTTTGTTATTATGAAGCTATCTATGTGGCTGGTAGTTAAAACTTTTTCGGGCAGTGCCCTGTTTCCAATTCTTATCCGGATAGTGCGTTATGGCGGGTATCTCTTTGTCCTTATTATCGAGGCTTTTCTGGTATTTTCTTATTCCGCGGCAATAATTGAAAAAAGAAAATTGTTCAGTTCCATTAAACGAAGTCTTTTTGCCTCAAAAAGGGTTTTTTTAACCATGTTTCTTCTGATTGCGGCTCCAAGATTTTTTGAGGTTTTATTGATACTGTCAAGAATGCGGTTAATGTCTTATGCTTTCAGAAACGTTCCTGAGGCGACTCTGATTATACTGGGGGTAGGGATTGCAGTAGCTTTTGTTGCTGATTTCCTTGTGATGACCTCAATTACAAATTTGTTTATCCTGACAAAAGAAACGGAGGCCTGAGGATGAAGGGAGTTTTGAAATTAGACAGGCACCTTAAGCATACAGAAGACAGGGAATTAGAATTTGAGTTAAACTACCTTAGGTCTTTGACAACTAAGGATAGATTTGAAATGATGTTTAGTAAGTCGAAAGAGATGTTTAAACTTTTGAAGAAAAATGGACACAGAAAAACTTCTCAAATTATTAAAAGGGCATAAGGTCGATTTTGTGATAATTGGGGCATCGGCCTTTCCTGTTTACGGATATCCATCCTTTTGTGAAGGGCAGGGAATTTGAACAAGTTTGGAAAAATAAAGTAAAGGCAAAAATTGGAAGCACGTTTGTTTTTTTTAGTTCGCTCAATGACCTTATCGAGATGAAAAAAGCTGCCGGGCGAGCGCGGGATTTAGAGGATCTTAAATATTTAATTAAGTTAAAAAGAAAGTTTAAAAAGCATTGATAGGCCCATATGGAGGTTTATGAAGACAGTTAATAACAATAAATATTACGGGAAGATACTGTATATATTATTTATGGTTTTCGTACTGCTTATAAACGGATGCAGCGGCGGAGAATATGAAGCTGAAAAGTTATTGTGGCAGGCAAATAAATCTTTTGCCGATTTAAAGGAGAAGATTGAAACCGCAGCTCCGGAGAACTATGAGGAAGTTATTCTTGCTTTCCGGAAGCTTGTTTTTAAATTTCCGAAGTGGAAGTACAGCTCGAGGGCTCAACTGACGATTGGCCAGCTTTACACTCTTCAAAAGAATATATCCAGGGCGCAAGATGAATTCGCGAAGGTTTTGAAAGAGTTTCCTCAGGATGCCAATACCTGCGCGAGCGCCCTATTTGCTGCTGGGAAAATATATGAGGATGAAAATAACTGGAATAAGGCCCTTGAAAACTACAAGAAGATAGTGTCCGATTATCCGGAGACCTATGCCGCTTATCAGGTACCTCTTTATATAGCGCAGTATTACAGAGCTAAGAATATGAATGAAAAAGCCGAGGCTGCTTATAAAGAGGCTATTGAAGGATATGAGAAGGTTATTACGGAATATCCTGATACATTTGCTTCTTTGACAGCACAGAAATTTATTATTGCGGCTTTGGTTGAACAGAAGAAATGGAGTAAAGCGGCCGAATATCTGCAAGCCCAGGCGGATTCTCATCCGGGGACTTCTTTAGCCGTAGAATCTTTGTGTAAAATTGCGGTTATTTATCAGGAGGAACTGCCCTCCGTCCGGCAGTCTGAAACTGCCTACAAAAAGGCGGTGGAAGAGTATGGGAAAATCCAGGAGGAAAGCCGGAAATATATAGAAACCCAGGAAGAGTTAGATCAGCTCCAGAATATTGAAGCTGAAAAAACATTAAAGGGATACGCGGTTTCATCTTTGAAATATATCACTTCCGCCGCGATTTCTTTGAAAAAATGGGATGACGCGATTCGTTCTTTTCAGGAACTGGCTGATTTATCTTCCGGAACACCTTTAGCCGTGCAGTCTCTGATTACGAGCGCTAGAATTTATCATGAACAGTTAAATCAACCGCAGAAAGCTATTGATATTTATAAGCATTTACTTGAAAACTACAAGGATATTAAGGCGGAAGTGATTGAAGAAAAGATTGCATCCCTCCAGGAAGCCAAAAAAGAGTAGATATAAGTGCGTTTTCAAAAAATCAAACTATATATAATAGGGATTTTGTTGTGTGTTGTATATTGGCCCACTTTTATCTGGTTGAAAAACAGGTTTTCAGGGGTTGAATCATATTACACACACGGTTTCCTGATTCCTTTTGTAGTCGCGTTTCTTGTGTGGCAGATGCGCGCTGACCTTGCGAAAACTCCCGTAGTGCAAACGAATATTGGACTTGTCATATTGATATTGAGCCTGTTAGCACATTTTGCCGCTTTCAGTTTCAAGATATATTTTATTTCCGGGTTTTCGATAATATCTACTTTAATCGGTTTGATTCTGTATCTTTTTGGTAAGGAAATTTTATTTAAGCTTACGTTCCCCATCTTTTTCCTTGTGTTTATGATACCTTTGCCGCGTGTACTTATAATTCATATCAGTTTTAATATGAAGTTATTTGTCGCACAGATAGCGGCCTATATTGTTAACGCCATGGGGATCTCGGCATTGAAGGCCGGGAGTGTAATCCATCTTCCGAATACCTCGCTGACAGTTGGAAGCCCCTGCAGCGGGTTGCGCAGTTTAATTTCCCTGACCGCTTTAGGTTCTCTCTACGCGTATCTTGTCAATATGTCTCTGCCCAGAAAATTTATATTATTCCTGACATCAATACCCCTGGCATTGTTTTCAAATGTGGTAAGGGTAGTCCTGCTTCTTCTTGTCGCCTATGTATACGGTTCTGAGGTTGCTACCGGTAAATTTCATGATTATTCCGGGTTTCTGGTTTTTATCATTGCTTTTTTGGGATTAAAGATTATGGGCAATATTCTATCACCGAGTAAAGATATTGAAGAAGAAGATGATGAGAAGAAAGCTGAAGATAAGGAAAAGGAATCAGAAGTATAATGAAAAAAGATTCAAACTATATAATAAGCATAGTTATATTGCTGGTATTCGCACTTGGGATTAGTTATCTCTCATTACGCAAGCCTTTGTCTGTTTCTGACGCGAAGATATTAGAATTTCCTCTTGAGATAGGTTCCTGGACCGGTGAAATCATACCGCCGGAGGAGAATGTAGTTGAGATTCTGGGAACGGATAAGATACTGCTTGGCGAGTATTCTAATTCTGAAGGCGAAAAGGTATGGTTTACTGTCGTTTATGGGGAAGGCGACAGGCAGAGTTTCCATCCGCCGGAATACTGTTACATAGGCAGCGGGAATACAGAACTTGTTGATAAGAAACTGGATAAGGTTAAAATTGATGATAAGACTACAATAGAGGTTAACAGCCGGCTTTTCCAGACAGGCTCTCGCAAGCAGCTGGTTTTTTACTGGTATATGGCAGGTGACAGGGTAATGGCCAGTTATAATAAACAGCAGGTTTATTTTGTTCTGGATGAGATAAGACACCGCGGGGCCAAAGGCGCGTTGATCAAGGTTTCTACGCTTGTGATTAATGGAGATACAAAGGGAGCTTTTAACAGGCTAAAAGATTTTATGCGGGAAGCCGTTCCAATATTGCCTGATTATTTGTAAGACATTTTAATAATCTGAATACTAAATACAAAAAAAGGGAGTTTTATGTCAGAACAAATTAGATTTGATTATAATAACGCGCTTGCTTCTGTTGTGGGGCTGGA
The DNA here is from genome assembly GCA_965369805.1 of uncultured bacterium. Taxonomy (GTDB): domain Bacteria; phylum Auribacterota; class UBA6266; order UBA6266; family UBA6266; genus JAGLRQ01. The sequence goes on from CBDURG010000045.1 coordinate 12,782, forward strand.
GCATGGTATCGCGGAGGGAGATATAGAAGAAATTAAGGATAAGATTTCAAAAGCGGTTTCAGGAATGAGTACCATAAGAAAGGAAGGAAACCCTGGTTTTGTAACTCTTCCTTATGCCGCGGACGGTGCGGATAAAATCCAGAAATTCGCGGATTCAATCGCTGATAAATACGAGAATTTTGTAGTCCTGGGAATTGGCGGTTCCGCTCTTGGGAATATCGCTCTTAATACGGCACTTAACCATCCTTTTAACGGGTTTCTTTCCAAAGAAAAAAGAAAACGCCCCAGAATATTTGTGATGGATAATGTTGATCCTGATGTGTTTAATTCTCTTTTTGATGTTATCGGCTTGAAAAATACTCTTTTCAATGTTATTACCAAGTCAGGGGGAACCGCGGAAACCATGTCACAGTTTATTATTGTCAGAAACATGCTTAAGAAAGTGTATGGCGAGTCATATTCTGAACATGTTGTCGCGACAACGGATCCTGAGAAAGGCGATTTAAAAGCCATTGCAAAAGAAGAAGGATATAAGACGTTTGATATTCCCCAAAATGTTGGCGGCAGGTTTTCGGTTTTTTCTCCCGTTGGGCTTCTTTCCGCGGCGGTAACCGGCATAGATGTCAGGAAACTTCTTGAAGGGGCTAAAGCAATGGAGGAACGCTGTAAGGATGAATCGTTTAAGAATAATCCCGCTTATATGTATTCAATTTTGCATTATCTTCTTGATATAAACAGAGGTAAGAATATTTCCGTGATGATGCCTTATTCCAGCCGTTTAAAGGATGTTGCGGACTGGTATAGACAGCTTTGGGCTGAAAGCTTAGGCAAGAAAAAAGGCGCGGGTTTTGTCGGCCAGACCCCTGTTAAAGCTCTTGGTGTTACTGACCAGCATTCCCAAGTTCAGTTATATTCGGAAGGGCCCAATGATAAGCTGATGATATTTCTTGGAGTTAGAAAATTTGACAGTGATGTAACGATACCAAAAGCATTTGAAAATAAAAAAGGCGTAAGCTACCTCTGCGGGCACACAATGAGTGAACTTTTACATGCTGAGCAGAAAGCTACCGCGCTGGCTCTTACAAAATCCAAAAGACCCAATGCTATCATTTGGCTCGATAAAGTAAACGAGCATTCAATTGGACAGTTATTATATATGCTTGAACTTGCGACGGCTTTTTCAGGGTTTTTGTATGAAATTGACCCGTTTAATCAGCCCGGAGTAGAAGAAGGTAAAAACCTTACCTACGGCATGATGGGGAGGGCGGGCTACGAGAAAAAGAAAGAAGAGGTTGAACAGGCCGGGAAACCTGATTCCAGATTTATAATATAGTATTAATGAATCACAGAGCAGATAGAAGGAAAAAATATTAATAGAAAAAGAAATAATTGGACACAGATTATTTATGATGAATTATGTAAAAAATATAAATGAATAAAATATTGTAAAAAAAATCAGCGCGAATCATAATT
>CBDURG010000046.1:0-14039 GCA_965369805.1 uncultured bacterium
TAAAACAATTTATCAAAGCTATCAAGTTCGCGATTGAAGAAGGCAAATGGGGAAGGGTGTTTGGCGCGATTGGGGTTATGATCATTGGCTCGGTAATGTCGTTTTTACCTGGTTTACAACCATTTGCTTTTACTCTTATAAGCACCGCTATGAGTATGGCAACGGCTATTTGTTATGGTCAATATACAAACGCGTTGAAAAGTTTTGGATTGGGGATTGTAGCCCTTAATTTACAGTTACTTGTTCAGTTTAGCGGGATTGTAAAAGGTATATTTACAAAGATAGGCGATGCAGTTAAAGCAGGTGTTGCTAAAATTACGGAGTTTGTAGGCGGTATTTTTAAAGGAGCATTAACCCTCTATGAGAAAGCAGTAACAGCTTTTCATAAGGCTGGCGACTGGTTGAGTAATGAATGGGGCCTGTTTGGTGACTGGACAAGAAATGTTGTCGGCGGGTTTACAACAAGCGGTATAAACCGGTATTTCTCAGAAGAGATAAATAAAGTCTCTAACTGGGGAGCGAAGATAGGTATAGTGTTAGGCGGGGCGTTGCTAATAATGCCGTTTAACGCTTTTTCTGATCCCAATTGGGGGAATATGGTGGACCAATGGTGTCCGGGTTCTGATCATAACCACATAATGCTTGAGCTTGAATTTGGAGCGCTTCAGACTATAGCCTCAAATGAAACATACAAGGCTTTAGAAGACAGCTTGGGTGAAGAATGGTACGCGGACCTGCTCCGAAGCAGTGTAAACACTGTAATGGGAGCCGCGTTTGGAATTATAAAAGGGCAGGTGCATAATGAATTGGGAGATTTATCTCCAGAGGTTAGACAGATAAGAAGCCAGGTAGAAAAAGAATATATCGGAATAACTCCCAGGAAGGAATATTTGGGAGAAGGAAAAGACAGATTAATTTATGAAGATTTTCTTAATAATAAAAAGACTATGCTTGTGTATAATAAAGACAAAATTCGGAGGTTTGATTTTGTTTTGGATGAAAATGGTATGGAAAAGTTAGTAATAATTGAAGGCCAGGAATTTATTCTTGATGAAATCAACGATGATTTTATCAAGGTCAAATTAGATGGTAATTCAGAGGAATGGTTTAGTGGGGAAGATTTGGAATTAATATACAAAGTAGAATATGTAGAGACCGATGGAAGGGAAATAAGGGTTTTACAGGAATATAAAGATGGAGAAATATTTGATGTTTTATATGAATGGGATGAAAAGTTTCTTGATGAGATGTTTAAACTAGGCGGAAGCAAAGATGAACTATATAAATTCGCGATTGACGATAGAGAATATGCGAGTCTGGAATATATCTGTTATCTTCTGGAAGATACGCTAGGCGCTGGTGTTTCTTTTTACGATTTTGACGGTAGAACAATAATAAATATTGAACAGTATTTCAGAGAAAACGGAACAGATAATTTTATAATTCATTATCAGGATGTAAATCTTTCTATTTATGATAAGTATAATTATCTGCCTTTAAGCCGAAGTAGTGTTGAAGCTTCTTTACCTGATTTATTAGCAAGGGGAAACTTTGAAACTTCTATATTAGGCCAAATTAGTCAGGAACTTTCAGTTCCTGGTGTTGATATCGGATTTAACTCTTCTTTATTACGTGGGGAAAGTGGTGTTTTTGTTACTCAAGCTTTGAGAGGCATCTATTCTGACCTTCGGAATACCTATTTTTCCAATGAAGGGATGCAACCCTTCAAATTTCCTGTTGAATTAGCAATAAACGCGGTACCTGGTGGAAAGGCTGTAACAATTCTTAAATTGGCATATGGCGCTTTTAATGCGGAAGATTTAGGTAAATATTCTACGAAGAAAGCACTGAGTTTTGTGGCAGGTATGAGTATAGCGAAATATACCAAATTAGATATTGGAAGCGAAGTATCTCGATTAACGGATAATATGATAGGCCCTCTTTATGAAGGTATGAAACAGCAGTTTCAGGGTTATTTATATGACTGGCAGGCTGGCAGTTCCCATGCTAAGTCTTTTATAAATAAGGTAATATGGGGAAATACAACCTATAAGACAAACGCGTTGATGCTTTATAACCCGTATTCCCGGAATCTCAGGACAGCATTTTTTCAGGATTTTTCTGATGGGAACAGTGTTGTTGTTACTATTGAATATAAATTTGACCTAACGGGCAGCGTTTATCCAGATGATACAAAAATATTTATAGATATTGAATACATGTCAACGTATTAAGGAGGAGACAAAGTGAAACTAAAACATCTACTATTGATAGTTTTATTGATTTTAAATACAGGGTGTATGTCCGCGGAGAGATTAGATTTTAATATAACCGATCCGGAAAAAATAAATGAGAATCTCGCGAAGGTTAAGGGAAATGAAAAATATCTCGATGATATAATGAACCTTATTGAGACTTATGAATATGAGAATTTTCCGTTTGATAAATATGGTCGAATATCCAGAGAGGTTTACAATGCATTGGTAGAATTTTCCGATGCAGCTTTAATAGCCGAGTTAGAAAAAATAATGCAGAATGAAGATAACAAAGTAAGACAAAGGGCTATATCTATACTTTGTACCTTTATTTATCCAGAGATGCCTCAATATCCTGAAGATTATAAATTTACAAAAGAGCGGTATGGAAAATTGAGGTCATATTTAAAAGACAAAGCCTATAATGTCAAAGCAATAGTCGCTTCTTATATTGCAAGAGGTATAAAAGAGGTGGATTATAACAAATATTTTATAGATGATTTATATAGGTTAAATAAAATACCGGAATATAAGAAGGGTACGATATTGACTTTTTTTCAACTTTTGGAAAATGTAAATTATGATAGAAGGCTTATATCAAAAAGATTTTTTGCATTAATGAGTGATTCTATTTTAAACAATAATTCAGATTCTCAGCATAATAAACCTGAAGAGGCTATATTATTTATAATTTTTGGTGTTGATTTTTATGAAGCTCCTTTTAGTTATGATGATCTTGAGCAAAATGAACGTATCTGGAATAATTTTAAAAATTGGTATTTAATCCACAGGCCGTATATTTATTATGATGAAGAGAATAATCAAATACTTGTAGATTATGAAGCAAAAGAAGCAGGGAAGCATTATACAAATAAGGGAATAAATTCTTGGGACGCAGGTGTAAGGAGAAAAGGGAGGAGAAACATAGAGAAATAGCAAAAATAGGGGCAAGTACCTATTAGATTTCTCGACGACAAAGTTTTTAAAAAAATAGGGACTAAAAAAATAGGGACAACAGCGACTATTTAATAACTTCTCGACGACAAAGTGAAAAATTTTCAAATCACGCCGGATAAATATCTGGTGTGATTTTTATTTTCTACCTGAGAACTCCGTGAGCAGCTCTTATTGGGGAAATAGGGAGTGCGCCAAGCAAAGCTAATTTAGGCAAGCGGTGAAACAGTTGACTAACGGCTATAACCACAAGTAGGTAAAACACAGCTTGAATATCCCTATTATACGGCAATTCAAACCCAGTTCTACAGGCATACTGTTTTAATAGTTTAACAGAAAAATTTTCTTTTAGACCGAAATAACCCTTGTAAAACAGAACATTATCTTATATCTTAACAACATGCCTAAAAAACAATCTTTAAGAGACCGATTACGTAAAGCCGGTATCCGGCATTACGACGAACTTATCCACGACCAAACTAAAGAGTGGCTGGTAAGAAAATTTAGCCAGGGCGCTACCGATTATCCTGTCAACGTTGCCCGCCTTATGCGCAACATTGTCTGGCAAACCAGAGAAAGGATCACGGCAGGGGAGAAGCCCCCCTTAAAAGAACTTCTCAGAACATTCTGGTATATGTACGTCAAACCAACTCTTTCCCGGTCCGGCGCTTTGGCCAGGGAAACCGATCAATATGATCAACTCATCGATAACATCGTTTTTATGGTCAAAAAAATAGAAGTCATGGAATACAAAGATATTGGCTTCCGTGATGATAACCAGGCCCACAGAAGAATGGGGGCCAACGCCAATATAATCCTTTTCTCAGAGAAGCTTGGACATCAGGAATTCTTATCTGATATTGCCGGCAAATACAACGTCTCCATTCTTGCCCTGAGCGGCCAGCCATCCGTTCTTAACACAGAGTACTTTGTAGATACCTTAAAACAAGCGAAAATCAACCTGCAGCGGTCTTTCTACCTCTTTAGCATAGTTGACTATGATCCCAGCGGATGGATTATCAGAGACGCCTTTATGAACAATTTAAAGTTCTATGGTATATCTAACACCCGGATAATTGATTTAATTCATCCGGACATGCTCACTCCGGAAGAAATAAAATTCTCCCGCTACCTTGTTCCGGATAACGAATCCATGCGCGTGAAAAATAAAAACTGGCTGAAAGAGGTTTCCAAAAGGAATTACAAAAATCAGCGATACCTGGAAGTAACCGGACAAGACAAAAAAATTCTCTATGGATTAGAAGCCGAATCCATATCGGGCAAACGCTTAAGCCAAAAACTGGAAGAAGAAATGGTACCATTGATAGGCAAAAGCGAGGACCTGCTTAAAATATTTGAACTAAAGAAACTCGACAAAACTATAAAAGACTTAATAATTCATAAGGTAACATAGGGGGTAATAAGGCAATTTTTAGATATTATACAAGAAGGAATAACAGAGAATATGAATTGCGTCTATTAATTGTTAGAATAAAGAAAATAGAGATTTAAATGGATGTTTTGCTATCTGGATTTGTTGGCGCTTTAATTGCTACATTAATAACTGTAATCTATCTCTATATTTCAGAGCAAATCCGGAGACGTTTTGAAGTTACTCTTGATGCTATTGGATATACAGATGAACTTTATAACCTTATCCAAATTGTAATAGGATATAAAGACTCTCTTTACACTCGAAATATCGAAAGCATGTCGATAGAAGAATACCAGTCTAAGCAGAGGAAAATAAATTCTCTAGTAACATCTTTTAAGATTATTGCTAAAGTGAGATTAGTATATGGAGAATATAGTATAGAACTCTTAAATTTTCATAAATTGATGACTGAGTTGCAAAAAATTCCTTATTTGTTATGGGAAACAAGAATAGATACTTGGAAAAATGATTATAAAAAAATAATGGATAGCTTGGAAGATGTCATTGATCCCTTGAGGCGATCAATGCATGTTGATTTTTTAAGATCAACTAACTTAATTTCAGTGATTAAATCGAAGTATGTTAACCTAATTCGTTTTTATAATGCTAAGAAAAAATCTAAGTAAGAAAAAAGCGGGGGTGGGTCTTGACATTTAATAAATAGGAATCAGTAATAGAAATAATAATTGTTATGTGAAAATATGAGCGAAGAAAAAAATAATCTACAAAACATTGTTCCTTCTCCAAGGCGAAAGAGTACTAGCCATCCCACACTAAAAGATAAAATTTCATGGAGTTTTGAAGCCGGCATTATTTTATTAATGTTTTTAGCTTTACACTCATCTATGTGCGCAAATAAAATTTCACGCGATGCCGTATCTAATTCTCAGCAGAATGCAGAAATTCAAAGAATACCATGGTTGCGTGCAGAAAAAATAAAAATCGTACCAATCCCCATTGATCACGAAAAAAATATTCATAAAGTTGTATTGCGTTTGAAATTAAAAAATTATTCACCCTACCCTGCTTTAAAAATTAATTTGTATTTCGGTCTATCTTCCAAGGAAACAGTCCTAATAAAAGAAAATATCACTCTGATGCCATTCGGGGAAATAGTTTGTGATAATCCCAGAAAATATATTAAAGACATATCGCAAAAAGAAGCTTATGATGTTCGCAACAAAAAAACATCTTATGATTATATTGTCAAAATTGAATACTGTGATATCCATAAACATAAATATACTATTGAAGAAAAAGGTATATTAGGTAAAAACGCTGAAGTGAAATCTTACGAAATTTACGGAAATAACTTATAAACACATAACCAGTCAATCCACCTGACCTTTTTCCGCCGCTAAAGCGGCTCCAAAAGGCAGGTGATTTCCGGCGTCATATAAAAAATAAAAGGAGCTACCATGCCCAAGAAAGCAGAGTTTATTAAATTCAATACAATTAAAGAATATGTCAACGATATCCTGAAAATGCGTTCCTCAGAAAGCGCGGTTAAAAAAGCCATTAAGGAATTTGATTCAGCAATAGAGACTGTACTCAAAGAGGCAGGGGAGTTAGCCAAAGAAAACAAACGCAACACCATTATGGATGAAGATATCATTCCGGCCGTAGAAAAACATCTTGGAAAAAAACATTTGACCTGGCAGGAAACAGCGGAAGAGATTATTCGCCAGAATCCCACTGATTTGGGCAAGATATCTAAAGCCATTAACGACCACATCGCAAAAGGACAAAAGTAAAAATGAACCAAGGAGAACTAACCCTTGCCATCTCAAAGAGGTTTTTTCTCACTGAGGTTGAATCCCGGGAGATCTTAAAATTTATCTTTGCGGAAATAGCTGTGGATCTTAAAAAAGGGGAGCGGATATCATTCCGCGGTTTCGGCTCCTTTACTAAAGAGAAACGATCTTCCAAAAAAGTCCGCCATCCCAAAACAGGGAAAATCATAACAATCCCGGAAAGAACTACCGTAGAGTTCAACCCTTCCACATCCCTTACACAAAAGATAAGTTAATGTCCTGATGCACCGCCGCCTGGGGGCGGCTGCGTGATTGATGAACGCACCATTCGCCTTCGCTGCCGCTCGTCTTACTGCCCCGCTCGCTTGACGCTCGCTCATTTGCCCCCTGGGTCGGCGGCAGGTGAGGCTTGGCCGCCTCCCCTTCGATGCTTGATGTTGTTCCTCCATCCCACCCAAAACCCGCAAGGTTAATGATTATACGCCGTTTCCTTCATTCATCCGTTCCGTTTCGACAGATTATCGCCTTTTGACATTTCATGTCAAAAGGTTCGTGCTTGCGGACAAAGACTACGCTTTTGCCCGCAATTTTCTTTTTGAGGGTTGCCTCAAAAAGAAAATCCGCACCGATAAACTGTCTTCACTCCACTCCTTCATTTCGGTCACTCAGCTTATTGATACATGTAAAGCGTTCGTCGCTTCATTTCACAATGTCTTATTACTCCCCCCAAAAAAAGGGGGCAGCAAGGGGTGCTTGGTAGATTTGCTCCCCTGCGGCTCGCAAAACTACCACCGACATTTGACCCCTTCGGCGTCAAATGTCGGACACACCCTAATAAGACATTGTTACATTACGCTCCTTTTCTTATGCTTAAGCCGGTCGCACAAATTTGCGGGTTTCTACCCCCGCCCCCCTGAAAAGAAAAAACAAAGAACATCGATTATTCAAATGTAGGAGTTAAATTTCTATAGGGGTACACAAATGCAACCGCCAAAGCAAACGCCGCGCCGGCCAGCCTTCCTTAACAGTCAGGCAGAGAAAACCGCCCTTTTCCTTAACAGATTTTATCCGACGTTGTTCCGCTTACGCTCCACAACATCCGATAAAATCCCGTTAAAGAAACTGCAGCTAATCAAAAGAAGAAGTTCAGACGTTTTTCTGTTGGGGGCCCCCGCCCCAACAGAAAAACTGGAGAGCTGTAGCCGGGCGTCTCTTGTGCCCTCCAGGACTGGCAGGATGCCAGTCCTTCCAGTCACGGCCGGCACTTTCTGATTTGTCCCACCCATCTTATAGCCGCCATGCCCCTTTGCCTTTGGCAAAGCCGCAATCAAAGCGGCGGCTACGCTTAAAAGAAATAATGAAAAGAGGATTTTTATTCTTAGTTGCAAGCTCTGTGTCAGAAAAACCGCGTCGGATAATTCAAGAATTATCGGATGCGCCTCCCGGAAGCGGCCTTGCTTTTAATGGACAGTAAGGAAAGAATAAACAAAGGCATAGTTGCCTGGGTGGGAAAGGGAAACGACATTTTACCGGTGGTGTTATTAATTCCGATTGCCTGGTGTACTCCGTATGCCTGAAGTTATTTTGTAAAACTAATATTAAGATGAGTTCCTGTCGCTAAAGCAATTTTTTCCAGGGTTTTTATACTACAGGTCCAATAACTTCCTTTTTCCAGTCTTGATATTACCGTTTGAGTTGTATGTGTCTTTTTTGCAAGATCCTTTTGAGTCATACCTTTTTTGTGTCGAAGTTTGGCGATTTTATATCCTATTTCCAATTTTTTGCCTTCTTCCTCATAAAGTTTTTTGAACTCTGGATCTTTGAGTTCTTCTTTGATTAAGTTATCTAATTTTAGAAGTTTTTTAATCATTTTGGCCACCTCTTTATAATTTAATATTTTTTTGTTTATATTGATAAATAAAATCGTCCATGTTTTTTTCCGCTTGAATAATCTCCCTTTCCGGCAATTGATCAGTTTTTTTCTTTAAGCTGTGCAGCAGGACAATATTTTTTTCTATGAAGAAGAAATAAAATATTCTGATATTGCCATCTTTTGTTTTTACTCTTAATTCTCTTATTTTTCCTCTAACTTTATCAGCATAAGGCCTAAGCAAATTAGGCCCGCAGTCCTGTAAAAGTTTTAAATACTGATAAATTTTAGAACGGGATTTTTTATCCAGTTTTAAAATAAAATCCTTAACAGGTGAATTACCTCTGGAATTTTGATAAAAGTATGTTTTATACATGGCCTTACTTATACAATATAGCAAAAATGCTATATTGTCAAGAAGAAAATTATCTTTCTGTCCCTTTAAGATAGATATCGATAGTTTTAAGAAGTGTCTTTTGCTGTGATGGGGGCAAAGAGTCTATTTTCTTTATTCTGCGCAGTAATCTTAAGCTGGATGTATCTTTATTTTTTTTAGATGCATTAATTCCAAGAAGCTCGTCAGCACTTATATCCAGGGCTTTTGAAAAACGGATTACCATTTCTGCATGTAAACGTAATTTACCTCTTTCATAATCAGAAACAAGTGTCTGAATGAGTCCCGTTTTATTAGACAGTTCTATTTGGGTATAACCTCTTTCTTTACGAAGTCGTGCGAGGCGCTGCCCAATTGTCTCGTCACCAATATTTAAAGGTGATAATTTTAATTTAGATTTTTTTGGCATAACGTTAGTCATTATAACCTCACTTTTTAATTTTTAATGGAAATTGTGTTGACACAATACGGTATGATACTATATTTTAGGGTTAGTATCAAACGGTTAAATTTTGGAAGATAATTACTTGACAAGATAGTAAAAAAGTAAGGAGGTGATAAAGATTGAGAATACTTACGACAGACATATATGAAGGAGCTTATTTGCTTAGCAAGGGCGCAGAGCTGAAAAACATCTGGCGAGATGATGGCAATAAAAAAAGATCGGTTATATTTGAGTTTAACGGAGTCCGCCTGGAGCTCTTAAGAGAGAATTATCTTCTTGGCAAGGCCAATGCGAATGTTCTTCGCCTCAAACAGAACCTTAATATTCTTAAGGACCAATTGTTTAAGCTTATCCGAGAGATTGAAATTGAGAACCGAAAGAGAGAAGGAGATCGAAAATCCCCCCAGTTTTGCAAAGCAAAACAAACAGGGGGACTACGGAAGGAGATTGAGAATGAAGTACACAGAATCCCAGTTACAAGAGTTGAAAAATAGCGTACCTATCCTGGATATCTTCAAAGAAAAAGGTTTTTCAATAGTCAAACGCGGCAGGAATTATGCAACCCTTTGCCCCTTCCATGATGACAAAAACCCTTCTTTAATAATCACACCTGAAAACAATCTCTGGAATTGCTTAGGATGCAGTGACGGCAAAACCGGCGGAGACATCATAGAATTTTTAATGAAGTATGAAGGCATAGCCTTTTTAGATGCCGTGGAATATCTTAAAACCCGGAATGGAGGCAATTCTGATTTTATTTTTTTAGCCGCTAAAGGTGCCGTGGGCACTTTTTCCACTAAAAATAAAAACATAAATACACAGAAGTTACTGAACAGAGTCGTTGACTTTTACCATTCTGCCTTTAAAGAGGGCAAAGAAGGCAGGAACTATTTAAGGAAAAGAGGCATTACGGACGGGTCAATAATAGAGACCTTTAAAATCGGTTATTCTGCCGGTACTTTATTTAAAACGATCCCTGAGAGAGGTGAAATAGTAGAAAGCCTGAAAGAAGCCGGGATCCTTACGGAAACCAATCACGAATTATTTAAAGACTGCGTAATCTTCCCGATATTTGACAAAGCGGGAAATGTTATTCATATCTACGGGCGTAAAATTGTAGAGGACGCTTGCCGGCATTTATATTTACCTGGAGGACATCGAGGAGTATTTAATCAACACATATTAAAAAGTTACGATGAAATAATCCTCACAGAATCAATAATAGACTCACTTTCCCTTTACCAGGCGGGAATAAAAAACACAATTCCCTGTTATGGGATAAATGGATTAACAGACGATCATATAAAAGCGTTTAAAGAGAATAACACGCGGAGTGTGATTATTCTTTTTGACGGCGATAGTTCCGGAAAAGAATCAGCTAAAAAAATAAAAGAGAAGGGAGCTTCTTTTTCTTTTAGCTGCAAAATAGTTGCTTTGCCCGAAGGCGAAGATCCTAACAGTTATTTACTAAAACATACGCCGGAAGAATTAGAGACATTAATTTACGGAGAGACTAAAGAAGAGCCGTTAACTTCTTTAAGAGTAAATGAGGCCTCGACTCAGGACGGATTTATTCTTGAAATCTGCCGCCGGAAATACACCATCAGGGGAATCGAAGGCGGCGGAAATAAGTTAAAAGTAAATATTAAACGCGACCATTTAAAGAAGTTCCATATAGACACGGTTGATTTATATCAGGCTAAAGCCCGCAGGGCTTTTATAAAAGACGCTGCTCTTTTATTTAAAGAAGATCCGGAAATAATCGAAGAAGATATAAACAAGATAATATCAGCGACAGAAAAACATATTTCAACAAAAAAGGAGGCGAGTCCTCTTTTTACTTTAACTGACAAGGATCGTAACGAAGCCCTTAAGTTCGGCAAATCTCAAAATCTAATGGAGAACATTCTCTCCGACATAACAGAAACCGGATACGTGGGAGAGGACACAAATAAACTTATCAGTTACCTTGCGATGACATCAAGAAAGATGGACGATCCTCTAAGTATTTTAATAATCTCCGGAAGCGGAGCGGGTAAAAGTTCATTGCAGGATACAATTTTAAACCTGTGCCCCCCGGAAGAATTAGTGAAGCTGACATCTTTAACGGGAAAAGCCCTGTTCTATAAGAAAGAGTGTTCACTCTCTCACAAAGTCCTTGCTGTCGAAGAAGAACAGGGGGCTCAGGACGCGGATTACGCCATAAGAAACCTTATTTCCTCAAGACAGCTAACTATTGAGGCAACCGTAAAGGATATGGTAACGGGAAGGATGACAACGATGGAGAATCTTGTTAAAGGCCCGACCTCGGTATTTAAAACTACAACTGACCCGGAAACCAACCCTGAGACAACAAGCCGGTTTATAGTTTTATCAATAGACGAATCGAGAACCCAGACAAAAAAGATACTAAAATTCCAGAGAGACGCGTATACATTAGAAGGCTGGCTAAAAAAAACAAGAAGAGATGATATATTAAGAAAACACCATAACTTCCAGAGGGCCTTGCGGCCTTTAACTATTTTTAACCCCTACGCTAAACTTCTTACTTATCTTGATGACAGACTGCTTGTCCGTCGTGATAACCCGAAATATTTAAACATAATATCAGCGGTAGCGTATCTTCATCAGTTTCAGCGTGAAGTTAAAAATATGGACGCTTACGGCCGGAAGATAGAGTACATCGAAGTAACATTAGAAGATATAAAAACCGCTAATGACCTGGCGCACATGATTCTTGGAAAAAGCCTTGATGAGCTTACAGAGCCTTCAAGAAGACTTCTTAAAATAATATATAGGATGGTTATGGAAATAGCAGGGCGGACTAAAACCGGCAAAGAAAACATAATATTTACCCGCCGTATGATACGGGAATACTGTAAATGGAGTGATTATCAGATAAAAGCTCATATAAGACAGCTTGAAGACCTTGAATATCTTATTCCTGTTACCGGCTCAAAAGGCAGACAGTTCAGTTATCGTTTGGCTTACAGCGAAGAATACGCGGCCCGAGAAAAGTTTTTGCCCGGGCTTATAAACGTTGAAGAGATAAAAAAACGGGCCGGACTGGTAGGGCAAAATAGAGAACCGGTAGGGGTGAAAAGCCGGATAGTAGGGCAAAAAAACTAACTAGTAGGGTACCAGGAGGGCGGTAGTAGGGCATGTATTTTTTAGCTAACAATTTAATATGGTTGATGTTACGTCAAACCTGTAAGTTTTTGAAGAAAAGTATATATAGGAAAACTTAAAAAACAGGCAGTTCAATTATGAACGTTATAGATAAATTTACAGAAGAAATGAAGTTAAAGAAGTATTCTTCCGGGACAATTAAGAATTACGAAGCTTCATTAAATGCTTTTAACCGGTATCTGATAAGCATAGGCATAATGGATATAAAAGAAGTTACCCTTGATATTTTAGAAGATTACAAAAGGTATTTGGTAGAAGAAAAATATAAATCCGAAGTTGTTTATTCCAGGCTTCAAGCGGTAAAAAGATTATTTGAATATCTTGTGTCTTGCCGTCTATTGTTATTAAATCCCGCGGAACGCTTAGTAATGCCGAAGACAGACAAAACCCTGCCTAAAAACATCTTATCTAAAGAAGAGGTAAAAACCCTGCTCGCAGGGCCGAATACAGGCATAAAAACAGGTATAAGGGACAGGGCAGTCATTGAGGTACTGTATTCAAGTGGGTTAAGGTTAAATGAATGCGTAAATTTAAAAGTTTATGATATTGATTATGACAGCGGGCACGTAAGGGTTGATAATGGAAAGGGAAGGAAAGACAGGATACTGCCGCTTGGCAAAAAGGCCTGTCTGTGGGTAAAAAAGTATTTGAACCATGTAAGGCCTCAGTTTTTTAAAAAGGGCCTTGAAGATGAATCGTTTTTATGGGTTGGATTAAAAGGTAAAAAGTTAGCGTCAATCTGGTTAAACCGGCTTTTAAATAATTACGCCCAATCCGCCGGCATAAAAAAGAGAGTAACGGTTCACACGCTAAGACGCACCTTCGCGACACATATGCTTTTAACCGGAGCTAACCCTTACTATATCCAGCGCCTTCTCGGACATGAAAGCAGCACAACTATAAATAAATATATCAAACTTGTTCCGAGAGACGTAAAGAAGGCTCACATGAAACATCATCCAAGAGGATAAAATGATAAGGCATCTAAAAATAAAATTTATAGATTATTTACATACAGAGAATAAATCAGGAGTATCAATATATAACTGGTCTTACCGGTTAAAATATTTTTTTATATTTTTAGGTGAACTGGATATAACAAGCCCGCTTGAAATTACATCTGATGTTCTTAAAGAGTACCGCAGGTACTTAAATAAATATATAAACCGGAAGGGGGATAAAGACGCTCCCCGTACAACAAACGCGAAGATACAAACGGTGAGAATATTTTTAAGGTTTTTATATAAGGAAGGTTATCTGCCTTCTGATTATTCTTGCTTTATGCCGTATATAAAAGAGCCTAAAAGCCTGCCTAAGGTTACATTGACGAATAGCGAAGTTAAAAAGATATTAAAAAAATGTGATATACAGAGCCTGACAGGTTACAGAGACCGGACTATTTTGGAAGTTTTATATTCGAGCGGGTTAAGAAGAAATGAGGTTATAAACCTTAAACCGGATGACATAGACACGGAAGAAGGTTATATAAGAATAAACGAAGGCAAAGGCAGAAAAGACAGGGTTGTTCCTCTGGGGAAGATAGGCTGTAAATACGCGGAGAATTACAAAACCGCCATAAGAAAACTTCTCCTGGCCGGCAAAGTTGATATACCCTGGCTGTTTGTATCGAAGAGAGGCAAGAAACTCGACAGGGAGTCTTTAAGGAATATTGTTATAAAAAGCGCAAGAAGAGCGAAAATAGAAAAGACCGTAACGACCCATACATTTAGAAGAAGCTGTGCG
>CBDURG010000047.1:0-13759 GCA_965369805.1 uncultured bacterium
TCATCATTATCTCCAAAATCGATATAAAAAACTTTGACAAAATTACCATCTTTATAAAAATAATCTTTACTGTTAGGAAAAGATAAATTCGGAGAATTCAGAATTATAATTAAAAACAAAGCTCGTGAAGGAGCTTCTCCTCTATATTGACCTATATCAAACCAATCTGTCTTTATAGGTATTGTTATCTCAGTAGAACTCTCAATCACGCTAGCAAAATGCAATATTTTCTTATTATCTTTTTCATCTTTATATTTTACTTATCTCTCTCCATCGGTAAAAATTTAGCTATAATTGTATTTTTCGTAAGTGGATTATTCCCATAATTTGCAATAGAAAAATATGTCTCCCCTCTTTTAATTGCAGGAATCGGCCTATTTTCCGCATAATAAAAATCACGAGTTTGTTTTAAAGATTTTTCGGTTTGTTTCATTGCTTCTGCGTGTTGTTGGTTAAGATTGCCAAGTTGTATCTTGGCAATAGATAAAGTAACAAAGGCACCAATAAAGGCGCCTATAATCACAAAGGCTAGATTCCAAAACTTCTCTTTGGTTTTTTCTTCTTTTCTTTGTTCCTCTTTTTGGCCAGCTACCCAGACTTCCATTAATGGAATATCTGCCCTTTTAAATGAGGCCTGCGCTACTATTTCTGGTTTTTTAAATTCGTATAAATAAATTAAAATACGCGAAAGACCTTCTTTTTTACAATCTTTGAAAACCATTTTCATGTCGTCATCTAAGATATCATTCATATTATTCCTTAATGATTAGCAATATTGTACTTACAGGTAGAAATAAGAATTTCACTCCCCCACTCCTTCATTTCAATGTTCGTAACTTTGTACCGAGGAGCATTTTATTAAAAATCCAACAATTTTAAAAGAAAAAAGATTAAAGCAAAAAGTAAATTATGATACCATTCAAACGTTATGATTGCGAAAGTGGTGCTTGAAATTCCCGTAGAAAAAGAATTTGACTATATCATTCCCGACAGGTTAAAAGATAAAATATCCCCGGGGATAATGGTCTCAGTCCCGTTCAGGAACAAAACTGTAAGGGGATATGTTATATCCCTGTCAAAAGAAAGCAGGCTGAAAGAACTAAAAGAAATAAAAGATATAACAGATGAAGCCCCCATATTAACAGAAAAGATACTTAAGCTTGCCCATTGGATATCCGATTACTATCTTTCCCCCATCGGCATAGTTATAAAATCCCTTCTTCCGCCCGGGGTAAGGAGCAATAAAGGATGGCGCAAAAACTTATACGTAACACCAAATTTAAAGCCCGAAGAACTGAAACAGGTTATTACAAAAATTGAAAAACGGTCTCCCAAACAGGCTTCCATATTACACGTAATCCTCTCTTCTTTAAATTCGGCGGAGGGTTTTGAAATAAACAGGCTTATTTCCTCGGCAAAGGCATCAAGAAGCTCCCTCTTTTCACTTATAAATAAAGGATATCTCTCCCTTATTGAAAAATCTCCCTTGAAAGAAGGGAAAATCATATTTGACTATCCAAAGAGCAGTGAATTAACTCTTACCGATGAACAGGAATATGCCTTATCCAGAATAAATAACGCTTTGGACAAAGAGCTTTTTGAAACCTTTTTAATCAAAGGGGTTACCGGCAGTGGCAAAACAGAAATTTACTTAAATGCCATTAACTCAGCCATACAGAAAGATAAAGGCGCTATTGTCCTTGTTCCTGAGATATCACTCACCCCTCAGACTATAGACAGGTTCAGGCAAAGAGTAAAAGAACCATTAGCAATTCTCCACAGCGCCCTGTCTGCCGGCGAACGCTCACACCAGTGGAAACAAATCAGAAGCGGAAAAGCCAGGATTGTAATAGGCGCGCGTTCGGCAATATTTTCTCCCGTAAAGAATCTCGGGCTAATCATAGTAGACGAAGAACATGAAAGAAGCTATAAACAGGAAGAACAGCCGAGGTACAATGCCAGGGATTTAGCTGTAATGCGTGGAAAACTTGAAAAAGCTGTTGTTGTCCTTGGCTCCGCTACCCCTTCACTTGAATCTTATTATAATGTTGCCCACGGAAAATATTCCCTTCTTAACATTAATAAAAGAGTTGACGGCAGAGCTCTTCCTGATATTGAAGTTGTTGATATGCGTTCAGACCGCCAGAATATAAAACTTTCATGTTCTCAGGAACTGGCAGGTGAAATTGACAAACGGCTTGCCGCCGGAGAACAATCCATACTTTTCCTAAACAGAAGAGGGTTTTCCTCTTCCCTGATATGCCCGAAATGCGGGGAAACTATAAAGTGTAAGAGCTGCAGTATTTCGATGACCTATCATAGATCCAAAAATATGCTTATGTGCCACCTCTGCGGATACCAGAAAAGGCCGCCGGAAATATGCCCGTCATGCAAAGGCCGGAAGGTTTTTCAAATCGGGCTCGGCACAGAAAAAGTGCAGCACCATATCGAAAAGCTCTTTCCCGGAACAAAGGTTTTGAGAATGGATTCGGATACCACTTCTTTCAAGGGTGCTCATAAAAAACTCCTTACGGAATTTAAACACAAAAAATATCAAATACTGGTAGGAACACAAATGATAGCAAAAGGGCTTGATTTTCCCGATGTAACCCTCGTAGGTATAATTTTCGCGGATTTATCCCTTTCATTTCCGGATTTCAGGTCTTCTGAAACAACTTTTCAACTTCTTACTCAGGCAGCGGGGAGAGCAGGAAGAGGCTCCGTTCCCGGAAAAGTTATAATTCAAACATGTTTGCCGGGACATTATTCAATCAAATCCGCGGCTTTACAAAACTATGAAGCCTTTGCCGAGAAGGAACTGGAATTTCGAAAAGAACTGAACTATCCGCCTTTTGCCCATATTATAAACTTTGTAATTTCAGGCAAGTTCGAAAAGGCTGTTTCAAAACAAGCTGAAAAACTCACATTTCTTCTTAAAAGACACATTGAACCCGGTATCAATATTCTTGGCCCTTGTCCCTGCGCAATTTCCAGGTCAAAAACAAAATTCAGGTGGCAGGTTATGATAAAGGGAAAATCTGTTTCAGCTCTTCATAAACGCGCGAGAGGCGTATTAGCAAAACTTAAAAAGAGCAAGGGAATTGCAATAACTGTCGATGTGGATCCGCTAAACCTTATGTAACAAGATAACAGTATGTAGTAAAAACAAAATTACAAACTATTCACTAGATACAATTCACTATTCACTGCTTTTCTATCTCCAATAGTCAAACCGGTAATAACTTCCGCCTCTTCGAGAATAGAAGCTTAACCTGGTACTGGCCCAGCTGCTGATATAACTACGACTAAACGGAGACCAGCGGCTGTTATAAGTGAAAGCATAGCTGTAATATGGAGTGTACGTGTTCGCGTACTGGTATCTTTCGGCATTTATCTTTTGTTTTTCTACCTTAAGCTTCTCCTGCTGTTTGTCATAAGCAAGATTTTCCTTTATCTGCATATCGGCAGACTCTCTAATGGCCCTCTGGGTTTCAGGTGAAATTTCTTTAGGCCCCGCAACAGTTTCACCCGCTGCTTTCCAACCCGGAGGAGGAGAAACTATTTGCTTTGAATCATCCTTGAAATTCTTCGCAAGATCGTAACACTCTTCAGCTTTCTCTTTCATGCCAATCTGCTTAAACAAACGAGCGGATTCCTTCAACCCCGAACCGCTTTCTTCATTTTCAGCTATTCTTATAGAGGACTCAAGACAGGCGGAAGCCAGTTCAACATCTTTTATTTCCACGGCAATCTTCGCGGTTTCAATCAATCCGCGCCAGTCTTTTGTCTTTTCCGATACTGCCATGGCATTCACAAGAAAATTTATTCCCTTGTTATACGTGCCAAGGTCAGGCGGAAGATTTACCAGTACAACGCCTGCTGAAAGGCATCCGCGCCAGTCATTTTTTTCAGATGAAAAATTATTCGCTTTCTCAAAAAACCTTATTCCTTCCTCAGTCTTGTTGCACGCTAAAAGTCCGTAACCGGATTCCACGCATCCGGGCCAGGATTTAATAGAGATGGCAATTTTCCCAGCGGAATTAAAAGATTTTTCGGCGCTTGTTAAATTCTCATTCGTAAGCGATAAAAGAGCTGCAGCATGTAGATTCTGCATTTCCTCTTCTTTAGAAAGCTTTTCAGCCGCGTACGACACTGTTGAAAGAAGAAACATAAATATTACAAAAACAATAGAAGACGCCTCAATAGCCCTGCTTTTCATATTACCTCCTACTTTTTTTTACTTTTCTTTTTCCGCTTTTGTCCTTTTCCTTTATAATCAATGATAACCTTGATTTTAAAATTGTCAAATATCAAAATAGAGCCAGCTGCCATAGGCTAAACACTTGACGGTTCGGACAGGTCAATGTTACTATAAATCACGGGGTTTTTAGATGAGGGATAAGGCTGAAAAACGAAAATTACAGAAGCTTGAGAAATTTCTTGAAGCTAAGGAATTTTCATCCGGAGAGGAATACTGCTCTGAATTAATCAGGGAAATCGAAAAAGCCCCATCCCCTGTCGGATCATACGCTGCCGAAGTATATGCCGCCAACTCTCAAATTGAATTGACAAAAGGCAATTACGAAGATTCTTTCCTCTCTCTTCTTAAATCTATTGGATATGGATTAGATATAAAAAAATACGAGCAGTTAATTAATAATATCTCTTCTAAAATCACGAAGTTAAACGATAATTTTATCCAACGCATCAAAACCCTTATCCAGATAGATAAGGATGCCCCTCAAATCTTATCAATGCTGATAAACCATTTTTATACAGAATGGACTCCATATCAAAAATACAGGTCTGAAGAGTATAAATTCTGGTGTAAAAAAGCGTTTAAAAAATTTGGTTTAAGAGACCGGTTAATAATGGAAGAACTCGGAAAATGCTATATTGTTTCAGAAGAAGACAGCGCGGAAGTATATGAAATCTGTAAAGCCCTTGGCAGCCAGTACACCGACCTTTTATATAGGTCAAGTATTTTCTGTATCAGGAACGATTGTTACGATACCGCCGAGAAAATACTTTTATACATTGTCAGCACTCAGAAAACAAAATATCTCCTCAAGCCGCCTAAAATGGATTACCACTTCCCTGCTTACGTAGCCCTCGGAGACATATGCTGTTTTATAAAAAAGGGCGGCAGTATGAGAGAAGGAATAGAATTTTATCAGGAAGCCCTGAAAATAAACAAGAACTGCGCGAGCTTATATAACCGTCTGGGCGATATCTACAGAAAAATGGAAGGGCAAAAGAATATTAAAGCGGCAAAAGATTTCTACCACAAGGCTCTTGAAATAGACAGTCATAATACCAAAGCACACTACTGGCTTGGAAATACGTTTATGACCACTAAAGAATACGAAAAAGCGTTAACTCACTTCAGTACAATAGCAAATGAAAAACCTGATTTTCCCGATATTGACATAAGAATTGTCGAAGCCTCAGAAGAACTTGCCGAACAAGATTTTAAAGAAGGAAATATAGAAAAAGCCCGGGCTATCTGCCAAGGCTTAGTGGAAATTGATAAAAATAATATAAAAGCACAAATGCTTCTGAAAGGAATGGCAGCAGAAAACCCCGAACCTCCAAGACAGGACATAAGCGCTGATAACGAAACCGGCTTAAAAAAATATAAAAGAAAATACGCGAGAATAAATACAGATCTTAGCGCAAACCTTAAGGTATGTGAAAAAACAGATAGTGGACTGATGCCGGAAAAAATTCCTTCAATTGTTTCTAACCTTAGCGTTGCCGGGGCAGTTGTTCAGGTTCCGATCCATAAAAAAGGGCACCTGCTCCTGGGAACATTCGCCGAACTTGAAATACACCTGCCGGGAAACACCGCTCCCCTGGTAGCGCGCGGCCCCATAATAAGATTTATACCATCTCTTACAGGTCTTTTTGAAAGCATGAGTTTCGCTATACATTTCCAAGAAATATCACCCGTCGACAAGGAAAAAATTACGGAGCACGTTGATTTGAAGATTGAATCATGTTAACTCTTTAAGAATTTTTTTCATATCTTCCCAAACGTAAATTCTGTTTTGCTTTGAATAGTTTCTGAGTAGATAGGCAGGATGGAAGGTGGGCATCAATTTAATCCCGTGATAATCAAAAAAGTTGCCCCTGAGTTTTGTAATTCCATCTTTAACTCCTATGAGTGTCCGGGAAGCAAAATTTCCAAGAGTACAAATAACTTTAGGTTTTATAAGTTCTATCTGTCTTATGAGGTATGGTTCACAACATCCTATCTCATCAGGCGTGGGATTTCTGTTTTCGGGAGGCCTGCATTTCAGAATATTAGCGATAAAAATATTTTCCCTCCGCATGTCCATGCCTTTGGATATTATCTCAGTAAGAAGCTTACCTGCCCTGCCGATAAAAGGCCTTCCCTGCTCATCTTCATCCTTGCCGGGAGCTTCACCCACAAACATCAAATCGGCAGAGTAGTTACCCTCTCCAAAAACAGAATTCCTCCTTAAAGATCCCAGCGGGCATTTTTCGCATTTTTCAACCATTTTTTTAAGCACATCAAGATTTTTTATCGAACTTATCTCAGCATCCGGAACCTCGGATTCAAAAAGCGAACCACGTTTATATTCAGAAATCTTCCGGCCATTATCGATATCTTTCGCGGAAGAAGATGACGCTATCCATTTTTCACCATTTTCTTTCTTCTGCCTGAGATACTTCCCTACATTTTGAGTCAGTCCGGCAAATTCTTCTCTTATTTCATCTTTCATTTTTCATGCTCCAAAGTAATCTTTTACCGCCGCGATAACCTCATTTCTCATGTCATCCGAAAGAAATGGATAAACAGGAAGAGAAATAACCTCCGCGGCAGCTTTTTCGGATTCGGGAAAATCGCCTTTTTTATAATTTAAATACCTGTAACACTTCTGTAAATGCAGCGGCAGGGGATAATAGATCCCGAATCCTATCTTATGTTTCTCCAATTCCCGAATAAGCCCATTTCGTTTCTTAACCCTGATTGTATACTGGTTAAATACATGGTACTTGTTCGGGCCTATTACGGGAAGCGTAACTCCATCAATATCCTTAAACGCGTTATTGTAAAGCTCAGCATTCTTTATTCTGAGATTAGTCCATTCCTTGAGGTACTTTAACTCTACAAGAAGAATCGCGGCCTGAAGGGTATCCAATCTGCTGTTTATCCCTACAAAATCATGATAGTACCTGTCTTTGCCGCCGTGAACCCTGAGCATTTTGATTTTCGCGGCCAAGTCCTCCCTGTTCGTTGTAACCATTCCCCCGTCCCCAAAACATCCCAGATTCTTACTGGGGAAAAAGCTGAAACAACCCGTATCTCCTGCTCCACCGGCTTTTTTGTCAAAATACGCAGCTCCAATGGACTGGCAGGCATCCTCTATTACAAAAAGGTTTTTATCTTTACCAATATTTACAATGGGATTCATTTCCGCTGTTTGCCCGAAAAGATGCACGGGTATAAAACCCCTGGTTCTTCCTGAAATCTTCTCTTCCAGAAGATCCGGATTAATGTTAAACGTGGCCGGATCAATATCCACAAACACTGGAACTGCTCCTAACCTCGATATTGAACCAACCGTGGCAAAAAAGGTAAAAGGGGTTGTAATAACCTCGTCTCCCGGCTTAAGATCAAAAGCCATTAACGACAAAAGCAGGGCGTCGGTTCCTGAAGCACAGCTGATCGCATATTTTGTATTAGAAAATCTTAAAATTTCTTCTTCAAGCTCACTTACTTCAGGGCCCAGAATAAATTTACCGCTATTAAGAACATTTTTCACCGCTTTATCGATCTCATTTTTTATGGAAAGATACTGGGCTTTCAAATCAAGTAATGGAACTGACATTTTAATTTCACTCCAGTTGACTGTTGGTTATTAACATAATATCTTGTCCCCTCCGGGGAGGCTGCGCTGCTCTCCGCACTATCCCGCGAATTGTATTAGGGTCTGGGGTCAAGGGAACATAATTTTCACTTTTCCCCTATGGCCTTGGCCCATGACCCTTTTTTCTTATACCATTCAAACGTTTTTTTCAGGCCTTCTTCAAATCCGACAGAAGGGGTAAAACCGAGCAGGTTTTCAGCCTCTTTAATAGAAGCCTGACTGTGCTTTACATCTCCCATCCGCGGAGAATCATATCTCGGGTTTACTCCTTCAGAGGCTATCTTTGAAAGGGCCTTTAAAAGTTCATTCAATGTATATCTTTCGCCGCAGGCTATATTATAAACCTTCCCAACCGCTTCTTCGGAAACAAGACAGGCCCTTAAATTCGCATCCACTACATTTTTAATGTAGGTAAAATCACGGGACTGCTCCCCATCACCATAAATAACCATCTGTTTGCCGGAAATAATAGCGGTTATAAAAAGAGGGATAACCGCTGCGTAATCACTCTGGGGATCCTGGCGGGGGCCGAAAACATTAAAGTACCTCAGGCTTATTGTTTTAAGCCCGTAAAGCTCGTAAAAGATTTTACAGTAATGCTCCCCTGCAAGTTTCGACAAGGCATAGCCGGAAAGTGGATTTGGAATCATATTTTCATGCTTCGGCAATGTTTCTGAATCTCCATAAACGGAAGAAGAAGAAGCAAAAACAAACCTTTTAACTTGCTGCTCCTTCGCGGAAAGAAGAAGATTCAGGGTGCCGGTAACATTTATTTCATTTGTGGTAAAAGGGTCTTCAACCGACCGCTGGACGGAAGCTAATGCTGCCTGATGAAGTATAAAATCAACTCCCCGGACAGCTTTATCCGTAACACGCCGGTCTCTTATATCCCCTTCGATTACTTCAACTTTATCAGCAAAACTTTTGATATTTTCCTTCTTCCCGGTTAGAAAATTATCAAGGATCCTCACATCTTCGCCCTTTGCGATCAGCTCCCCGGCTATATTTGAACCAATAAAACCGGCGCCTCCGGAAATAAGATATAGAGACATTTTTCCTCCCCCTATAATTAGTATATCGTATTTAGTGAATCGCTAAAATATCAAAAACAAATTTAATATTCAACGCTGATTTACGCTGATTTTTTATGATTAAAATATGAGAAAATTTTTTGTTTTTAAAACATTCTTTAGTGTTAATCATATTTTTTCAGCGTAAATCTGTGTCCAATTTATATATTTTAAAGCTTCAATATTTTATTATTTGAATTTTTTATTGTATTTCTGGTATCGAAAATAAACTTTGAATGTTTTACCACCAGTTTATAATCAAAACAGTCATGGTTTGTAAGTATCAAAACACAATCCGCGTTCTCCAGAAGTCTCTTTGAAACCTTTTTGCCTTTAACCAGTCCTTTTTCAAGCCTGATTTCAGGGACAAACGGGTCACAAAAGTTAACCCTTGCCCCCGCTTCCTTAATTTTTCCAAGGATATCAATGGCGGGTGACTCTCTCGTATCACCAACATTTTTCTTATACGCAACCCCGAGAATCAATATTGACGATTTTTTAAGACATTTGCCTCTTTTATTTAACCCCTCAATAAGCTTATTAACAACATGATACGGCATATAAGAATTTATTTGTGATGCCAGTTCAATAAAACGCGCTTCAAAATCAAAGCTCTTTGCCTTCCATGAAAGATAAAGCGGGTCAATGGGAAGACAATGCCCTCCGATTCCGGGCCCCGGATAAAATGGTGTAAAACCAAAAGGTTTGGTCGCTGCCCCTTTTATCACTTCCCACACATCTATATCCATTCTATCACACATCATTGCGATTTCATTTACAAGGCCTATGTTAACTGCCCTGAACGTATTTTCGAGAAGTTTTACCATTTCGGCTACACGTATGGATGAAACAGGAACTATTTTCACAATAATCCTGCCGTAAAGCGCCCGCGCTATTTGTAGGCATTTTTTTGTTAATCCCCCTATTACCTTTGGGATATCCTTTGTCCCATATTCTTTATTACCCGGGTCAACCCTCTCAGGAGAAAAAGCCATGAAGAAATCCTTTCCAGCTTTATACCCGCCTTCCTCCAATATCGGAAGGATAATTTCTTCACATGTACCGGTATAGGTCGTGCTTTCCAAAACAATGAGCTGGCCCTTATGTTGGTACTTTGCGATTTTCTCCGCGGAAGAAATTATATAAGACATATCCGGGTCTCTTGTTTTTCTCAGGGGGGTCGGAACGCAGATTATTATAGCATCGATATTTTTTAAAGCGGAAAAATCCGTGGTTGCCTTAACCAAACCTTTCCTGACTAAAACTTTTAGCTCTTTCGAACACACATCACCTATATAGGATACACCCCTGTTTATTTTTTTCACCTTGCTGTTATCAATATCTATCCCCGTAACCTTAAAGCCCGCGTTGCCAAATTCAACAGCAAGAGGCAGCCCGACATAACCAAGGCCCATAATCCCTATTTTCGCGGAACTTTCAGATATCTTTTTACTAAGGTCCATTAATCCTCCTTTATATACACACTACATATCACTTACAATCAGTTATCCCTATTCTCTTCCCATACTCTTATAAATAAACCCTTCTTCAGCCATCTCAATTGGTTCAAATATATTTCTACCGTCAATAACTATTGGATGAGATAAGATTTTTTTTATCTTCTTAAGATTAAGTTTCGTAAATTCATCCCACTCTGTAAGCACAACCAGCGCGTCGCTCCCTTTTGCCGTTTCATAGGGATCTTTACAGTATGTAATCCCTTTTAACACCGCCCGCGCTGTTTTCATAGCCTGAGGATCATATACCTTTATTTTCGCCCCCTCTTTTTTAAGCATATTAATAATGTCTATCGAAGGAGCATTTCTCATGTCATCCGTATTCGGCTTGAAGGCAAGCCCTAATATTCCGATAACTTTGTTTTTAACCACCCACAGGGTATCCGTAATCTTCTTCATAAAAAGTTCTTTCTGAAGTTGATTGATCTTTTCAACTTCTTTGATAAGAGAAAAATCATACCCCAGATCTTCGGAAATCTTAATAAAGGCAGATACGTCTTTGGGGAAACAGGAACCGCCGTATCCAATCCCCGCTTTCAAAAAAGCTTTGCCTATCCTTTTATCCAGGCCCATTCCAACAGCAACTTCTTCAACATTGGCGCCGCTTTTCTCACAGACGTTCGAAAGAGCATTAACAAAGGATATCTTTAACGCGAGAAAGGCATTGGAAGCGTGTTTAATAAGCTCCGCGCTTTTTATATCAGTAATTATCATCGGAGCTTTAAGCCCTTTGTATAATTCTTTCATTTTATTGGCGGCTTTTCTGCTTGTAACACCGACTACTATTCTGTCCGGGTGCATCGTATCAAATATCGCTGAACCTTCACGCAAAAACTCAGGATTGGAAACAATATCAAAATCTATATCCTTCTTGCTGTACCTCTTTATGGTTTCCGCTACTTTCTCTCCCGTTTTCACCGGAACGGTCGACTTATCAACAATTATCTTATAGCTTTTCATTCTAACCGCTATTTCATGGGCAACTCCCGCCACATAACTTAGGTCGGCGCTGCCATCCTGCCTGGGAGGAGTGTTAACCGCTATAAAAATAATCTCCGCGTTATCAACAGCTTGTTTTATGGAAGTAGAGAAACGTATCTTCTTCTTCTTGCTGTTTTTCTTTATAAGCTCCTTGAGGCCCGGTTCATAAATAGGGATCTTGCCCTTCTTAAGATCAGAAATTTTTGTTTTATTGACATCAATACAAATTACCTGATGGCCCATTTCAGCCAGACACGCACTCGTTACCAACCCAACATAACCTGCACCAACTATAGCTGTCTTCATTCATCCTCCTAATTACTATTGTAATATCCTGTTACGGTTAATATCTTCCTCTTGAGCTATACCGCCTTCAGCGTCTTCCATAACATCTTCAACCAAATATCCAATCTGCGCTTTGGCCTCAGGAAAACCTGTCAGCCAAAAAGCAAAGTAAAACATGTTGTCATCACCGCTTTTGGCATAGGATAAAGAAGCCTCCCAGCTGTGAAAATTTCTAATTATTTCATACCTTTGATATTGAAGTGTCCTAAAACTGTCTAAACCTGACCTATTTGTTGCTTCAAAAGTAAAGAACGTGCTGAATCTCCATTTCTCTAAAAACCTCAGACTGGCAGATGTAGTCCACTGATTGCTGTAATCCCGGAGATATCTTTGCCCGACCGCGCAACCCAGATCTCTGAAAGGGCTGAATGAGACATAGGAATTTACCTCATCAAACTGCATGTCATACGGATTATAGCTTGTTTCAATATGAGCGTTCATCCACGAAAAAGGAGCAACTTCAATCTCGGAAAAAACATTTGAAATTTTATCCCCGCTGTTATCCCTGTTTTCATGTACGAACATATCCGTAAAAACAAAAACGTTAAGAAAATCCACCGCTTCATCATTTCTCCTGGTTTGAAAGGTATTCCTTATTCCATATCTTAAAGTGTCCCTGCGCGTAATAGCGTCAATCCAGTCAAACTGGTATAATTCCGACAAATCCCTGTCTGGCTTATGTGTATACGTATATATGAGTTCCGGCTGAATAACATGCCTCATATCCTGTATAGAGAAAAATTCATTATCCATATAATAGGTTTTGGAAAACTTGACCGAGGCCTCCGCGCCCGCGGTAAAAATATTTCTTACAATATCTTTTTTGTTTTCGGGGGAACTTTCATAATAAGTTCCCCTGTATTCCGCGAAAGGATTTACCGAAATAAAATTAAAATGTTTTTTTGGAAACGATATTTTATGAAATGTATCCAGCCTCCCTGAAATATATTCCCTGTGCTGGGTGTATTCCTTAACCCTCCGAAGATAAGCGCCGGAAGTATAACTTTCATAATAAAAAGGGGAATTGCCTATCTTTTGATTCGCGATATTTATATCAACTTCGGGCAATCTCTCAATGACATTATAAAAACTGTTACTTCTGCCCCTTACTGAAACCCCCATGCTAAAATTATCTCCGAACTGCGTTATACTCCCGTGGCTTCTTGTTTGAACCGCTTTTGAATATTCCTGCCTGAAATATTCTCTTCTCACGTTCTCGTCGCTCTCCAGGCTATATTCGGCAAACAAAGCCACGTTATCATTTACATCCTGTCTGTTTTGCCACTTCAACCAATACCTGTCCGTATCATAAAGCAAGTCGCCATAAACCGTTTTATTTCCAACCTGGGTGGTTTCTTTTTTACGCTCATCTATAAAATAAGTTTTAACTTTGCCTGTTACTCCGCTTTGCCTGTACTGAAGGTCAACTCCACCCGCAAATCCTCTTTCGTTTCTATAGTCTAAATGCAGCGTTCCCTTTATATTTTCATCATATCTCCAGTTAAGCCCTGTAAGAACAAATGTCCCCCAGTCAGAATCATGGCCCGGTATAACAAACAGTGTAACCCTGTGGTCCCGAAGAGATTTTGAGTAGTACGGCCAGTAGAAAACGGGAACATTTCCTATGTAAAACACCGCGTGCTTTATAACAACTCTATCATTAATATAAACCTTAACGGTTTTACCTTCCACCCTGAATTCCGGCTGGTCAAAGTCACTGGTTGTCAGGCTGGCATTTGTTCCAACAAGGAGCTTTTTATCAAGTTTTTCAATATTCTTCACATTGCCGTACCATGGATGCATCTGGTATTTACAACGCACTATATCTGCCGCTCCTGTGTTCAAATTATAATGAACCCTGTCCGATCTATATATATTACCATCCTAATAGAGGACCACATTGCCTTCCGCGATAACATCACAGGATTCAATATTGAATATCATCCTG
>CBDURG010000048.1:0-13378 GCA_965369805.1 uncultured bacterium
ATGCTGTCTGCGACAGAATTATTCATTCTTCAATCAGAATCGAATTGAAAGGAGGATCCATGAGAAAAAAGCAAAAAGGGTAAAGCCTGATTGTGGATAGTGCCGCTCTATGGATAACCCTTCGGGTTAACCACACTACCCACAATTCTACTACTATTTTTTGTTCTTTGAACTAAAAAAGCATTGAAAATGATTGACCAAAGTTGACACTTTCTTTAAAGTGAATGGGAAAACTTGAATGGTTGGATAGTGGCCTACTTTCACCGGAATGGGTGGCAACTTTCACCGGAATCCGCAATGTTTAATAAGGCTGAATTTTTCATAAAAAATATCTTGCCATAAATATTTTATTTGAACCACGAAGTTATACTGCTCCTTTCGTTAAACAAACCATAGATAAAAAAATTAGGAGAAATATTATAATTATAGTATGATTAAAAAAATGGGGGTGTCCCCTAATTAACCGTTGGGTTTCTGAAAGGAGGAAGTGCCCATGGGCGAAATAATACTGGTAAATCTTGAGAAAATCAAAACAATTTTGGGTGATTTTAGAAACGAAGGATTGACCAAAGTATCAACAACTGAGGTGCTTCAAAAATACCAAGGGGGATATTTCAAAAACACTAGCACTCCCCCATCTAAATCGTTCAATGCTAATTTTGGCAGGGTATTAAAACACAATGAGATAGAATTGGAGATTACTGAGTTGTCTTCCGCAGAACCAACAGTTAATAATATTGGCAGAGAAACTAATCCTTTGCTCTGGCAATTGAATAAGAAAAAATCTAATTAGACGCTGAAGTCAACCCGCGATAAAGAATAGATGTCTAAGGGCCGGTAGATAGGGCCCGGCTGTGGAGTAGACGTGTCCTCAATTAAATTTAACAAACCAACCATTAAAAGACATCAGATCCGAATCACTGTTCTCAAAAAACACTTTCATAAGGAATTCATCAAGAAATATGCTGCCAGCCCGGAAAACTGGACTGAATGCGAACATTTTGAAATAGGACAAAAATTCATCACGTCAAAAGAAGCTCCGTGGGAAATGCCGGAAGGATTCTGCGGCTGGGCTTGGGCAGACATTCAAAAACTGATATATGGTATGGCAAGAGGGGGACAAGACGTGTTTGTAACCTGCTGTACGGACGGCTACAGACCTGTAATCTTCAGGTTGGAAAAAGTAAAAAATACCAAGTGAAAAAGCTAATTTTGTTTTGATTTTACGGATATTCGTTTCAACCTAAAAGTAATATGTTTTTTCCATTTATCACTTTGTTTGGGAAAGTCAACGCGAAAATGAGCTCCCCGGCTTTCTTTTCGCTTAATCGCCGCTGAGGTCATAATCTTGGCTATCATAAGCATGTTCTGAAGCTCAAAACCATCTACATATTTAACACAGGCTGAAAGAGTATACTTCTCCCAGAAACTTATAATATTTGAAGCTTCTTCAAGGGTTTCTTTATTCCTTTCAAGGCCTATACACATCCACATAACACTCTGAAGAGACCTTTTAACATCAGCCACATCCAGAGCATTAAATAACTTACGTTCCTTATAATATTTTATATCAGGAAGGGGGGGGTTGTTTTTATTTGAACGCGAAGCGGCTGTTTTTCCAGCCCTCGCGCCAAAAACAAGTGACTCGAGTAAAGAATTGCTTGCCAGCCTGTTTGCCCCCTGGACACCGGAACATGATACTTCCCCACACGCAAAAAGTCCGTCAATATTTGTACAACCGTTGGTATCAGTTTTAATCCCGCCCATCATATAATGAGCGCTGGGCCTCACAGGTATTTTATCTTTTGGTATATTAAGCCCATACTCCTTACAAATCCTTTTTATACTTGGAAATCTTCTGGAAACCTTTGCGACAGACATTTTTGAAAGATCCAGATAAACACAGTTAGAACTGGTTTTTTTCATCTGCTCCACAATCGCTCTGCTTACAATATCGCGCGGAGCCAAATCTTTAAGGTAATGGTACCCCTTCATAAAATGCTTATTTCTCTTGTCAACCAGAATACCTCCGTCACCCCTCACGGCTTCCGAAATCAGAAACCTGGGAGCTCCGGCGAGATATAATGTTGTGGGATGAAACTGCATAAACTCCATATCCATTAAGACAGCACCCGCTCTGAAAGCGAAAGCCATTCCATCGGCAGTAGCAATTTCAGGATTTGTTGTCTCCCTGTAAATCTGTCCCGCGCCTCCTGTCGCGACAACTGTTGAAGGGGCAACAACCGCAAATTGTCTGCCCGAACGGTTATCAAAAACAATGACCCCGTAACATCTTGATTTATAATGCAATAAATCAATAACAAAATGTTCCTCAAGGATTCTTATGTTTGGATTTTTCTTAACAGCTCGAATCAGTGTTTTCTCTATTTCTTCACCTGTATTGTCACCATTCGCGTGAATTATTCTGTTTTCGCTGTGAGCTCCTTCTCTCCCAAACAGGAGCCCTTCTTTATCCTTATCAAATTTCGCTCCAAGAGCCATTATTTCCTTTACTCTCTCTATACCCTCCCGCACCAGGATTTTAACCGCGGGTTTATAGCATAACCCCGCGCCCGCAAAGATGGTATCTTCAAAATGCTTCTTCCAGGTATCATTCTTGGAAAGGGATACAGCTATTCCTCCCTGCGCATGGTAAGTATTGCTTTCTTCAACCCCGGACTTGGTAACAATAATGACTTTCCCATACCTGGCAGCTTCTAAAGACGCGACTAAACCGGCAGAACCTGAACCTACTACGAGAACATCTGTTTTTATCCTGGATAATTCAGAAAGTTTGAAATTTACAAGATAGCGCGGATTCATAACTATCCTCAGAGGACCTTATTTTTACCATCGACTTTTACAAATTCGGGTTTAAAATTTTTCACATTTTCTTCAGGAACCGAACAGAAGCACATTATAATAAGCTGGTCTCCTTTTTCTCCAAGACGGGAAGCTGCCCCGTTAAGGACAATCTCTCCTGAACCTCTTTTTCCCTCAATAACATATGTTTGAAATCTTGCTCCATTATTAAGGTTCGCAACTTTTACAACTTCATATACCACAAGATTGGCTGCTTCCATAAGTTCCGCGTCAATTGTTATGCTTCCTTCGTAAGATAAAGCTTTCTCTGTAACAGTAACCCGGTGTATTTTAGATTTACACATTATTCTACGCATAATTCACTACCTCCTTACTATCCGCCTGGTTTTAGTATAATATTATCAATCAGCCTTGCTTTTCCTACCTTCACCGCAACAGCCATAAGAACTTTACGTTTGAGTTTTTTCAATGGTTTCAGGTTTTCTATATCCACTATATCAATATAATCTATCTTTCCCCGGAGATTTGCTTCTATAACATGTCTTATAGCCGCCTTAATTTTAGCAGAATTTCTTTCACCTTTTTTAACCATCTTTTCCGCGATTTTAAGCGCTTTGTATATAAAACAAGCTTTCGCTCTCTGGCCTTTCGTAAGATATTTATTTCTTGAACTTAACGCAAGGCCGTCAGGCTCCCTCACAATCGGCGCAACCTTTATTTCCACAGGCATATTAAGGTCTGAAACCATTCTCTTTATTATATATGCCTGCTGGGCATCTTTCTGCCCGAAATACACCATGGCCGGTACAACAATATTGAACAGTTTCGCGACTACAGTGGTTACCCCCTTAAAATGTCCAGGGCGCGACCCGCCGCAAAGGCTTTTGCTAAGGGATTTTTCTTCCACATAAGTCGAAAACCCCGCCGGATAGATATCTTTTCTTTCGGGATAAAAAATAACATCAACGCCTTCCTCTCCGCAAATTAAAGCATCCCTTCTAAAATCTTTTGGATACGCGCTAAAATCTTCGTTCGGCAAAAACTGCGCGGGATTAACAAAAATACTTACCACTACAATATCATTTCTCTTCCCGGCTTTCTTTATAAGGCTTAAATGGCCCGCATGAAGAAAGCCCATGGTCGGAACAAATCCTATTGTCCTGCCTTTTTTCTTCTCAGCCAGAGAAAATTTTCTCATCACATCGACTTTTTTTATTATACGCATAATATTTTCTTTATTAATTAGAAAAATATTTCTGACACTGATTTTTTATGACAAAAATATGTAAAAAATAAGTTTCTAATTCTAAATAACTTTCGGGGTTAATCATATTTTATCAGCGTCTATCTGTGTCTATTGTTTTTTTCTAATCTTTAATTACTTAATTTACCAGCTATCTCTTTCCGCTCTCTCAATATGAATGTTCTTCGTCAGGAAATTTGCCTTCCCGAACCTCCCGCGCGTATGACACTAACGCGTTTCTTATCACCTTTCCGGCTTCAGCATATACTTTTACAAATTTAGGTTTTTTCTTGTCATAAAGCCCTGCTATATCACTGAACACCATTATCTGTCCGTCACAAAAAGGCCCCGCGCCTATACCTATAGTAGGGACATTAACCGATTCGGTAATCTTTTTTCCTACGGAGATTGGAACACATTCCAAAACAATAGAAAAAACCCCTGCATCTTCCAGTTCTTTCGCGTTATCCAAAAGTTTTTCTACCTTTTCAGGTGTTTTTCCCTGAACTTTGTAACCACCCATAACCAGAACATCCTGGGGCGTAAGCCCGATGTGCCCCATAACAGGAATGCCGTGGCCGACAAGTTCTCTGACAGTAGGAATTATGTTCTTTCTCCATTCAATTTTTACAGCCCCGGCCCCGGCTTTCTTAATAAATTTTCCCGCGTTAAATACGGTATCTTCAACAGAAACGCCATATGACATAAAAGGCATATCCGCGACAATAAGAGACTTGAGGCCCGCGCGGACAACCGCCTTTGTGTGATGTATCATCTCATCCATTGTTACAGGCAGCGTATTCTCATATCCCAGGGCAACCATTGACAAAGAATCACCTACAAGCACAAATTCAGGGGAAGCTTCTTCACTAAGCCTCGCGGTAGCCCAGTCATAGGCGGTTATCGCGACAATCTTTCTTTTGCCGTGTTTAAGTTTTTTTATGTTTTCCGGGGTTAATTTATCTTTCATCGCTCCACTTTCTTAACAAATTGCTTTGAATTTTTTAAACTTTCTATAAAACAACTAAGTTTTTCTCCATACAAAGGATGTTTAATATCACCGCTTATTTCCGTTAGCGGAACCAATACAAAAAGCCTTTCATGAAACTTTGGATGAGGTATTTTTAAAACCGGGCCATCTACAATTTCATCTTTATAAAGAAGTATATCCAGATCTATAACCCTGTCTCCGGATTTTGTTTGCTTTCTTCCAAGAACTTTTTCAATATGTTTTAGTCTTTCAAAAAGTTCAAAGGGGCTCAGCTCAGTCTTAATTTTTACAGCAGTGTTTAAAAAAATTCTCTTAGAAGAAATACCAACAGGGCCCGATTCATAAAAAGACGCTTGAAAAACTGATTCTACTCCTTTTTCCTTCTTTAAAAAACTTACCGCGCTATCAATATTTTTAAATTTGCCGCCTAAATTTGAGCCTATCCCGATATAAACTTCACTACTCATGCAGCTTCTCTATTCTCTCAAGCGCCTTAATGATTTTTTCCTTATCTTTTGTAAGAGCAAATCTCACATATCCTTCTCCATCTTCGCCAAATCCGTTTCCGGGAGTGCAAACTATATTACATTTTTTTAGCAGAAGCATTACAAGTTCTGACGACGTATAACCGGGCGGAACCCTAAGCCATATATAGAAAGCGGCTTCAGGTTTTTTTACCTTCCACCCCATTTTATTTAAACCTTCAGCAAAAATATCCCGCCTTTCCTGATATATCTTGTTAAATCTCTTCGTATCCGCTTCTCCCATTTCCAGAGCTTCTATGCCGGCAATCTGAATAGCCTGAAATATGCCGGAATCAATATTGGCTTTCACTTTGGAAAGCCCGGCAATCATATCGGCATTCCCTACGGCAAAACCAACCCTCCAGCCAGTCATACAAAATGTCTTTGAAAGAGAATGGAACTCAATGCCTACACTTTTGGATCTATCCGCCTGAAGAAAACTCGGCTGTTTTTTCCCATCGAAAAAAATCTCCGTATAAGCGGCATCGTGGCAAACCATAATGTTATTATTCTCGGCAAATTGCACCACCTTTTTAAAAAAGCCTACATCGCACGTCGCGGAAGTCGGATTATTAGGATAATTGAGATACATCATTTTAGCTTTCGCGAGTTCCTGGGAATCAATGGCGTGAAAATCAGGGAGGTAATTATTCTTTTCAAGCAACGGCATAAAATAAGGGTCGCCGCCGGCAAACACTGTCGCGGAATAATAAACAGGGTATCCCGGTTCAGGGATAAGAACCACATCCCCCGGATTTATAAGAGCAAGAGGAACATGAGCAATTCCTTCTTTTGAACCGATTAAAGGCAAAATTTCTTTTTGGGGATCGAGTTTTACATTAAACCTTTTTTTATACCAGCCCGCGATAGATTCACGGAACTCAGGCATCCCCGCGTCAAGAGCATATTTATGGTTTTGGGGATCCTGAACTGCCTTATAAAGTTTTTCAATTATGTGCCCGGGGGTCGGCATATCCGGATCTCCAACGCCAAGATCAATGACATCTTTTCCTTCACTCTGCAGGTTCCTTTTCGTCTTATCTATTTCCGCGAATAAATATGGCGGCAGTTTTTTCAGTCTTTCTGATAATTTTATTTCTATCGGCATTTTATTCTCCTTGTCAAATCAGTATTTAGTATCTAGTGAATAGCATCTAGCAAACAATCTTTTATTTTTTAATCTTCTCTTCGTGCCCTTCGTGTTTAAATTTTTTCTCTTTTCGTCTTTTCTTTCTTACTTTTTTAATCCTGTTAATCCTGTCAAATTATTTTATTTTCATTTATGTCCTTTATGGTTGTTATCTCTTCCATCAGCCAAAAAGTACATCTTTCATCGTATAAGCCCCTGCCGGTTTGTCCTTAATCCATATGGCTGCTCGGACAGATCCTCTGGCAAAAGTATCCCTTGTACGCGCTTTATGCGTAATCTCTATTCTTTCACCGTTACCTGAGTAAACCACCGTATGCTCCCCTACCACTTCACCTGTCCTAACGGCATGAATCCCAATTTCATTTTCAGGTTTTTCACCAACCATTCCTTCCCGGCCATAAACAAATTTGGTTTCTCTATTACTTTCCTCCCTTAAAGAATCTTTAATCGTATTAGCAAGAGATTTGGCTGTTCCTGAAGGCGCGTCTTTTTTGAATTTATGATGTGTTTCTATTATTTCGATATCATAATCCTTTCCGAGCAAAACTCCTACTTTTCCAACAAACTGAAGCAGAAGATTTATACCGACACTCATATTTGAAGATATAAGAAGAGGAATTACCTTCGCGTAAATTGAAAGTTTTTCAAGATCATCATCGGCAAGACCGGTTGTTCCGACTACAACGGCTACCTTCTTTTCAGAGGCTTCCTGAATATTGTTCATTGAAGCTTCTTTCTCGGAGAAATCTATAAGAACATCGGCATTTTTCAAAACCTCACTAATCGAATCCACAATTTTTATTCCCGCAGGCCCCGCTCCCGCGACTTCCCCCGCGTCTCTGCCAACCATGCCATGGCCTTTTGCTTCACAGGCTCCAACAAGTTTCGTTTCTGTATGAGAGAGAATTACATTGATAATTCTTTTTCCCATTCTTCCCGCGGCTCCGCTTACAGCTATATTTACCATTATAATACTCCCCCAGTCGCGACTTTAAAGTATCCCGTATTCTTCAATCTGCCCTTTTATTATAGCCCTGGATTTTTCAGAAGGGCTTACCAACGGCAGTCTGAATTCCTCTTTAATCAACCCCTTCATAGCCATTGCTGTTTTAATCGGAATCGGATTTGTCTCAATAAACATAACTTTACACAGGTTAAAAAGCTTATAATGCAGCTCCCTGGCACTTTCAAAATTACCTTCTTCCATTGCCGCCGTTAAAGCGCGTACATCAGAAGGGACTATATTAGCCACAACAGAAATTACACCGGTTCCGCCAACAGCCATTATGGGCATTGTCATTGAATCATCACCGGATAATACAGTTATTCCACACAGAGATATAATTTTTGTAACCTGATCCATTTTACCACTGGCTTCTTTTATCGCCACTATATTGCTCAATTCCGACAATCTCGCTACGGTTTCAGGCTCGATGGAAATTCCAGTTCTGCCGGGGACATTATAAATTACTATTGGGATAGAAACTTCTCCGGCAATTGCTTTGAAGTGACTGTATAATCCTTCCTGAGGTGGTTTGTTATAGTAAGGGGTAATCACAAGCGCGCCATCGGCACCGGCCTCATGGGCATGCCTGGTATATTCTATTGCCTCTGCTGTATTATTTGATCCTGTTCCGGCGATTACCGGCACTTTCTTCTTTGCCTCATCTATAACTATTTCAATAACCTTCTTATGCTCTTCGGGGCTGAGTGTTGGAGATTCACCGGTTGTCCCGCAGGGAACTATACCCGATGTGCCCTCTTCAATATGCATGTGAACCAAGCTTCTCAAACAATCTTCATCCACCTTGCCATCTTTAAATGGGGTAACAATTGCTACAAGAGAACCTTCAAACATAATTTACCTCCGTATGTATGTAGTATTTAGTATTTAGTATGTAGGATTTAGTATCGAGTATTGTGCATTTATTGTGCATTGAATATAAAGTTTTTAGCTTTTTCACCAGCTTTCAGCTCTTTTTCTGCTTAGGGCTCCGATAGCTAAGTTTCTTTCTCTTCTTTGTTGTTCTATATACTATATACAAAATACTATATACGGTTTTTAAAATAATTCACCAGTATATACAATTCGCGCGGGGCCTGTCATATATACTTTTTCAAAAGAGCCGCCCTTTTTACCGTATTCGACAATTATTTCATCTCCGCTTCGGGCAACAGCTTTCACGGGAGAAATAACTCCTTTTAGCTCGCTCGCGAGGATACATGAAGCTACCATACCGGTACCACAGGCAAGTGTTTCCGCCTCAACCCCTCTTTCATATGTCCTTACTTTTATTTCTTTTTTGCCTGTTATACAAACAAAATTCACATTAGTACCCGCGGGGCTAAATTCAGAAGCATATCTTATAGTTTTACCAATTAACGCGACATCCGGTTTTTCAATATCATCAACAAAAATTACTACATGAGGAACACCCGTATTAATAAAATCAACAGTTAAAGTTATCTCCGGCAAAGATACGTTAATATCTTTTCTAAAATCAGAAGGATTGCTCATCAGAACCCTGATATTTTCGCCGCGTATATCAGCTTCAATAACACCGGCCCCGGTTTCAATTTTCATTTTATCGGGTGCTATCCCGTTAACACAGGCAAACCGGGCAATACACCGTGCTCCATTCCCGCACATTTCCGGTTCCCCTCCATCGGGATTAAAAATCCTCATTCTGAAATCAGCGGAATTTGATTTTTGAAGAAGAATAACTCCGTCAGCACCAACAGATTTTTTTCTGGCACATAATTCAAGAACCATATTAGATTCAGGAACGGGAAACACACCATCCCTGTCATCTATAATTATAAAATCATTTCCGGCGCCTTCTATTTTCGTAAATTTCAGTCTCGTTTTCAATTTACATCCTCTAATCTGATAAGATCGAGATACTCTTCTCTTTTTCTTATAAGATGAACTGTGCCGCCATCAATAAGTATTTCCGCGGGGTGAGGCCTGGAATTATAATTGCTGCTCATGACAAAACCATAGGCTCCGGCACTAAATACGGCAAGACAATCTCCCTGTTTGAGTTTTTCGATTTCCCTGTCCTTCGCGAAAAATCCCCTGATTCACAAACCGGGCCCACAATATCACAAACCGTTTTTTCTTTTTCTTTCTTCTCGATAACCGGCATTATAGAGTGATAAGCCCCATAAAGACTCGGCCTCAGCAAATCATTCATGCCCGCGTCGATAATCACAAAATTCTTTACCGGGGATTTTTTAACATACTGAACCCGGGCCAGCAAAATACCGCTGTTTCCCGCGATAAATCTGCCCGGTTCGATTATTAATTTAAGCCCTAACCCTTCCAGTTCCGGCAAAACCGCGTCGGCAAATGTTTTCGCGTCAAATGTCACTTCCTCTTTATAATTAATTCCCAACCCGCCGCCAATATCGATATTCTCAAGTTTGATACCCGAGGATCTTATATTATTAATCAACGGCTTTATTTTTCTTATAGCGTTGACATAAGGAAAAGTATCTGTAATCTGGGACCCTATATGCGTCTGGATTCCTTTTATCTCAATGTTTTTCAAAGTTGAAGCATATTTATAGAGATTCAAACCCTCATTAATATCCACCCCAAACTTATTTTCACTTTTTCCGGTAGTTATATATTTATGGGTTTTGGGATCAACATCGGGATTAATCCTTATGGCCACGGGGCCCTTAACTCCCATAGTTCCGGCAATTTTATTTATCCTCTCAAGCTCCTGTTTCGATTCAACATTAAACATCAATATTTCCTGCTCAAGCCCATATTCTATCTCGTCTTCTGTCTTGCCTACCCCGGCAAATACAATACGGGACATATCGGAACCAATCTCTTCGGCCCTGAAAAGTTCTCCTCCGGATACCACATCAAACCCGCTTCCCATATCTTTTAAAATCCTCAATATTGCCAAGTTTGAACACGATTTTATGGAATAACAGATTAAATGATCAATCGAGGAAAACGCTATTTTAAGAGAGTTAAATTTTTCAATAAAAGAGTTCTTGCTGTAAACATACAGCGGCGTCGCGAATTTTTTAATTAATTCGCTTACATTTACTTCCTCACAAAATAATTCACCGCACCGGTATTTAAAATACTCCATTTTGTGTCCTTTAAAGCCGTATATAGTCTCTTGTAAAGAAAGCAATTAAAAACAGTATATAGCGCGGAGCACCGTATTTGGTAATAAATTGGCTAGATGCTATTTACTGTCCACCGCTTTTTAAATCCACTTCTTCAGTTCTTTTTTTACTTTAGACAACGCAGGGCTCCCTGAAGACTTCTTCGACTTAACAGAATTTTCAGCATTTAAAATTTTAATAACATCAGCGCTGAATTTATTTGAAAAAACCTTCAGGGCCTTTAAATTAATCTCCTCCGGTTTTTTCTTCGCGATGTTTGAGGCCATTATTTCGCCCACCACATGATGAGCGTCCCTGAATGGAAGGCCTTTCTGAACCAGATATTCCGCAATATCTGTCGCAAAAAGCCCCAAATCTTTATTTACCAAATTATTTATGACCTTTTTATTTAAAGTTATGCCCTTTACAAGTTCTGCCGTAACTTCAAGCATTTGAGTAACCGTATCAACAGAATTAAAAAGAAGTTTTTTATCCTCCTGCATGTCACGGTTATATGTCATCGGAAGGCCTTTCATAACCGTTGACATGGCAACAACATTTCCTATAAGCCCGGATGATTTGCCCCTTATAAGCTCCGCCACATCAGGATTTTTCTTCTGAGGCATCATACTTGAACCGGTACAAAAATCTTCCGGCAAATCCATCATCCCGACCGCTGAAGAAGAATAATATATTATATCCTCCGCAAGCCTGCTTAGATGAATTCCCACGAGTGATAGCGCTGATAAAAGTTCTATTACAAAATCCCGGTCTGAAACAGCATCCATACTGTTAGCGCTGACAGCCGAAAAACCAAGTTCTTTAGCCGCGAATTTCCTGTCTATGGGCAAAGCAGTGCCTGCCAGGGCACAAGAGCCCAGCGGCAAAACATCCACCCTTTTAAGAGCATCTTTAACCCTGCCCTTATCCCTCTCAAACATTTCAACAAAAGAAAGCATGTAATGGGCAAATGTTACGGGCATGGCAAACTGCGAATGAGTCAGGCCCGGAATAATAACTTCCAAATATTTACCGCCCAGGCGAGCCATACACCCCTGCAAGTTTAAAAGGCATGACAGTATAATTTTAGAAATATCTTTTATATACATCCTCGTATCAAGGCTTACCTGATCGTTCCTGCTCCTTGCCGTGTGAAGTTTTTTCCCCAATGTGCCAATACGCTTTATAAGTTCCTTTTCTATAACCATATGAATATCTTCATCCGAAACAGAACCCTTAAATTTACAGCTGTCCATATCACTCTTTATCAATTTAAGAGTTTTGATAATTTTAGAACTCTCTTTTTTTGTTAAAATACCGGCCTTAACAAGCACTTTCGCGTGCGCGACACTACCGGCAATATCATAGGAATACAGCCTGATATCAAAAGACAGCGATTCGGTAAAACACTCTACTTTCTTATTGGTGGATTTTTTAAACCGGCCGCCCCAGAGTTTTCCCTCATTTTTCATTATTTCGTATATCCTTTGCAATTCGTATCTCGTATTTAGTATCTCGTGAATCGTATATTTGGTTAACAGTTTATATTTACTTTATCCTTTTTCCCCTTTCCATTTTCCAATCCTCAGTCTTAGACCGTTAATCTTTATAAAACCGCCGGCATCCGTCTGATTATACACTTTATCTTTCTCAAACGTGGCAAAATCCTCGCTATACAATGAATTGCCGGATTTCCTGCCAACAACTATGCAGTTGCCCTTATACAGCTTTAAACGGACAGTACCGGTAACATTGTTTTGAGTTTCATCTACAGTCTTCCTCAGAATTTCCATTTCAGGAGAAAACCAGAATCCATTATAAACAAGTTCAGCATATTTAGGCATAAAAGAATCTTTAAGATGCTGAACTTCCCGATCCAGAGTAATTGATTCAATCGCCAGATGAGCTTCTCGTAAAATAGTCCCTCCGGGCGTTTCATAAACTCCCCTCGACTTCATTCCGACAAACCTGTTTTCCACTATATCAACCCTGCCAATTCCGTTTTTCCCCCCAATATCATTAAGTTGTGAAAGGAGAGATGCGGGGCTCAGCTTCTTGCCATCTATTGAAACAGGTATTCCTTTTTCAAATCCGACTTCAACATATACCGGTTTGTCAGGTGCTTTCTCAGGACTCACACTCATAACAAACATGTCTTCGGAAGGCTCTTTCCACGGATCTTCAAGTACACCTCCTTCAAAACTTATATGAAGCAAATTCCTGTCTGAACTGTACGGTTTATCCTTTGAAACCGGGATAGGGATCTTTTTATCTTTCGCATAGTTTATAAGTTCCGTCCTGGATTTAAAATTCCATTCCCTCCACGGCGCTATAATCTCAAGATCAGGAGCAAGAGAAGTATAAGTAAGTTCAAACCTTACCTGGTCATTCCCTTTGCCTGTAGCCCCATGTGAAACCGCGTCAGCTCCCTCTTTTAAGGCAATTTCTACCTGTTTTTTAGCAATCAGCGGCCTTGCAATCGATGTTCCAAGGAGATATTTGTTTTCATATAC
>CBDURG010000049.1:0-13245 GCA_965369805.1 uncultured bacterium
TTTCTGAAGAGATAAACAAAATCCACGCTGAACTTAAAGACGGTGGAAATCTAACGCAGCTTTTAGCAAGATGTAAAGAGTTCCCGCCTATAGTAGCCGATATGGTGGCCATAGGCGAGGAAACAGGAAAAATTGATGATTCTCTCTTAAAGGTAGCCGGTTCGTATGAACGGGAGATAGAAAACGAGCTTAAAGGGTTGACATCCTTATTAGAACCGGCTGTAATTTTGTTTATGGGTATAGTAGTGGGCTTTATCGTTTTAGCGATGCTACTGCCGGTCTTTGAAATAACAGCTGTAATTCAATAAGACAGATGACAGAGAACAGAAGACAGTGATAACGAGAAAGGAGTAAGTGAGATGGTGCGAATTAAAACTAATAATGGAAGGCAGAGGACAAATAGTCGACAGTCGACAGTCGACAGTCGACAAAAAAAACCGTGGACTATGGCCTATGGCCTGTGGGCTAAGGGGGGCTTTACCCTGATCGAGTTGATGCTGGTGGTTATAATTATCAGTATTCTGGCCGCGGTTGTTTTTCCCAGATTTGTAGGGCGTACAGAGCAGGCCCGACAGGCAGCGGCTAAACTCCAGATTAAAAATCTATCCTTGGCCCTGGAAACTTTTGAGTTGGATAACGGCCATTTTCCGACAACTGAAGAAGGCCTTGAGGCTTTAAGGCTTAATCCTGGAAATACACGTGACTGGAGAGGCCCATATTTGAGAGATGATATTCCGGTGGATCCTTGGAATAACCCTTATGTTTATGTTTGTCCCGGAGCCCATGGGGATTTTGACCTGGAATCGTACGGCCCGGACGCGGGAGATGGAGGCGGAGATGACGTTGAAAGCTGGACAAGCGGCGCTTCCCGTGAATAGTCCACAGTCCACAGGCCACAGGCCACAGTTTTTTCTATGGTCTGTTGACTATCGACTGTGGACTAAGCAGGGCTTCACCTTGATGGAACTTATTATAGTAGTGGTTATCATTGGTATAGTTGTTGGCGTGGCATTACCTTCATTTAACAGGGTTTTTTTAAGGGTCCGGCTTAACACAGCTGTACGGGACATTGCCGAGACTTTACGCTATGCCCATCAGTGCGCTGTACACGAGGGGGTAAACTATCGGGTGAACTTTGATATTAACAGCCAGCGATATTGGATTTCTCAAGACGATAAAACGCTGTCTTCTTTAAACCCTCGAACCTTGGAGGGCGGTGTTGCTATAACTGAGGTAGTTATTTCTCAAGCCGAAAAGACGAACAGTCCTCAAAAATATATCACTTTTAAGCCGGATGGAACTGTTGATAAATGCCTATTATATTTAGAAGACAAAAAGGGAGATGTTTATACCATCGTTACCATGAAGACCACCGGACAGGTTAAAACATTTGATTATAGATATGAAATGACAGATGGGCCATAGGCGAGAGGCTGCAGAAAGAATAAGAAAAATGGGTTTTAAACTTGAAAAGTTAAAGGTACGGACGAAGAAAGGATTTACCCTCTTAGAGGTTATGGTGGCGGTAGCCATTTTATCTTTAGGCCTGATAATTACCATTCAATCATTTTCTATTTCGCTTCGAATTGTGAATACCTCTTTAAACTTAAGCAAAGCAACTCTATTGGCTCAGAGAAAACTCTCTGAAATCGAGCTGGAGGGTTCTTCCTTTGAATCTTTGAATTCCGGTGATTTCGGCGAAAATTATCCTGATTTTGGCTGGGAAACAGACATTACTCCTGTAGAGTTAGAAGAGTTGTTGACTGAAACCGGCTTGGAAGATATGCCTGTTTTCCATGAAAAGTCGTTTACTGAAACCGGCTTGGAAGATATGCCCTCCCTCTATCAGATTGCTATAACCATTTTTTGGCAGGAAAGAGGGAAAAGGCGCGATTTAACATTTACAACTTATCTAACGGAAAGAAAAATTTAAAATGGAATCAAAAACAAAAACAGATCCCTATATCTATCTTTATATTGTTGTCATCTTGATTTTAGTTTTGGCGTTAACTTCTTTATATTATGGGCTGAAAATCTACGAACACAATAGATCCTTACAGAAAGAACTATTAAAAGTCCGGCAGGGGCAATCTGTTTTGGAAGGGAGATTGGAAGTATTCGAGGATGATGAAGAGAAGGGAATTTCAATCGCTGTATT
This sequence comes from uncultured bacterium, assembly GCA_965369805.1. Classification (GTDB taxonomy): domain Bacteria; phylum Auribacterota; class UBA6266; order UBA6266; family UBA6266; genus JAGLRQ01. The sequence goes on from CBDURG010000049.1 coordinate 2,159, forward strand.
GTTGGAAGAATCATTAGCGAGAATTGAGGAAGAAAGGGTGCTCTTACAGGAACAAATGGTAAAAATTAACCAGGAGTGTTTTTTACTGCAGGAACTACTGGGGAACATTAGAGAATATGGCGCGGCCGCTCAAGAGGAACTACCTCGGCAGATTCCATATAGGGTAGAATTTATGGATGCGGCTGAAATAGGAGGCATTTACGCGGAATTATCAGGTTTTGGCATTAAAGATAACAGTTTTGTGGGCCAAATCAAGAACAATTGGGCTGACCCAGATTTTTTATTTATAGATTTTGAAATATTAATTGAATTTTACAATGCGGATGAGGGAGTAAATGTTGTTTGTAAGCCATTTCACATTATAGTTCAAAATCAGCTAACCCGGGGATTTCTATATAAGCCTGAGGAGGAATGGGCGGTTACTCCCGAAAGCATGGAAGATGTAAAAATTAAAATTAAGCAGTTACTCGCGAAGGAAGCTGTTAAAGCTTTTGATGAACCGTTTGAGGAACTTGAAGAAGAACCGTTTGAGGAACTTGAAGAACAACCTGAGGAAGAAACCGAAGAGATTTTAACTCTATGAAGGCTGAAGACGAAAGTCATAAAATAAGAGTCAAGGGCCAAGGGCCCAGGTTCAAAAACAATTCCTTGCCCCTTGCCTCTAACTACTTGACCCCATCAGCGGGGTTCACTCTCATTGAGCTGATAATCGCTGTCCTGATAGCGACTTTGGTAGTTAGCGCTGTCTATGGGTCTTTTCAAGCGGGATTAAACAGTTGGAAGAACGCGCAGTTTAAAATAGAGCTTTACCAAAACGCCCGCGTAGCCATGGAACAAATGTCCAAAGAGATAAGAGGGGGGTTCCTCAGCGAAAAAAGTTCTTATTATAAGTTCATAGGAAAAGATGCCGCTTACAGGGATGGTGATGCCGATGTGCTCGATTTTATTTCCACATCAAGCGGGCTGAATGGACTGTGTGAAATAGGTTATTTTATAGATGATGATTCGGATACTTCTGTTTCAAATCTGAAAAGGAGGCGCGACAGTACTCCGGACGACGAGTTTCTTGAAGGCGGAACTGTTGGCCTGTTGGCGATGTTTGTTGTCGGCCTGGATTTCAAATATTTTGACGGGGAGGAATGGCAAGATTCCTGGGTTGTTGACGAAAAAGGTGAAGATGAGTCTTCGGAAGCTGAGGATAAATGTTTGCCAAAAGCGGTAGAGATAACCCTTAGCATTCAAAATCCGGAGGTTCAGCAAAAGCCGCTGATTTTCTCAACCGTGGTCTCTATTCCAACCAGTACGATTTCTTTGGAGAAAGAGATAGAGGAATGAAAGAAAATAAAGGCATTGCTCTGCTTATTGTTTTATGGATATTAACCATATTGTCGGTTATAGCTCTTAGTTTTGTTTATATGATGAGGTTAGAAATTAAGATGGCTAAATATCAAAGAGATAAGACACAGGCATTTTATCTCGCGAGGGCAGGTTTAGAAAGAGCTATTGTCCAATTGATTATAGATAAAAGAAGCGGCCGAAAGGTTGATTCCCTTAATGAAAGATGGAGCGTTAATCCGGATGCCTATGAAAATGTTAATTTATCTGGAGGGAGCTATAAGGTAGAAGTCAGCGATGAATCAGGCAAGATAAATATCAATACTGCCTCTGCCGGTTTATTAAGGGTTTTGCCTGTAATAAAGGATGCTGAAAATAGAGCTGAAATCTGTGATAGTATCATAGACTGGCGCGATACTAATTCCAACCATGAGCTTAACGGGGCCGAAGATAATTACTATCAGGCATTGGAGGAATCTTACCATTGCAAGAACGGCCATCTGGATACTGTTGAAGAGCTGCTTCTGGTAAAGGGTGTTACCGGGGATTTGCTTTATGAGGAAGATGCTAATTTAAACACCGCCTTTTTAGACGAAGATAGGGATAGTGTTTCGAGTATCAGGCTAAAGGATATAATTACTGTCTATACAGACGGCAAAGTCAATGTTAACACCGCGGGTTTAGAAGTTCTGAGTGCTTTAATTGGAGGCAGAGTTGAGTTAGCTCAGAATATCATTAAACATCGGGCGGGGGCGGATGGTGTGGATGGAACTGAAGACGATAGCCCATTTTCTTCGGCAGGTAAAGTAACCTCTATCGCGGGAGGGGCCGGGCATGGACAATTTTCTAAATTAATCAAGGTTAACTCGAATGTTTTTAAAATTGTTTCGGTAGGCAGTGTTGATGATTCAAGGGTCACTAAGAAGGTAGAAGCAATCGTGGATAGAAGTAAGTCTCCGTTAAAAATAATATATTACAGGGAGAACTAACGTGGAGAGAAAAAAAGGCCTGAGTGAATTAGAATCTACTGAGGGCTTACACACAGGCAGTATTAAAAAACTCTTTAAGAAATTAAAGCTGTCTTTAGATGTCAGGCATAGGATAATCACCGGCCTGGATATAGACGGCAGAATGATAAAATTAGTTCAGCTTAAGACAGCGTCTTCCGGGACGCAGGCAGTTAAATGTGTCTTAAAGGAAGTCGATTTTAACGATGATTTACAGGAAGAAGAAAAAGAAAATATTTTAGTTAACGCGTTAAAGGAGATTTTCCGTGAGAACAAAATCAATGCTAAATTTTTAATTACCGCGATTCCCAGAGATCTGGCGGTCGTGAGATATATTACGCTTCCATCCGGGAATGAGGCAGAAATAAAGCAAATGATTAAATTTGAGGCTGAAAGACATATCCCTTTCCCTATAGATAAGGTAGAAATAGATTTTCAGATTATTAATAAAGGGCCCGAAGAGTCGGAAATTTTCCTGGTAGCCGTAAAAAAAGAACTGATAAATCGCCGGCTTTCTTTACTTAAAAAATCCGGTGTAATTCCCTCTGTTATTGATTTAAGTTCTTTTGCTATTTTTAATTCTTTTATCAATAGTGATGACAGGGCGGCTATGGGCGCCGCTGCACTAATAAATGTGGGGCAGAGGGCGGTAGAAATAAATATAGTTCGCGATGGATTGCTTTGCTTTACAAGGAGTGCCCTTTTGGGTGAGAGTAAAAATTCTCCGAACAGTTTATGGAAAAAAATTCTTTTGGATGAAATCAAGCGATCCTTTGATGCTTTTAAAGTTGAGCCGCGGGGAGCGGACATTGAACGAATAGTATTAAGCGGAGAAGTAAGCTCTAACGGAGAATCCTCCAACGGGGTAAAAGAATCAGATAGCCTGGAAATTTTTTTAAAAGAGAACCTTGGCGGGGCAGTAGAGCGGGCAAATTCTTTTAACAAAATACAATTTGTTTCATCTTCGGATGATAAACAAAATTTAGCTTCTTTTATGCCGTCGGCGGTGGGCTTGGCTTTAAGAAAAACTATAAGGAACAAAATCGAAATTAATCTATTGCCGCCAGAGTTTCTTTCAGGCAGAAAAAAAGAAAAAAGAAAAAGATTCCTAAAGGTTGCGGGTTTTTTAGCTGGTTTGATAATTTTTTTAGTTGCCGGTTTTACATTCGGCAGAATTTATACAATCAAATCAAGGCTAAAGGATTTAAACAGCATGATAGAAAAGTTAAAGCCGACTGTATTGGAAGCCAGGAAAATGCGGGCACAGATAGAACTTATTGCTTTTTATACTGAAAACCAGGCCCTGTGCCTGGAGATTTTGAGAGAATTAAGCCTGAAAACCGTTATTCCGGATGAAGTGTATCTTACTAATTTAGTATTTGGGAAAGATAAATCAGTGAATATTAGAGGGATAACCACTTCCCATTCTATTGTTTCCGAGCTAGTAGTTAATTTGAAGAAGTCTCCTTTTTTTGAGAATATCGAACGCAGGTTCTCACGCGCTGACAAAAAGATTGGCAGGGATGTGGTAGAATTTGAAATTTACTGCCCCTTAGCGAAGGGGCGTAATTCACAGTCTATAGATCATAGTCCACAGTAAAATCTTTTCCTGTCCATTGACAGCGAACTATTGGCTATAGACTAACAAAAGGTAGATTTATGACTTTATCAAAGAGGGAAAAGGCGATACTTTATTCTTGTATTATACTGGTTGTCGCGGCCGGCTTATATGTGTTTATTATCGAGCCGACAGCAAAAGAGTGGAGCGAATTAGAAAAACAAGTGCGGAGCAAAGAAGCGAAGTTAAAGGGGGATTTAAAGATTGCCGCTCAAAAAGAACAATTAAATAAAAAATTCACAATAGTTAAGCAGAAACTTAAAACCATATCGTCTGACGAGGGACAGCCCGCGTCCTGGCTGACTCAGCTGGAAACATTAGCCGGGCAGACACAGCTTCAAATCTCTAATATTGAGCCGCTGCCGCCAAAGGAGTACGATTTCTATGAGAAATCTTCAATTCATATGATTCTTTCGTGTGATTTAGCGGGTTTGAATAAGTTTTTATACAAAATACAAAATTTACCCGCTATGGTCAGTGTCGAAAAGTTAGAAATAACGCCGGCTAGCAGAGATGCTTCATCATTGAAAGTGGAAATGTTAATTTCAACGGTTTTACCCTATAGAGATTAAAATGATAAAACGCGGTTTGTATAGGCATTCTTTATTAATACTTCTATCCGGCTTTTTTCTATGCGGGCCGGCGGCGCGTACTGCCTTAGCCCAAAAGCAAGAAGATAAATCCCGTACCCTCGAGCAAAGTGACCATTCCCCAAAGCCATTTTCTTTCTATGAGTTAATTAGTAAAAGGAATCTCTTTAGGCCGTTATGGTTAGCAGAACCAAAGGTTGACTCCGGCGCGGAACAGCGTAAAGCCGATGCTGAGAAGAAAAAATTAGAGGCAGAATTAAAGAGGCTGAAAGCGGGTTTGAAATTGAGCGGCATAGTCAATAACGGTGAATATTCTCAGGCCATTATCGAGGATAGACGTAAAGGAGGCGGTAACTTTTTCTATAAGGAAGGAGATGTTATCCAGGATGTTAAAGTTATAAGTATTGACGAGGACAAATTGGAAGTTATTTTAGATTTTAAGGGAGAAGAAGTTATTTTAGATTTGGGATCTGATATTAAGAAGCCCGCGGAAGCCCCGTTTTCTACTCGAGAGGATAAGATTCAAACTTTACCTGGAATGCGAAAAATACCTAGACCCGCAAAGAGTATTCCCCCTGACAGGCCTCCCGCGTCCGGTAAAGCAAAAGATAGAAATCTGGAGAAGAAAAAATTAATCTTGAGATTATTGCCTCTTCGAGGTTATTTAGGCATAGATGTTCAGGAGATTACTCCAAGTTTGTCCAGAAAGTTACAATTGTCTTTTGATAAGGGATTGTATATAGTAAGAGTGCGAGGCGGTTCTCAAGCCGATAAACATGGCTTAAGAAGAGGAGATTTTATATTGCGAATAAATGAACAGGAAGTAAAAAACCTGAAAGATACCCAGCTGGTTTTCGATAAAGTAGAACCGGATGAAAAAATATCTTTGACGGTTGTGAAAGAGAAAACTCAGATTGAACAAACCTTGCTAATTGAGCTTAGCGGTAGGGGAGTTGATTGAAATGAAAATTAAATATTCCAAATTCAAAATAGGTATAATTAATTTAATTTTAGTCGCGCTGCTGGTTACACTTTCTTTTTCCGATGAATTATCTACTGAACCATCTACGGATGAGAAAGATGCTGAAAACCTTATCTCTTTTAATTTTCAGGATACGGAGATAGATATGGTCTTGCGGTTTTTCAGTGAAGCTGCCGGCTTAACTTTCATCAAAGGAGATGGTGTTAGAGGCAAGGTGACGGTCATAGGTTCTGTTAAACTGCCATTGAACGAGGCTCTTGATGTCCTCTCCGCGATACTCGAAGTAAAAGGCTTTACTCTGATACGTTCGGACAATGTGATAAAAGTGGTTGCCCAGGCGGCGGCAACCAAGAAAAGAGTTGAAACCCGTGTTGGCCGTGATACTGAAGCTTTTAAACCCGAGGACAAAGTTGTTACTCAAATAATTCCTCTTGAATATGTTGCCGCGTCCGAAATTAAAGGAATTTTAGGGGGTATGATTTTTTCCGGGGGCAGTATAATTGCCAATGAAAGGACGAATACCCTGGTAATAACCGATATAGCTTCAAATATAGAGAGATTAATCAAAGTCCTGGAACAATTGGATGTTGAAGTTAGTGAGGAGAACATTCTGATCGAAATTGTTCCTCTCGACTATGCCGATGAAGTCGAGTTGTCAAAGATATTAAAACAGGTTTTTACCCGTCCTAAAACAAGAACAAAGACACCTCAAAGAAAAGTACAGCCTTCCGCTATCCCTGGAACGGTGCTTAGGGCAATTATAGGAGAAGTAACTATTATTCCTGACGAGAGGCTTCACTCTTTGATAATAATGACCGCTGAACCTAATTTTGAAGTGGTAAAGCGAATGATAAGAAACCTTGATCAGGAAAGTCCTCCTTCAGCTGATAATATTCGCATTTTTCCTCTTCAAAATGGCAAGGCGGAAGAGGTAGCCGCGGTGTTTAACGAACTGTTCGCGAATGTATCCAGTGATAAAAAAGACGCGAGGCCCAAAAAAGAAACCTTAGTTGCTAGATCTGCCGCTGCCTCGAAAGGAGTATTACAGAAAGAAGGCATTGGCATTTTGGAAGGTACGGTTAAAGTAGTGGCTGATAAAAGGACAAATTCACTTATTATTACCACATCTCCGCAGAACTTCTCAACCATTAAGAGGCTGCTGGAAAAACTGGATGTTCGCAGCCGCCAGGTTTTAATCAAAGCCTTAATAGCTGAAATTACCCTGACTGATGAAACTAAGTTTGGTTTAGAGTGGACTTATACCGAGCCCTGGGGAGGAGCATCGGGGTCAGCCGGCCAGATTACCGGTACAGCCAGCGCATTGTGGGACTTATCAAGTTTTATTTCGGAAGGTTTTAAGTATTCTATTTTAAGAGGAGACTCGCGGCTGAGCGTGGTATTGCAAGCCTTAGCGAAAAAATCAGAGTTTAATATTCTTTCCGCTCCATGTGTTCTTGCTTCCGATAATGAAGAAGCCAAAATAAAAATTGGGGAATCAGTTCCCGTTTTAAAAGACGTCAGCTATACCGAAGTAAGCGGGACGGTTAAAAGCTACGATTACAAAGATGTCAATATAGAACTTACAGTTACGCCGACTATTAATAAAAATAACGATGTATCCTTGTCGATTCATCAGTTGATAAACAAAATTTCCGGCTATGATTCGGAACTCAACGCGCCTATACTTGCTACCAGAGAGGCGCAAACCACAGTGGTCGTTCGGGATAAACAGACTATTATTATTGGCGGATTGATAAGAGACGATAAAATTACATCCTTGAGCAAAGTCCCCATTTTAGGTGACATTCCCTTTTTGGGAGCACTTTTCAGAAAGCAGCATGATACGATTAAAAAAACGGAGTTGTTGGTTTTTATTACGCCCTTTGTTATTGTCGGGCCCGAAGATGCCGATCATGTAACTGAAAAGCAAATAGAAGCGGCGGAGAAAATACACACTCGTTTTGAAAAAGAGAAGAAAATAAAAGAAAAAAAAGAGAGAAAGAAAAATAGAGAAAAGCAGAAGAAGATAAAAGGTGATTGACCCCCGAAAAATTAACAAAGTGCCGAATAAATTTTGTTTCAAAAAGACAGCCGTATTAATATTTATAATGAGTATATTTGTTGGCTGTTCTTCCGCGAATGGTAATGGCCTGCGTGTTGAAAAAAGCACACATTTTATTATTTATTATTATGGTAATTACAGTTTTGCAAGAAAGGTTATAAGGAAAGCGGAAGACTGTTATCGAAAGATCGCGAGAGATATTGGATTTGTCCGCTATAAAAATTTCTGGCTGGCTAATGATAGATGTAAGATCTATATTTACAAAACTCATCAGGATTATATAGACATTACTAAGCAGCCCCGGTGGTCTGGCGGCTGTGTCTTCTATATGAAAAAGGTAATAAAGACTTACCAATGGTCTGAGCATTTCCTGGATTCGCTCCTTCCCCATGAATTGACACACATCGTTTTCAGAGAATTCGTTGGTTTTGAAAATAAAAATATTCCACTCTGGTTAGATGAAGGGGTTGCCTGTTATCACGAAAAATATAAAAGAAGAAAAAGCCATCTTTTGGTAAAAAGGGCGATTTATAGAAAGAATTATATTCCTCTGGAGAAGTTATCCTGGCTGGAGATTGAAAAAGAAACCGATCCGGTTTTAGTGGATTTGTTTTATGCTGAAGCCACGAGCCTCGTCGAATTTTTGATTAAAAGATATACCCTGAACAGGTTTACTAAATTATGCAGATTATTAAGAGACGGTAAAAAACTTGATGAAGCTTTGAAATCTGTATACCATTTTAAAGATTTAGCCGCCCTTGAAGATAAATGGCTTCAATATATACGAAATAGATTTTAGTTGAAGGGTGTTAGGCGCCCAGAAGTAAACACTTGAGAAAGATAATGTTAGGTCTGGATGTTACTATTGATGTTACGTTTGACACATCAAACGAAAGGAGTTACTAATGAGAAAACAGTTGTTAGGAGCAGTTTGTTTCGCGGTTTTGATTGCTTTCTCTCAGCCTGGCCGTGCTGATGAGCAATCCCATAAGAAGGCAGTCGAGGAACTATTTGTTGAGATGAAAATTGAAGAGGAAATTTCAAAGTCTCTTGAACTGATGATTCAGGCGCAGGCGGGAGCAAATCCGCAGGGTTCAAACGTTATGAACGCCGTAAGGCAATTCTACTCCAAATACCTGGGCTGGGAAAGCCAGAAACCGGATATGATTGAGATTTTTATGGGCGCTTTTAATGAGAAAGAAATACGGGAATTAATATCCTTTTACAAAACTCCGGTTGGGCAAAAATTGATTGATAAAATGCCCGACATGTCTGCCAAAGTCATGGAAATCGCGGCGAAGCGCTTGGAAGAACACATGCCGGAATATTACAAGATGATGTCTGAGATTACGTCTCCGCAGCCGGAAATTCCGTTAGACAAAAAAGAGTAAAAAGGATAAATGAAAAAACAGATAGTAATATGTGCGGTTATTTTATTCGGCGCTTGTTTCGCGGCCGCGGCAGAACAGAAACCTTCCGGTGGGCGACTGCCTTGTCTTAGCATATCGCGGGAATTGTGGGATATTGGAACGATAGATCAAGGTGAAAAGGCGGATCATACATTTATCCTTGCCAATACGGGAGATGCCGAGTTGTTCATTAATAAAGTGCGTTCTTCCTGCGGCTGTATTGCTGTTTTTGAATTAAGCAAGGGAAGAAGAGTTTTTCCGGGCAAAAGCACGGAGCTTAAAATAACTTTTGATTCCAAAGGCTACAAAAGTAGTTTCAAGAAATATATTTATATAGAATCCAATGACTCTGACTCGCCTCATAAGATTACCATTACAGGAACAGCAGCGGCCGTGCCCAGAATAAGCGTTTCCATTGAGCCGGCTGTTTGGAATCTGACTTCGCGTTCAGCGGCGCGGGAACCCGAGGTTCTCAAGTTTGCCATAGAGAACAGGGGCAGCGGCACGTTGAAAATTCCTTCAATTGATACTTCAACCGGGCTTGCGGAAGCTTCGGTTACTTTGGTGGATATCAAGCCCCGCGGCACAACTACGGTTACTGTAAATGTAAAGCCTGAAGCCAAATCAGGGAGAGAATACATATCTCTTAAAATAGATATTCCTATTCGGTAGGGGGAAAACAATGATTAACGCTGAAAAACCGTTTTTTTTTCTCCTGTTTTCCGCGCTTATGTTTTCTTTTTTATTGGTTTTTTGCCTGTTTCTTTTCCCTGATGAAATATATGCATCTAAAGGCCCTTGCGTGCGGATGTATTATTTTTACTCGAGCGATTGTAAGGAATGTCTGAGGATAAAAAATAGTTATATTCCCGGTTTGAATAAAAAATACGGTTTTTGCCTGAATGTAAAATATTTTGAGGTAAATGAACCTGAAAATTATAAGCGCCTGCTTGAATTGGAAAATTTTTTTCACCCTTTAAAAAATCCGCTCCCCGCTGTATTTGTTGAAAACCACGTGCTTGACGGGGATGAAGAAATTAAAGACGGCCTCGAGCGGCTTGTTAAATATTATATTTCAAAGGGAGGCTGCGATTGGCCTGCCGCGGGGGAACGCGGGGTAAAGCGGGTTGATAATCTGGCACTGGAAAGGTTCAAGAGTTTAGGAGTACTCGCTATAATCAGCGGAGGGTTGTTAGACGGGCTTAATCCCTGTGCCTTTACCACTATAATATTTCTGATTTCCTATCTGGTTTTTATCGGCCGCAAAGGCAGGGAAATAATTTTTATCGGGGGAGCTTTTACTTTTGCGGTTTTTACAACTTATTTTTTAATTGGTTTGGGGTTGTTTGAGTTTACAGTGAAGATGGCTGTTTTCCCTCTTCTTGGCCGCGTGGTTTCCTTGTTGATTGCCTGTATGGCTGTTGTCCTCGGTATCTTGAGCCTGTATGATTATTATAAGATCAAAGAGGGAAAAATAGAAGCCATCGCGCTTCAATTGCCTCAAAGTTTAAAAAACAAAATTCATTCGGCAATCAGGAAAGAGTCAAAAACGAGACATTTCATTTTAGGTTCTTTATGTTTGGGTTTTTTAATTGCTCTTCTGGAGTTTCCCTGCACAGGACAGGTTTATTTGCCGGTTATATTCGTATTGCGCCGTATCTCAAAATTTCGGACGCATGCTCTTTTTTATCTGGCGCTTTACAATGTTATGTTTATTCTTCCCCTTATCGCTGTTTTTATTTTCGCCTTTAAAGGCTCCTCTTCTCAGATATTTGCTCAACTAATGAAGGAGAACGCCGGCAAAATAAAAGTTTTTACGGCAATTTTATTTTTCGCGCTGGCCGCGATATTGATAGTGGGGCTTTAATTGGAAGGGGACATTTCTAAATGTGGTTGACAAGACGGATTGTAACGTTGACAAATTGTTGTCAATATGAGATTCTTTGTATTAGACAGGCGAAATATTAAATAGACGAAAAGGAGGGGCTGAAATATGAAAATGCGTGAAATGGGGCGGTTATTAATTTGTGTGATTCTGCTTGCCGGTATGTTTTGTTCTACTGCTGTTTTTTCCGGAATAAGCC
>CBDURG010000050.1:0-13042 GCA_965369805.1 uncultured bacterium
ATAAGCATGAGCAGATGTGACATAGCTTTTGTCCTTATTGATGCTGAGCGGGGGCTGGGCGCTCAGGAAGTTAAGATAGCGGGGCTTGTCGCTTCTAAGGGAAAGGCCTGTGTGATAGGCGTTAACAAGTGGGATCTTGTTAAAAATGTTACTCAGGAAGATTATAAAAAAAGGCTTTATAATAAGCTTCCTTTTTTGTCTTATGCTCCGGTAATATTTATATCCGCTTTGACGGGCAGGAATATTAATGAGACGGTGGGCCCTTTTAAAGCGATGGATAATTTCCGAAAGATAAAGGTATCTACGTCTGATATAAACCGTGTGGTTCAAAGCGCTATTGAAAGGCATAATCCTCCTCTGGTCAAGAAAGTCCGGGCGAAAATATATTATACGACTCAGTGCGGTACGTGCCCTCCGACATTTTTGCTTTTTGTGAATAATAAAAGGCATCTTAGAAAGAGTTACGAGCGTTATCTCTATAACTGTATAAGGGAATCTTTTGGTATAATAGGTGTTCCTATTATACTTAAGTTCCGCAACAGGGAATCCATCTATTAAACCCGGATTTTGCTATTGCAAAATCTGCCCATAGGGCCGCCCTCAAAATTTCCACGGGAAATTTTGGGAAACGGCGGGGTAATCCCAAAATTTGTCCGTGCTTTTTATGCCAAATAGTTATTGTGTAATCCTTTATCGTTGAATATGTTAAGACAAGGATGTATTATAGGGGATAAATAGTTAGATTTATTAGTTATAACCTGTTATTATAGCAGAAATTATGATGTATTTATAAAGTGTATGAGGTGTTTTTTGTGAAGGAAGCTCTGTTTTTTGTGTTGATATCTTATCTTATTGGTTCTTTTCCTACAGCTTATGTGATCTGCCGGCTTTTAAAAGGTATTGATATAAGGTCGTCCGGTAGCGGTAATGTGGGCGCTACGAATGTGGCTCGTGTTGTCGGAAAGGGTTATGGTGCCCTGACCCTTTTACTGGATGTGTTGAAAGGTTTTTTGCCTGTTTTTATTTGCGGCCTTTTTTGCGGCGGCTATGTTGTTCTTTCGGGCGCTGCTGTTATAGCGGGCCATATCTGGCCTGTCTTTCTGCGGTTTAAAGGGGGTAAAGGTGTTGCCGCGGGGATAGGTGTTATTATAGCTTTGAATTATATTGCCGCTATCGCGGTGTTTGTTTTGTTTTTTATTATATTGTGTTTGACTCGATTTGTTTCTGTCGGTTCAATTGTTTCTGCCGCTGTACTTCCGGTTGTTATGTGGTATTTGGATGAGCCGCTGAGTGTTATTTTGTTTACTGCTGCTGCTGCTGTTGTTGCTATTTATACTCACAGGGAAAATATAAAGCGTCTTTTAAAAGGGACTGAAAATAAGTTTAGCTTTTCAAAAAAAACAAGCAAGGGTGTAGGGTCAAGGATGTAGGGTGTAAGCAACTAAATACGAGATACCAACAATGAATAATGTAGCGATAATAGGAGATGGAAGCTGGGGGACCGCGGCCGCGGTGATGCTGCATTCAAAAGGGAATAATGTCAGGCTGTGGGGCGCTTTTCCCGATAATATTGCGGATATAAAAAAATCAGGGGAGAATAAGAAGTTTCTTCCCGGGGTTAAGGTTCCCTCTGATATTTTAGTAACTGCTGATATTTCTTTTGCTCTTAATGATACTTCGTTTGTTCTTTTCGTTATACCTTCGCATGTTATGCGCGAGGTTTGTATTAAGTGTAAGAATTTTATTAAGCCCGGCATGACATGTGTCAGTCTTTCTAAAGGTATTGAAAACGATACCTTAAAAAGAATGTCTGAAATTATAAGTGAAGAAACAGGAATTTCCAGGATTGCGGTGTTGTCGGGCCCCAGCCATGCTGAGGAGGTTGTTAAGAATATGCCTTCAACTGTTGTCGCGGCATCTTCTGATGCCGCGATAGCTAAAGAGGTTCAGGCTCTTTTTAATACGGAAAGTTTCAGGGTTTATACCGGTAGAGATGTTGTCGGCGTGGAGATCGCAGCTGCCTTAAAAAATGTTATAGCTATAGCCGCGGGTATTTGTGATTCTCTGGGGTTTGGGGATAACAGTAAAGCGGCTCTTCTTACCCGGGCCTTGTGTGAGATTTCCCGGCTTGGTGTTAAGATGGGAGCCGAGAGAGAAACCTTTTTTGGCCTTGCCGGCATGGGGGATTTGATAACAACCTGTATAAGTAAATTCGGCCGGAATTTAAGGCTGGGCCGGGAAATCGGTTCAGGGCTGAGCCTTGAAGAAGCTCAGACTAAAACCTGTATGGTTGCCGAAGGAGTTAAAACTGCAAAATCAGCTGTAGAGCTTGCGGAGCGGTATAACGTTGAAATTCCTATCAGCATGGAAGTTTATAATATTTTATATAAAGGGAAGGATCCTCTTCAGGCGGTTAAAGATTTAATGGCCAGAAGTATAAAACCGGAAAATTTATAAAAGGGGTATATCATGGTTAATATTCCTGATAAAATGTATTTTACCATTGGTGAAGTCAGTGATCTCTGCAGCCTTGAACCGTTTGTTCTCAGGTACTGGCAGACTGAATTCGGCCAGCTGCGGCCTTCCAAGAGCCCCCGCGGACAGAGGATGTATCAGAAGAAAGATATTGAGGCTGTTCTGCGTATTAAGAAACTGCTTTATGAAGAGAAGTTCACTATTGACGGGGCGAGGAAGAAGCTGAAGGAATTGCGTAAAGAGGATAAGGTTGCCGCGGCGGATAAGGCGGTTTTACTTGATGTAAAAAAACAGCTTGTCGTGTTGAAGAAGCTGTTTCAACCGACTAAGGACGAATAACCACAAAGAACACGAATAAAAAAATTAATATGTCGGGGCGTAGCGTCCCGACGTATGTCGGGAGTAGCGCATCCCGAAAGCATTCGGGATGGCCGTGGTGGTTGAAAATTGTTTCACGTTTATATTTTAAAAAGTGAGAAAGATGGGAGTTATTATATAGGTCAAACTAAAGATCTTGAGAAAAGGATTAAATGGCATAATTTAGGATATTCTAAATATACCAGAGCTAAAAGGCCCTGGAAGCTTGCTTATAAGGAGTGTTTTAACACTCGGAGCAAAGCTGTTGCAAGAGAGTTGGAACTTAAACGAAAAAAGAATAAGAACATTTTAGATTGGTTAACACAAGTTTAAAATTCTGATATGTCGGGGCGTAGCGCAGTCTGGTAGCGCACTTGAATGGGGTTCAAGAGGCCGCTGGTTCGAGTCCAGTCGCCCCGACCACTTTTAGTTTGAATGGAAAAAAAATAATGGGGTCAGACCTCGCCATTGGACAAAATAAAAAATTTTCTAACAAAGGGGAATGGAAACGTTTCCATTAAATAATTCTCGACGGAAATATGGGCAATTGGTGATTAGGTAATTAACCAGTTTACCGTTTAATTGTGTTGAAACTATATTGTTTTTATTTAAATTGAGATAGAAAATATGATGAAATTATGGGAAATTGTTAGTTCGTCCGGATTAATTCTGGGTATTTTTGCATCTATTATATCGATTTATACTTTTCTGCGGGTTAAGCGAGTTGAGCAGCTCGCTTCCCTGGCTAAGAATTGGATAATAAATGTTAAACTTTCAGAACCTGAAAATGGCGCTGAAGTATCTGGCTATATAGCCAAAATTAGAGGGAATGTTGATTTTCGCACTACGGCGGCACAGGTTGAATCTAATTCGAGAGTTAACCTTGCCTTACAGGAAAAGCAAGTGGAGTTAGTTCCTTTTGTAAAGCCGCTTTCTCATGTCAAATGGTGGTGGGCACAATCAAAGCCTGTGGTATCTCAAGACGGTAGATTTGAGGGCGGAATTTATATCGGAGAAAAAGAAGGTGCGGGTATAGGGGTTGACTTTCAAATAGTTGTTCTTGCTCTTCCTAATAAGGCCGTTAAAGAAGGTTGCAAATTTGTGAATCTCCCGTTTTATTACGCTTCATCAGATATATTAACTATAAGAAGAGTTCGAGTTTAATAGAGTTTTTTAATAGGGACAGCGTTAATAGGGACAGCGACCATTTTTTAGGGGCGTAAATTTTCCTGTTCAGGAATGGGACAGGGAGTTAACTTGCTAAAAGGTAACCTATGAAAGATTTGTACAAGAGACTGCTCGAGTTTACAAAAGGCGGGGTCTGTCAGTATACCTTTGATAAAGGAGAAATATTGTACGCGAACCCCGGATTTGTAGAAATGCTTGATTTGGATATTAGCCGTAAAAAGCTGGAAGGCAAGCTTATAAAAAATGTAATGGTTCTTATGAAGGGGGAGAAGTCAATACGTAAGCTGCTTGATGAAAAAGGCGAAATTCATGGGCTGGTATATCATTTCAGGACACGGTCGGGTAAGGATAAGTGGATTATTCTCGATGCCGTTATCAATAAAAGTCTTACAGATGCCGGAAAAATTGTCGAAGCGAAAGCATGTGATATTACTGAGATAAAATATAAAGAGATGTTAAAAGAACAGAGACTTGAATCAATAGGTATTCTCGCGGGTGGTATTGCCCATGACTTTAACAATATTCTGACAGCTATACTCGGCAACATTTCTCTTGTGAAAATGGAGTCGGGTGGAAATAAAAGGCTTACGGATTTGCTTGAAGAAGCGGAGAAGGCTTCGCTGAGTGCAAGAAAAATTACCCAACAGTTCCTGACTTTTTC
Organism: uncultured bacterium; assembly: GCA_965369805.1. GTDB lineage: Bacteria > Auribacterota > UBA6266 > UBA6266 > UBA6266 > JAGLRQ01. The sequence goes on from CBDURG010000050.1 coordinate 4,682, forward strand.
CAAGGGAGGCGCGCCTTTAAGAAAAACGATTAATATTTCCCGTGTGGTCAAGGATACCTCGAGTATTTCGGTGAGGGGAGGCAATGTCAAGTGCTCTTTTAAAGTTCAGAAAGATTTATGGCCGGTCAGGGTGGATGACGGGCAGGTAAGCCAGGTTATTAATAACCTGATTATAAATGCTGAGCAGGCAATGCCCGTGGGTGGGAAAATATTAATAAAAATTAAAAATGCTGTGCTAAAAAAAGACCGGATCCTTCCGCTTAAAGCCGGTAAGTATGTGGTTATATCCATAAAGGATAACGGTGTTGGTATAAACAAACAGAATCTCCGAAAGATATTTAACCCCTATTTTACGACAAAGGAAAATGGCCTGGGTTTGGGGCTCGCGGTTTCTTCTTCCGTTGTGCTCAATCACGCGGGGGTAATTACTGTGGATTCAAAGGTCAGAAAAGGAACAACTTTTTCTATTTATCTGCCTGCTGATGAATCCGGAAAGGTTAAAGAAGTACCCCGGAGGAAAAAGGTTTATCCTGTCAAATGCAGGATTCTCTTTATGGATGATGAAGCGGTAGTCAGGAAAATAGCCGGCGAGATGCTTGAATATATAGGATGTAAAACTGAACTGGTGAAAAACGGCAAAAAAGCCATCCTAAAATATAAAGCCGCTCTCAAATCAAAAAATCCCTACAATCTGGTAATTTTGGATCTTACTATTTCAAAAGGTATGGGCGTCAAAGAAACAGTAAAAGAGTTAAAGAAGATTGATTCTGACGTGAAGGCCGTGATTACCAGCGGCTATTCATATGCCCCCGTACTTGTCCATTACAGAAAAATGGGGTTTCTGGGTGCGATAAAAAAGCCGTTCAGCATTGAGGACTTGAACAAAGTTTTGCTCAGGGTTTTCAAAGAGAAAGGGAAAAAACGCTCAAAATAATTTTATTCTGAATGCCCTATCTTTTGTTTAACCCAAATTTGCATTTTTCATCCACATTCTAATGCAAAATCTGCCCGCATATTCTAATGCAAATTTTGGGATAAAAAGTATTTGTCATCTTCAAAAAAGATGATAAAATGTCCGGTTAGTCTTTAGTTTTGAGTAAAACCGAGGTGAAAAATGAAAAAAATAAATGTTGGAATAATTGGTTTTGGAACAGTTGGGAAGGGAGTTGTTAAAAATCTTCTTAAAAAGAGTTCTTCTTTCAGTAAAAAGATTGGTATGCCTGTTAAACTGGTAAAAGTGGTTGATAAGGATGTCAAATCAAACAGAGGGATAAAACTTGAAAAAGGGATGCTTGTTTCCAATGCGAATTTGATATTGGAAGATGAGTCTATTGATATTGTTGTTGAGCTTATCGGAGGAATTCATCCCGCGAAAGAATTTATAAAGAAAGCTCTCTCAAAAGGCAAAAGGGTTGTGACCGCGAACAAAGCCCTTCTTGCCGAACACGGCAAAGAGCTTTTTGAACATGCCGCGAAAAACAATTCTGAGATATTTTTTGAAGCGAGTGTCGGCGGGGGGATTCCGGTAGTAAAAGGATTGAGAGAAGGCCTGGCGGCTAATAAGATTTATTCTATCCACGCGATTATTAACGGAACCACCAATTATATTTTATCGAGGATGCGGGATGAGGGGATTTCTTACAGGGAAGCATTAAAAGCTGCTCAGAAAGAAGGTTATGCTGAAGCGAACCCGAAACTTGATGTTAGAGGTATGGATTCAGCTCATAAAATTGCTCTCCTGGCGTCTCTTGCTTCAGGTAAATGGATCGACTTAAAAGATATTTATGTCAAGGGCATAGAGAATGTTGAGCAGATAGATATAGATTATGCGAGGGAGCTCGGGCTGGTAATTAAACTGCTTGCGGTTTACAAGGAGAAGCAGGACGGGATTGAAGTCAGTGTGACTCCTGTTATGGTAAAGGAAAAAAGCATGCTTGCCGCGGTTAGCGCGGCTTACAATGCGGTGCTGGTTGAAGGTGATTTTGTGGGCAACATCCTTTATTATGGATTAGGGGCCGGGGAGAAACCGACCGCAAGCGCCGTTGTCTCGGATATTCTTGATATTTCCCGCAATATTCTATCGGGAAAATCGAAACCGTTTATTCTTGATTTTCCCAACAGCGGGAAGAAAGTTAAACCTATGGGTAAAATCCGGAGCCGGTATTATTTCAGGTTCAGGGTAATAGATAAGCCCGGTGTTCTTTCAAAAATTGCCGGGGTTCTCGGTAAACACCAGATAAGTATTTCCTCCGTTATTCAGAAAGAAAGGAACAAGGGAAGTGCTGTCCCGATAATTGTTATGACTCATAAGTCCTGTGAAAAAGATGTTCAGAAAGCTGTTAAGCTTATTGATAATCTCAGTATGATTAAATCTAAAACCGTTGTGTACAGAGTGGGAGGAAGGTAATGAAGCACTGGAAAGGCCTTATAGATAAATATAAAAAATATTTGCCTGTTACGGAAAAAACTCCGGTTGTTACGCTGAACGAGGGAAATACTCCTCTGATTTATTCAGACAGATTGTCAGGGCTCTCCAAGGGAAAGCTTAAGGTGTACCTTAAATTTGACGGTGCGAACCCTACCGGTTCGTTTAAGGACAGGGGCATGACTATGGCTGTTTCTAAAGCCGTGGAGGAAGGTTCAAAAGCTGTCATGTGCGCTTCGACCGGTAATACTTCGGCGTCAGCGGCAGCTTATGCTTCGAGAGCCGGTATCGCTTGCGTTGTTCTTATTCCGAAAGGGGCTATTGCTCTGGGTAAGCTTGCTCAGGCTCTTATTCACGGTGCAAAGGTAATTGCTGTAAAAGGGAATTTTGATGATGCTTTGGAAATGGTTAAGGAGATTACGTCTAAATACCCGATAACTCTTGTGAACTCGCTTAATCCGTACAGAATACAGGGACAGAAAACCGCGGCTTTTGAAATCTGTGATTTTCTGGGGGATGCCCCTGTTTATCATGCGATACCGGTCGGAAATGCCGGTAATATTACTGCTTACTGGATGGGGTATTGCGAGTATTTTAAAGAGAAAAAAACAAGCCGCAGGCCTGTAATGCTTGGTTTTCAGGCGGCAGGTTCCGCGCCGATTGTCCTGGGGCATATAATCAAAAAACCTGAAACCATTGCAACAGCCATAAAAATTGGTAATCCCGCGAGCTGGAAACAGGCCGAGGCCGCGAGGGATGAATCGGGCGGTTTGATAGGCCTTGTTACTGATGATGAGATTCTTGACGCTTATAAGATGCTCGCGGAGGAAGGTGTTTTCTGCGAGCCTGCTTCGGCCGCTTCGGTCGCGGGAATGATAAAGAAGATAAACGAGGGATATTTTAAAAACGGGACAATAACCTGTACCCTTACCGGCCACGGCCTTAAGGATCCTGACCGTGCTATAAAATCCGTTAAGGAACCTGTATCCTGTGAAGCAGATGTTAAAAAGGTTATTGATTTAATTTTTTAGAACACGGATATCGGAGAAACTTTCATGAAATATGCTGTAATAGTCGGCGACGGTATGTCCGATTACGGAGTAGAGGAGCTTGGAGGAAAAACGCCTCTCCAGGTTGCGAAGAAACCCAATATTGACCGTATTGCTAGCGAAGGCTTATGCGGGAGTGTTAAAACCATACCCAATAGCCTTGAGCCCGGAAGCGATATTGCCAATATGTCTATCTTAGGCTATGACCCCAGGAAATACTATACGGGAAGAGGCCCTTTTGAAGCTTTAAGCAAAAATATCGAACTTAAAAAAGATGAAATTGCTTTCAGGTGCAATCTTACTACTGTTGATAATGGTGTTATGGCTGATTACAGTGCCGGGCATATAAAAACCGGAGAAGCGAAAATAATAATTGAACGTCTTAATAAAAAACTTGGCCGTAAGGGCTTGAAGTTTTGCGCGGGAGTAAGTTATAGACATCTTTTGATTGTTTCAAAAGATGTTCTGGGTTCGGACGCGAAACATTTAAAATGTGTTCCTCCTCATGATATATCAGGCAAACCCATTGAACCTAACCTTCCTTCGGGGAAGGGGGCCGGGTTTTTAAAAAAACTTATAAGGGAGTCTGTTGATGTTTTAAAAGATAGTGATATTAATTCGGTAAGAGTTGACCTGAGTGAGAACCCCGCTAATATGATATGGCTGTGGGGGGCGGGCAAGCTTCCCCGTATTCCACTTTTTAAAGAAAAATTCGCCTTGAGCGGCGCGATAATCTCCGCGGTAGATTTATTGAAAGGCATTGGTAAAGCTTTAGGAATGGATGTGATAGATGTTCCGGGGGCAACGGGGTATTACGATACTAATTATGAAGGAAAAGCATCGTATGCTATAAAAGCGCTTTTGGAAAAAGACCTTTTATTTATTCATATTGAAGCTCCTGACGAGGCGGGGCACAATGGTGATGTAAGGGAGAAAATAAAAGCAATAGAAAACATTGATAAAAAGATAGTAAAACCTGTTTATGATTACCTTGTTAAGCAGGGAGATTTCAGGATGCTTTTTCTTTGTGATCACGCGACACCTGTGTCTCTTAAAACGCATACGAGGGACCCTGTTCCTTTCTGCATGTGCGGTTCGGATGTTGATGCTTGCGGCTGTAAAAAATATGAAGAAAAATGTTGTGAATCCCCCTGCAGGAAATTTGAAGCAGGGCATAAGTTAATGGAATATTTTGTAAATAGAGACAAAGATAAAAAGTAAAAATAGGACGCAGACTATAGTCCTCAGCGATTTGTTTTGCGAAGCGAAACAGCAAGGGATTAACGCAGATAAAATATTATTAATACTAAAAAATATTTCAAAAAATAAAAAATTTCTCATATTTTAATCATAAAAAATCAGCGTAAATCAGTGTCAAAAAAAGAAAATTATTGAAAGAGGTTTAAATGTCATTAATTGTTCAGAAGTACGGAGGCAGTTCAGTTTCTAATCCTGATAGAATAAAAAATGTCGCGTCAAGAATTGTTGAGACGAAGAAAAAAGGCAATGAAGTTATAGCTGTGGTTTCCGCGCTTGGGGATACCACTGATAAGCTTATAGCTTTGACAAAAGAAATAACAGAAAATGCTTCTGAAAGAGAGATGGATGCTCTTCTGTCTACCGGTGAGCAAATGTCATCCGCTTTGCTTACGATGGCGATACATAGCCTCGGAGAGAAAGCGATTTCACTTACCGGCAGCCAGGTGGGTATTTATACTGACAGCGCTCATAGAAAAGCCAGGATACTTGATATCTCTTCTGATAAGTTGAAGGAAGAGCTGGGCAAAGGCAATATTGTTATTGTCGCGGGGTTTCAGGGAATTGATGAGAACGGTAATATTACAACCCTTGGGAGAGGAGGGTCTGATACCACTGCCGTTGCTCTGGCTTCCGCGACAAATGCTGATGTTTGTGAGATATACACTGATGTGGAAGGTGTTTTTGCGGCTGACCCCAGAGTTGTGCAGGATGCTGAAAAAATTGACAGGGTGTCATATGACGAGATGTTGGAGCTTGCGAGCCTGGGAGCAAAGGTTTTACAACTTCGGGCTGTCGAGTTCGGTAAAAAATATGGTGTTAAAATTCATGTGAGGTCGAGTTTTGTTAAAGATGAAGGAACATTAATAACTGAGGAGATTGGAGATATGGAAGATCCTGTAGTTGTTGGAGTAACGTCTGATACCGATGAAGCCAAGATAACGATTGTTGAGGTTATTGACAAGCCGGGAATTGCTTCCAAGGTATTCGGTGCCCTTGCCGAGGCTAATGTTAATGTTGATGTTATCGTTCAGAATGTTAGTGAAAAAGGCAAGACCGATATATCCTTTACGTTGAAAAGGGACGAGCTTGCCAGGGCGGATGAGGTTATAAAGAATGTGGTCGGGGGCGTTGGTTCTTCGGGAATAAAATGTGATGATGAGATAGCAAAGGTATCAATAGTTGGTGTCGGCATGAAAAGTCATCCCGGTGTCGCGGCTTTAATGTTTAAGACTCTGGCTGATGCCGGAATTAATATTGAAATGATAAGTACATCGGAAATAAAGATTTCATGTATTATAGAAAGGAAATATGCCCAAAAGGCTGTTCAGGTTCTTCATGAGGTTTTTAAACCCGGTAAAAACAAGGTGTTAAAAAATGAAAAAAACAGTTGAAATTTACGATACCACTCTTAGAGATGGAACACAGGCGGAAGGGGTTGCGTTCTCCGTGGCGGATAAACTCCGGTTAGCCATAAAACTTGATGAGATAGGTATTGCACATATTGAAGGGGGCTGGCCGGGTTCCAATCCTAAAGATATGGAGTTTTTCAATTCTATAAGGGAAATTAAATTGAAGAATGCCAGAATCGCCGCTTTCGGGAGTACTCGAAGAGCTAAAAATAAGGTTGAAGAGGATCCGAATATCCTTGCCCTTATTGAAGCGCGGACTCCGGTGGTTACTATTTTCGGAAAAAGTTCTGTACTGCATGTTGAAAAGGTTTTAAAGGTTGACAGGCAAACAAACCTGGATATGATTTATGATTCCGTTAAGTATCTTAAAGATCAGGGCAAAACTGTTTTTTATGACGCGGAACATTTTTTTGACGGGTTTGAGCTGGATAAAGGTTATGCCGTTGAAACCCTCATAACCGCTGAGAAAGCGGGAGCCGAGTGCCTGGTGTTGTGTGATACGAACGGCGGGACACTTGTGTCCCGGCTCAGGCAGATAATTGAGATTGTTAAGAAGCATATGACAGTTCCACTGGGAATTCATGTTCATAACGATGCCGGGGTTGCTACGGCAAATTCTCTTGCCGCGGTAGAATTGGGCGCGGTTCAGGTTCAGGGGACAATGAACGGTTATGGAGAAAGAACCGGTAACGCGAATCTCTGTGAAATTGTTCCATCGCTTAAATTGAAAATGGGAATTGATTGTGTTACGGACGCGCAGCTTAAACAGTTCACTGAAGCTTCAAAGTTTGTTGATGAGCTTGCGAACCTTCGCCATAACAATAAGATGCCGTATGTCGGTGACAGCTCTTTTGCCCATAAGGCCGGTGTCCATGTAAATGCTGTCCAGAAAGAGCAGACAAGCTACGAACATATCCGGCCGGAACAGGTGGGCAATAGAAGAAGGATTCTTGTTTCTGATCTTTCAGGCCAGAGCAATGTTCTTTTAAAAGCTATTGAATACGGGCTTGATGTCGGGGATAAGTCCCCCGAAGCAAAAAAGATTTTAAAAGACCTCAAGGAGATGGAAAGGAAAGGGTATGAATTTGAAGCTGCCGAAGCGTCATTTGAAATACTTATGAAAAAGATTCTCAGCAAGCATAAGAGCTTTTTTGATCTTGAGGGGTTCAGGGTAGTGGATGAGAAAAGAACGGATAAGAAACTGATCTCTGAAGCGACCATAAAAGTCTCGGTTGAAGGAAAATCGGAGCATACTGCTGCCGGGGGAGACGGCCCGGTAAATGCTCTTGACGGTGCTTTAAGAAAAGCTCTGATTCCTTTCTACCCGCGGATAGCCGATGTGCGTTTGACAGATTTTAAGGTGAGGGTGCTGGACGCGAAATCCGGGACGGCCGCAAAGGTAAGGGTTCTTATAGAATCAACAGACGGCAAGGATATCTGGGGAACTGTAGGAGTTTCTGAAAATATTATCGAAGCCTGCTGGGAAGCGTTGGTTGACAGTGTTGAGTATAAGCTTTTCAAAGACGAAGAAAAACAGAAAAGAACAGAAATAAAAGAAAAAGAAATAGAATAGGACGCAGATTTACACTGATTTTTTATGATTAAAATATAAGAAATTTTTTTATTTTTTTAATATTCTTTAGTGTTAATCATATTTTTTCAGCGTAAATCTGTGTCCAGTTAATTATTTTTAATATTTTTGTTTTTGAGTGTAAATCATAATTTTTCAGTGTCAATCAGCGTTGAATATTAAATTTGTTTTTAGTTTTTTAACGATTCACGGAATACTATTAAATGAAAATCGATTTACCAAAACAATATAACCCTAAAAATGTAGAAGATAAGTTCTACAAATTCTGGGAAGAGAATGGGTTTTTCCACGCGGTCGCGGATAAGAATAAAAAACCGTATACAATTGTGATACCGCCCCCTAATGTCACTTCAGTCCTTCATATGGGCCACGGGTTAAATAATACCATTCAGGATATCCTTGTCCGTTTTAAAAGGATGCAGGGATATACGGCTGAGTGGATGCCCGGAACGGATCATGCCGGTATAGCAACTCAGAATATTGTTGAGAAAGAGCTGGCCAAAGAAGGAAAGACGAGAAAAGAGGTTGGCAGAGACGCCTTTGTTAAAAGGGTTTGGCAGTGGAAGGAACAATGCGAGAGCAGGATTCTCGCGCAATTGAAAAAAATCGGTTGTTCTTGTGACTGGG
>CBDURG010000051.1:0-12875 GCA_965369805.1 uncultured bacterium
TCGCTCATTGGCGCGTCTCAGGCATTATGGCCTTATTGATTATAAGAAAGTGGCAGTATCTTTAAATGTTAAAGATAATTCAGCAATAGTAATTCCCTATGAATATTGGGACTTTTACCGTAAGATCTCTATGCGGGCAAAGTATATGTACCTGATTTGTTTGTATGAAGCCGGCCGTTCCAGCCGGTATCCTTGCTGGTTTCGCAGTCAGAAGGATATGGCAAAGCTTTATGGCATAAGTGATACCACCATTTCTTTAGGCCTTCTGGAGCTTGAGGAGAACGGTATAATCAAGGTCACAAGAGACAGGCCAACCCCTCCCGATTTTTCCAACAGGAAAGCCAATATATATAAAATGCTTAAATAGGAACACGTCCCATTTTCCCGCTTGACATATTCCGAACATCTTGACATATTCTGAACATTTATATACACTTCCCGAATGCCAGGACAATCAAGAATAGTTGGTGCCGGTTACCCTCACCTTCGTATTTATTGGCGTGTATTTTTTAATGGAAGGTGAAACCAGAAGGGGATGTATCTTGTGAAACAGAAGATAAAAGGGATGTGTCCCTGTTTAACGCGAAGGCTGGTTGCGCGGCTTCTTCGGATAGTGAAAAGAAATCCGGCAGTTAAAGCTGTTAACAGGTTGTTCAATCGTTTTTTCAAAAAACATAAGATTAAATTTTCAAATATGTTAGTCAACAAATTCCGTATTCCCAGGATGCTTGTGCCGGTTGAAGAGCTCCAGAAAAAATATCGGGAGGCTTTATTGCTTTTAACAGGCAGGGAAAACGCTGAACCCCTGGGTGATTATTTAGAGTTTGGCGTTTATCAGGGGACTTCTCTGTTATGTATGTATCGTGCTTTAAAAGATCTTGGATTGTGTCATACACGTCTTTTTGGATTTGATTCTTTTGAGGGGTTGCCTTCCTCAGCGGATGCTGACGAGTCTAGAATGTGGTGCCAGGGCCAGTTCAGGGCGGATTATGAATTTGCCGAAGAAGTGCTGACAAAGGCGGGCGTAGATTGGAACAGGGTATTTTTGATAAAGGGTTTTTTTGAGTCTACCCTTAACAAAAAAATTATAAAGAAACATAATATCGCCCGGGCAAGTGTAATAATGATTGACTGCGATATGTATTTATCGGCCAAAGAAGCATTGGATTTTTGCGCTCCTCTTATTTACGATGAAGCCGTGATTTTTTTTGATGATTGGAATTGTACGGGTGATGATGGCGGAGAAAAAAAGGCATTTGCTGAATTCCTAAGAGAGAATCCTCACTTTGCCCCGGAGGAATTTGGTACTTATTGGTCCAATGCTCAAGTTTTCCGTGTTTTTAGAATTAAATAGAGACACGTCCCATTTTCCCGCTTGACATATTCCGAACATCTTGACATATTTCGAACATTTGTATACACTTCCCGAATGCCGAGACAAGCAAGGATAGTAGGTGCCGGTTACCTTTACCATATAGTTCAAAATTGACATGAAAAGGAGCGATAACAAGTGGACCATTTAGATAAGCTGGAGAATAAGAGCATTCATATTCTGCGCGAAGCTTACAGCGAATTCAAAAATCTTTGTATGCTGTGGTCGATTGGAAAAGATAGCACGGTTCTGTTATGGCTGGCGCGAAAAGCATTTTTCGGCCATGTGCCTATACCGCTGGTTCACATTGACACAAAATATAAAATACCGGAGATGATCGAATACAGGGACAGGCTCGCTTTAGAGTGGAAACTGGACATGATTTATGGACAGAACATCAGGGCTCTGGATGGCAAAACCACTTTTCCTGATGGTAAGGCGACAAGATTAGAATGCTGCGGATTATTGAAAACAGAGGCGTTAAAGAACACACTGGATGGAAGCTGGCCGCGCTATAGAATGAATCATGCGTTAAAAAAATATGAGATAGATAAGAGCACTGAGCCGTACACTGGAGTAATCGTTGGTGTAAGGGCGGATGAAGAGGGAAGCCGCTCAAAAGAACGGTATTTCTCCCCGAGAGACGGAAATAATGATTGGAATTTGGGTGATCAGCCTCCGGAATTCTGGAACCAGTATAAAACAGATTTTGCCCCGGGGACGCATGTAAGGATACACCCTTTGCTTGATTGGACAGAGTTGAATATCTGGGAATACATCAATAGAGAAAAGATCCCTGTGGTTTCGTTGTATTTTGATCAGGGGGAAGGCAAAAGGTACCGTTCCCTTGGTTGTAAACCCTGTACCAGTCCCGTAGAATCCACAGCGAAGAACGTAGAAGAGATTATTGAAGAACTGAAAACAGGAAAGTTCGCGAATATAGCCGAACGCTCCGGAAGATCGCAGGATAAAGAAGACGGCGGCGGACTTGAGGATTTGCGAAAAGACGGATATATGTGAGCTGAAAAAATTATGAATATTGTAATAGTAGGTCATGTTGACCACGGTAAAAGTACTGTCATCGGAAGGCTTTTGGCGGATACACACTCATTGCCTGAGGGAAAATTAGAACAGGTAAAAGAGAAGTGCCGGCGTAATTCCAGGCCTTTTGAGTACGCGTTCCTCCTTGACGCTCTCAAAGACGAGCAGTCACAGGGGATCACGATTGACGCGGCGCGCTGCTTCTTTAAAACCCGCAAAAGGGATTATATTATCATTGACGCGCCCGGGCATATAGAATTTCTGAAAAACATGGTGACCGGTGCCTCAAGGGCCGAAGCTGCATTGCTTGTGATTGACGCCAATGAGGGGGTACAGGAGAATTCCCGCCGGCATGGGTATATGCTGTCAATGCTTGGTGTTGAACAGGTGGCAATACTGGTAAATAAGATGGATCTGGTCAGCTATGATGAAAAAGTATTTAACGCGATTGCGCGGGAATATACCCGGTTTTTGAAGAAAATAAATATCACCCCCCACGCGTTTATACCGGTAAGCGGAGTAACAGGCGATGCCATTGCCGCGAATTCTGACAACATGAAATGGTATAAGGGGAAGACAGTACTGGATATATTAGATTCGTTTGAGACAGAGGAACAGCCTAAAGATAAACCGTTTCGGATGCCTGTGCAGGATGTCTATAAATTCACCAGAGACGGCGATGACAGAAGGATTGTGGCGGGAACCATTGAATCAGGGAAGATAAGCGCCGGGGATAAAGTGGTTTTTTACCCGTCAGGGAAGAAAAGCACGGTCAAATCAATAGAACTTTTTAACAGGGCAGCCTCCGATTCCATAGACGCGGGATACGCGGCCGGGTTTACACTGGAGGAACAGGTATATATTAGCAGGGGAGAGATGGCTTCTCTTGAATCCCAGCGAAAACCGGCGGTTACTTCAAGGATAAAGGCGGATTTATTTTGGTTAAGCAAGAGCCCAATGGAAAAGAAGAAAACATATTATTTAAAAGTGGGTACGGCAAAGGTGGAGGTAAAACTGGAAGAGATAGCGGGTATTATTGACGCGTCAAATCTTGGCAACGCGGTAAAAGAGAGGATAGAAAGGCATGATGTTGCTGAATGCGTATTAAAGGCCAATAAGGCTATAGCTTTTGATCTTGTCCATGAATTTTCAGGAACAAGCCGTTTTGTTATCGTGGACAATTATGAGATAGCTGGCGGCGGAATTATCCGGGAAGCGCTGGAAGATAAACAGAGCCGGATCCGCGAGAACGTAATGCTCCGTAACTATAAATGGGAAAGCACAACTATCCCGCCTGGAAGAAGAGCGGAAAGATATAATCAGAAACCTACTCTTATTCTTATAACCGGCCAGAAAGACACGGGGAAGAAAAGGCTGGCAAAAGCATTGGAACAAAAACTGTTTAATGACGGAAAGTTCGTCTATTTTCTTGGCATAGGCAATGTGCTCTATGGTGTGGACGCTGATATAAAAGGCAGGCACAATAATAGGGAAGAACATTTGAGAAGGCTTGCTGAAGTATCGCATATCCTGCTTGATGCGGGTACCATACTGATTGTAACAGCAATAGGCCTGGGGCAGGATGACCTGGAGATCATTAAAACAACGGTTAACCCTGATATGATAGAGACGGTATGGCTTGGCGAAAATGTGTCAACGGATATTGCGTACGACTTGCATATACCTTTTCTTGAATCAGAGAAAAAAGCCGCCGATACCATTAAAGAAATGCTGCAGCGCAAAGGATTGATATTCAGGCCGTGGTAATGATTGCGCTTGTAACAGAGAGCATATTAAGATGAACAACAATTTAAACATAAAATGGCACAAAGGTAAAACTACCTACGATGGCCGCTGCCGCCTGCTTAACCATAAAGGCCTGGTAGTCTGGTTCACAGGGCTTTCCGGCTCGGGGAAATCAACGGTTGCGGCAGAGCTGGAAAAGGAGCTCAGCGCCGGGAAAAAAGCCGTTTACCTGTTGGATGGTGACAACGTCAGGCATGGCCTGAACTCTGATCTTGGTTTTTCCGAAGAAGACAGGAACGAAAATATCCGAAGAATAGCGGAAGTCGCGGCATTATTTAAAGACGCGGGATTGATTACTCTCGTATCCTTTATTTCACCTTACAAAAAAATGCGGGAGTTCGCGAAAGAAAAGGCCGGAAAGGACGGCTTTGTAGAAGTGTACATAAAAGCAAGCCCTGAAACATGCGCGAAAAGGGACCCCAAAGGATTGTATAAAAAAGCCTCACAGGGCAAGATCGATAATTTCACAGGGGTCACTTCACCATACGAAGAACCGGAAGCTCCGGATTTAATAATAGACACAACACAGCTTACGCTTAAAGAATCCGTAAAAAAAGTTTTAGAGTTAACATTGTCAAATACAGTTTTAAAAGAGGTTTAACCTATGTTCTCAATAATCCTGCTCCCATTATTTGCTGCCATGTTTCTGGCCATTAACATGGGCGGCAGCGGAACATCCGCGGCTTTTTCGTCTTCCTATGGGGCGAACCTCATCCGGAAAGATCTGATCCCGGGCCTTTTCGGCGCTTTTGTCCTGATGGGAGCCATAATGGCCGGTAAAAAGGTTACCTTAACGATTGGGAGAGGTATCCTGCCGGATACATCGATGACTTTGATTTTAACTACTATTATATTATTATCGATTGCGTTATCACTGTTATTCGCGAATCTCTTAAGGGTTCCCCAGTCAACAAGTCAGTCAACCGTATGCGCGCTGGTAGCGGTTGCTTTATATCAGGATAACCTGCAGGTAAGAAAACTGTTTTTTGAGATCCTTCCTGCCTGGTTTATACTGCCTTTTATTTCTTTTTTTCTGACTTTGATCCTGGGAAAATATATTTATCGCCCGATAAAAAAGAGGAAGATAATAAATTTTGAACAAATAGGAAAACATCCTGTATTACGCCTATTTGTGATTGGTTCTTCCTGTTATGTGGCTTTTTCCATTGGCGCGAACAATGTCGCGAACGCTTCCGGCCCTGTTCATGGCCTGTTAGCTAATTTATTTAATGTCCACGGTACGGGGGCCAATTATCTGGCTTGCATGATAGTTGCCACCCTTATAATAGCGCCGTGTTTCGCCCTGGGAAGCTCGATATTCGGCTGCCGTGTGCTTAAAACGACAGGGAAGGAAATAACTGATTTTGGCCCTATTGGAGCGCTGGCTATTGCTTTTGTAACAGGAAGCTTATTACTGCTGGCTTCTCTTTTCAGGGGGATCCCCATTGCTCTTGCCCAGCTTAACGTAGGAGCCATAATCGGCCTGGGCGCTTACAAGGTCGGTATAAAGGAAGTAATAAGAAAAACATCGGTAAAGAAGATTTTTATAGTCTGGATCATATCGCCGGTTATTTCGTTTTGTACAGCCCTGTTGCTTGCGTTTTTAATGGTGGGCAGATGAGGTTTAAAGATTTTGAAAAGCAGATAACCGAAAGATTAGGCTTTGAAATTATTTCAAGGACAGGATGGAGGCCTTTAATATTTTATCATGTCACAGGAACTCAAATATTTAATGCTTGTTGGTAGGGGCCGTTCGGGTACAAGCTGGATCGGCGGTATTATGAACACCTACTCTCACTGTATTTATAAGTACGAGCCATTCCTCAAGATTCCGTATTGCGGCTGGTTTGACAATTTAAATAAGACGGATGCGGAAAAACTTCGCGGTCAATTTAAAAAGCTATGCCTGCAATGTCATCATGGAGTCGATATGCCTCCGTTCTTACCAAAGTCTTTCCGGCCGCAAAACCCAATTCTACTTCATGCACTATATGCCTTGGCTAATAGGGTGAAGCGGTGTAAAGGCCTTTATGAATCTTACGGTAAGCTGCGGCTTAATCAGGCTAAGCACGAAATTTCCATCTTGATTAAACAGGTTAATTTTCCAAACGAAAAGCTTCCTGATTTCTGTCGCGTTCTCAATCCGAAGATAGTCGGCCTGGTTAGAAATCCTTTCGCGAATATCGCTTCGCACTTAGTTGGAGTAAGAGGACATTTATTCAAAGGAGTGCGTCCAAAATCTCCTCAACCGGATTCGAAAAAAGGGAAAGCTGAAAAAGGGCGTGCAAAATGGAATGAACTTATTCGCAAGAAAATCTTTCAATCTGGCAACAAGTCTTTTTTAAAATACTCGGATGGCCTTGAAAAAATGAATCTGCAGGCCTTTTGTGCCGTCACGTGGCGAATTTATGTAGAACCTATGGTCGAATTTATAGAGAATTATGATAATGGTTTATTGATAGTTTATGAGGATATGTGCAGAGACCCTCTTGGGGTGTCGGAGAGAATCTTTGATTTTGCCGGATGGGAGATGACAGATTTTACCAAAAATTATATCAGGAAGACGACTACGGAAAAGAAAATACAGAGATCAACATCCAAGTCCTATTACAGTATATTCAAAGATCCCGGGAAGAGTATGAATAAGTGGAAGACACAGCTTAGTGACAGGGAGAAGCGGGATATTGCCTTAGTCATAAAGGATTCCCCTTTGAAAAAGTTCTGGCCGGATATGCCTTTGTAGGAGAGAAAAGTGACTAATCAAAAGAACGCGACAAATAAAGTATTTGGAATTGGGCTTGGCCACACAGGAACAAGAAGCCTTGACAAGGCTCTTAATATTTTAGGTATAAAATCTATCCATTCCCATATCAGATATGTTGTTTCCCTACGTAAAAGCAAAAATAAACTTTTCTGATGAAAATACTTCATAATAAACAAAATGTTGATGTTCTTAGTGCCGATGTTATTAAAAAAGGACTTTGCTCTATTTGCGGCACTTGTATCGGGATCTGCCCCTTAAACTGTTTAGAGATTAACAACCATACCTTAGAGCCAATTAAAGTTAATGATAAATGTAATAATTGTGGTTTGTGTTTAAAAATTTGCCCCGGCTATAATATTGATTACCCGAATCTTTATAAAACGGTTTTTGGAAGCATGTTAGAAACCAGACAACATTATGGGATATACCGGAAATGTTTTTATGCTAAGGCAAAAAATGTCAATATAAATAGTTGTGCCAGCGGTGCTGTTACAAGTGGGTTGGCTAAATTTCTCCTGGATGAAAAAATAGTCAAAGGAGTAATCCTTGCGGGATATTCTGAGCAGAAGCCATGGGTACCTGAAGGTAAACTTGTTTTTAATGGCGAAGATATAATTAAAAATTCAGGGTCGAAATATGTATGTATACCTGTTAATTCATTACTAAAAAAAATAAAAACACTTGAAGGTAAATATGCAATTGTTGGGGTTCCATGCGCGATAGAAAGTGTAAGAAAACTTCAAAATATAAGCAGTATTTTTAGACAAAAAATCCTTTTGACCTTGGGAATTTTCTGTGGAATTAATGTAAAGCAGACAGTTACAGAAAAGCTGTTGAGTGAACAGAAGATCAACAAAGCTGCAATAAAAAAATATTCTAATAGAGATAAGATTAATGGGTATCAAACAAAGATTATTTTGGCGGATGGCCAGACGAAACAAATCAATAAGCTATGGGGGCAGCGCCCCCACATCCTCTTGTCACCCTATTATTCACCCTTAAGATGTCAACTATGCGTAAATCATACTAATGAATTTGCTGATATAGCAATAGGCGATACTTGGGATAAACACGGCGACTTGAATCTTGTGCTGGCAAGAACACAAATAGGTGAAATTATGTTAGAAAAGTTTAACACAGCGGGTCATCTGTATACCGAGAAAGCAGAATTTTATCATGCAAAAGTTATTGCCAATAAAAAAATAAGGACTGCGATGTTTCTAAAATATCACAAGAATAGAGAAGCTTTACATGAGTATCGCATTTATATTGAAGGAATAACCAAAAATATGAAATGGACAGCAATGGGTAAGTTTTTATGTTTATTTCTTATTATAATTTTTAATTTCCCTTTATTTAAGTTCTTATATTGTAATTTATTATGGAAACTGAAAATTGCATTTCCGCTGGCAAAAAGGTACTATAGTAAATGGGAAAATATAATTATTTTCTCCAAAAAACGCAATTGATTTTATTTTCAAAAAACATAGAATGTGGCCGATGTTTACTGGAGGCCGGTAATGGTTTGAGGCAGATAGCCCTCAAGATTTATATGAATGCCTAAAGTTAATATGCCTTAATAAACTAATCGGCCATGGCAGTGGTAAAAAAGCTGTTAAATCATAAACTGCAAGTGTCACAATGTTTGTTTAAATTTTTTAAATTTCAGATATAAGATGGGAAATGTCTCTTTTAAGAGTGTCTTTATTTTTAATACAGCGCGTTCTCCTCTGAATAAAGCCAGGCGTTTTATATCATACATCCTGTTTTTTAAAAAACCAGCCTTTTCGAATCTATAGCCGAATGCCTTAATGTCTTTTCTAAAAAGTTCTCCGACAACCCGGATAGTTTCTTCAGTATAGTAAGAGCTATAATGTTTGCGCTTAGATATGTTTGCCGGCAGCAGCTTGGCGTGTACACCTATTTTTTTAGTGATATATTTCCAGTCTTTATCCATGTTTTCGAAACGGCCGATAAAATCTACGATAATGTTTCCCATATTGTCCGTGATATAATCGAGTTGCGGAATCAAAAGGTAGGAAGGGATTTTTTTAGATAATATCCACTTGTTAAACGGGTCTATATTATCCAGGTGATTAATTCGTTTGTGATAAAGATAGAGGGAAACGAGTCTGTCCCAGGGGTTTCTTAGAAAAGTGAATTTAAAGTATTTATTAAAAGTGTCTTCAGGTATAAATGGCCTTAGCGAAGAGATGGGGCAATGATGCCAATACGTATGAGTTAACCCATATTTTGCTTTCTCCTCTTCGGTTATCTTCCCAAATAGGCTCTGTATGCCTTCCCTGCCGATACCCAGCGCGGCATTTATGCTGGTGCCGGCACTTTTAGGTATATGAATAAATATACACTTATATTTATGAAAGATAGGCATTTGTACTCTCCGATAATCCGATAAACATATAAACATATTTGTGTTACGTTCTTTTATCCTATCACATTTCTATAAGAAACAAAACTCCGTATAATCTTTGGGAATTTGTGGCAGAAAATTTAAGCCGTATTTGTAGAAATGTTGAATTAAAAAAGTTAATTGCCTTTTATAGGTTTTTTATGTTACAATGCCCTTTATATTCCTGTTATAAAAATAACAACGAAGTCAGTCAGAATTAAATTGACTTACATGTTTATGTTATCTATATGTATTTATGTGCGGTTTTATAGCTGGGGTATATTTGATATCTATAAAGGGAAGGATCCTTTTAATTGTATTCCTCTCGCTAGCCTGCTTTAAAAGACCTGTGACCAGAACTCAAGATAGGCAAAAAATCAAAATAATAGCTTTGATCGGTACATTTTATTGAGTATAAAAGGCAGGGAGATTTTCTCGAAGCCGCGGAAATAGTGGCGGATTTTTTAAGGAATGAGGCGCTCGCGTTAAAACGATAGGAGTTGAACATGAGAATTTTTAGAGAGATTTTACTTGAGCGGCAAAAACAAAATAAGTTAATTTCCGTTTGTGTTGTAGGCTCTGGATGGTTTGGGAGCGGCGTAATCCGTGAATTCTGCCATTGGCCCGGTATAGTTCCTCGATTGGTTGTGACGCGTACAATAGAACGTGCTGTAAAATCTCTAAAACACGCGGGGGTATCTCCTCTCGACATAGAAATAGTTTCCTCTGACAAAGAATATAAAGCGGCTAATTCAAAAAATAAATATATTGTAAGCGCAAAACTTGAAATATTACAAAACCTTGAGGGGATTGATGTCGTTTTTGAAGCAACCGGTGATGTAGAGATAGGTGCCGAATGTGCTGTGAATACCATTAAGCAGGGAATCCACTTTGTTACAGCCAATATCGAAATGGACAGCACACTGGGCTTTGCTATTCACCAGCTTGCTAAGGAAAAGAACGTTGTATATTCTACCACTGACGGCGACCAGCCGTGTGTAATCTCCCAGATGATTGACGAGGTTAAGTTATATGGATTTGATATAGTTATTGCTGGAAGTTCCAAGAATTTTATAGATGTTTACCAGAATCCCGAAGGGGTTTTACCATGGGTTCGGCCCGGGCATAATCCAAGAATGATATCTTCTTTCGCTGACGGAACAAAACAGGGGCTGGAGATGGCCGTATTGGCCAATGGAACAGAGCTTGTTCCTGATAAGAGAGGTATGCATGGGCCGACAACTACTAAAGTTAATCTTGTGGAAGATTTCCTGAAGATAATTAAGCAGGAAGGAGTTGTTGACTATGCGATGGGAATTAAGGGCATTAACCAGGCAGCTGGTGTTTTTGTTGTGGGTAAAAGAAAAGATAAATTCGTAACCGAAGATCTGGATTACCTGAAAAAGGGTAAGGGGCCGTATTATTTGTTTTTTAAGGACCATCATCTTTGTTACTTTGCGGCGGCCAAGTCGATAGTTGAAGCGGCTTTATTTAATATTGCTACCTTGCCGCACAAGAGAAAGGTTGCCGACGTTCTTGCTGCGGCAAAGAAAAATGTTGGGGCGGGAGTGCGTCTGGATGGGATAGGCGGTTTTACCGTTTATGGTTTAATAGACCGCGCGGAAACTGTCCGCAAGGAGAATCTGGTTCCGGTAGGGTTGGCGGAATTTGCCATATTGAAGAAGAATGTAACCAGAGATACACCTATCGCGTATGATATGGTGGAATTTCCGAAAGACAATGTTGCTCTTCAACTTAGAAAAAAAGAGACGCAAATTGTCACGAAAGACAATACGCGGGATAATTCATGTGCTGAAAATAAGTAGGTGGAGATTGTTATGCAAAAAAGCCCGCTGGTATATGTAGTAGTTTTGCTTTACAACGGAAAAAAATGGATGGATAAATGCTTAGGCTCAATTTTGTCTTCCGATTATCAGAACTTTCGTCTTCTTGTAGTAGATAATGCTTCCAGCGATGATAGTTACGACTACGTTAAGAAAAATTTTGCTGGCGCGGATCTTATGCGAAACAGCAAAAACCGTGGTACCGCCGAAGGCAATAATATCGGATGCCGATATGCCCTGAAAAAGGGAGCAGAATTCATTTTATTGTTGAATCAGGACACATATATAGCTAAAGAGTGTATTACAGAACTTGTGAAACTGGCTGAGCGGGATAAATCACTTGGAATAATTGTTCCGGCTCAATACGATTATAAAAAAACAGAAGAGCTGTCCCCAACATATGAGAAATTTGTGGACGCCGCTGAAGATAAGGACAGGTCAATCGATTATGTTCGAACGGAGAAAATTATTGGAGCTGGAATGTTTCTCCAAAAAAGATTCATTGAGAAAGTTGGACTATTCGATCCTCTATACTTCATGTACGCGGAAGAAAATGATCTGGTTAGAAGAGGATATTACCACAGCTTCAAGACAGTATTTTCCCTGAAGGGGGTAATCTTTCATTGGGACCATCTGATACAAAGCAACAATCCAAAGAGCAGGGCCCTTTTTGACAGAAACCAATTGATAGAGGCATTAAAGGACCCGCGCCATCACATAATTTATAATTTGTTTGCTTATTACACAAAGCTGCTGCGCGAAGAAATTCGCTCCGCGGGCCCTATTGAAGGTTTTAAGCAACTATTAAGGTTCATAAAGAGACAGAAATCATGTGTTTTATTATTACCGCGAATCGTATCGAAGCGTAACAGGGAAAAGCGGTTTCCATGTTATTTAAGCGAGGAATATCAATGAACATAATATTAAGAGATATTACGGAAGATGTCTCATAAGGCAGGGATATTATTATTGATTTGGGGAATGAAGCTTGTAACTTTTGGTAAGTTCGGTTAATTCGTCGTCTCTATTCCGTTGTTTGTTGAACCTGTAATTAAGTAAGCTGACACCTGATACTTGATACCTGATTTTAGTTCAGAGGCTGGCTCGGCTGGAGGGGGTAAGATTGTGGACTAAATATATAAGAAAAGCAATTAATCATTATAACGAGAAAGGCCTGATAAGTTTTATAAAGAGAATCTGGTATTTGTCAGGGCCTTTTATATTTGTATATAGAAAGGCAATTATGTATCACAAACAACTAATAGCTTCCAGCTTGAATTTCACTGATAATTTAAATATTAACAGAGCATCGGAAGAAGATATAGATGAAGAATATAACGATATTTGGTATAAAAAAAAACAAGCATTAGAGAGATTGAACAAAGGGTATATGTTATTTCTAGCGAAAGATAGAGATACAGGTGAAAATACTTATTATGGGTGGAGTGAATTCTTTAATATTAGTATTCCTTGGCTGGGGATAAGAAAATTGTGTATTCCATCAAATATTGCCTATATTGCGGGAGTTTATGTGCCTCCGCAATATCGGGGACAACATTTACTCAAATATTCTTTGAATTTTACCGAAAAATATGTGTTAAACAATACAACGATTGACAGAATATTTGCAGTTACTTC
>CBDURG010000052.1:0-12751 GCA_965369805.1 uncultured bacterium
ATTTATGAGGATTTAGAAATGTTTTTTGAGAGCTTTTCCTACAGCTTCAACGTTTAAATAAATAAAAAGATTAAATTATACGATGAAAGGCCTACTATATACCAGAGACTAAATACGAGATACGGCATATTGACACAATCCCGCATTAAATGGTAGTCTTGGAATAATAGACCAAAATAAAAGGGTTGTTTGGAAATTATGAAACTTGAACTCGGACAAATTCAATCTCAACAGCAAAAGCTTATCATGAGCCCGCAAATGAAGCAGGCTATTGAAATATTACAGCTTCCTCTCCTCGAGCTACGTACATTCATACAGGAGGAATTACAAGTAAATCCTGTTCTTGAACTTGAGGAATCTCAAGAGGAATCTTTCCAGAAAGAAGCTTCTGATAATCCCGTTACTGAAGACAGGGAAGAACTTGAGTTTAAAGAAGAATTTGACGGCTTGGCAAATGCTGATGAAGAAATGAAAGAATTGTTCAGAAACAGCGGAGATTTTAGAAAATATTCAACAGAAGACAGAGAAAAAAGGGAATACCTCGAAAGCCTCATCACTCGCCCCGAAACCCTTGAAGAATACCTGGAATTTCAAATAAACATAATGCTGGACTCCGAAAGAGAGAAGAACATCGGTAAAATTATAATAGGGAATCTTGATCTCAATGGTTATCTTAAGGCAACAGTTGAAGAAATCTCCGAAGAAAGCAACGAACCCGAAAAAGAGGCCTTGCGGGTTCTTGAAAAAATTCAGCAGTTCGAACCTGCCGGCATCGCATCAAGGGATATTAAAGAATGCCTCTTGATCCAGCTTGAAAAAAAGGAAGGAAATAACAAAATCGCCTCAGATATTGTTTCAAACCATCTCGAACAACTGGGGAAAAAACAATTTGATAAAATTGCCGGGGCTTTAGGCGTCTCTCTCGATCAAGTAAGCGAAGCCGCGAAAGTTATTTCATCTCTCAACCCCAAACCGGCGGTTTTATTCGAGCACTTCGACATTCCCTACATCAACCCTGACATAACCATTGAAAAAACTGAAGATAATGGTTATGAAATAATTGTAAATGATGAATATGTCCCTCGTTTAAAAATAAGCAACTTCTATAAAAAAGTAATGCAAGATAAAAATACGGATAAAGAAATGAAAGGCTACATAAAGGATAAGCTAAGCTCAGGAAAATGGCTTATTAAAAATATTTACCAGAGGCAGCAGACAATTTATAATATCGCCAAAAAGCTCCTTGAATACCAGAAAGATTTTTTCGACAAAGGCCCCAAACACCTGAAACCAATGATTCTACAAACTCTCGCTTCAAGAATAAATGTTCATGAATCAACCATAAGCAGAGCCATGTCAAATAAATATCTCCAGTGCTCATGGGGCCTTTACCCTCTTAAATACTTCTTTACGTCTTCTTTAAACACATTTAACGGTGAAGTTGTTTCCGCTCAAAAAGTAAAAGACAGGATAAAAGAGGTAATTTTATCCGAAGACTGCCATAAGCCCCTCAGTGATGACATTATCTCGGACATACTTAAAAAAGAGGATATAGATGTGGCAAGAAGAACCGTTGCTAAATACCGCAAAAAAATGGGATTTCTTTCTTCAAGGATGAGAAAAAGTTTATAATCAAAAAAAATACAAACAAATTTTGGATTTATTCCCCCTTATCTTTTCCGCGGCCAAATGGAATAATTGATTTTACAGCATCTGTTACACCCTCTTTCACCGCTTTTGTTGTGTCAATTGCTGTCTCTGTGGCTTTTTTGCCCAAATCTATAGCTTTATCAGACGCTTTTATGCCCAAATTCACAGTTTTTACACTTACATCCCTTATCAGCTTGAGGCTCTTATTTATAACAACAGTAATTGCCATGGAAACAGCATTCATTATCTGGGTTTCTATGCTAAATTCAGGATGCCTTATATCCCCCGCAATTTTAAACTCTATCTCAAACTTTCCATGTTTATTTTTTAAAAAGTCTATAAGCGTCTTTGCGGGCAACCCAAACGAAAGGGCTTTTACGTCATCTGCTTTTTCAACGGAAATATCTTCAAAAACAGCTTTATTTTCGGAGTCCAGGATATTATTTTTACATTCCGCTGCGCCCTGAACAGTTACAAACCCGCTTTCCAGTTTCAATGACATTATATCTTTATAATAAGGTTCGAACTTCAGCAGATTCATTTTAGAAATAGTGGAATCGGCATTAAAATTAACACCGTCTCCGCCAACAAATATTTTACCTTTTGACCTTAAGATCCCGCCGTCTTCAGGATTTATTTCACAGCTGATTTTATAATTAAAATAGTCCTTTCCAAATGCTTTTCCATAACCAACACGTACTAATAAAAGATTTATATCACGTAAAGTTATCAAATGCGGAATCTGAGATATTTCACCATCACGGAAATTAATTTTACCTTCAACCAGCCTGATCTTCTTAATGTAAGCGGCAGCTTCTTTTTTATCTTGTTTGCTTTTTAATTTTTCTACAAACTCTTTCAGATCAACTTTTTCCGTTTTATCCACATTAATGGTAATATCCAAACCGCCTATCACAAGGGCGTCTACAACCTTTGTTTCCTTTAAAAGGGACTGATAAGAAACAGCGGCAGTTATATAATCCGATTTTAGTAAATCTGACCCGTCATTTTTAAATATTTTAAAACTCGAAAGTTTCACGCTCCCCGAAAATATGTTTACATCCGCATCCTCAAAACTAATATT
This sequence comes from uncultured bacterium, assembly GCA_965369805.1. Classification (GTDB taxonomy): domain Bacteria; phylum Auribacterota; class UBA6266; order UBA6266; family UBA6266; genus JAGLRQ01. The sequence continues at coordinate 2,735 of CBDURG010000052.1, forward strand.
TAAACCCATCTCTCTCTTTGCAAAATCAACAGCGACTCTCTTTACAATCCTATCCAACCTGGACTGAACAATAAACAAAACCACTAGTATAATAATAAGTAAAATGCCGGCAATCTTTAGCAATTTTTTCATTTTTTATGCCCTCATTATTTCTATGGTTAATCCTTTATTTTACCTGCTTTTCTCAAATATCTTAACTGCCCGCAGGCAGCATCTACATCAGCACCCTTAGGCCAACGTATTGTTACATTCATTCCGACATTTTTCAATTGCTTGCCCACTTCGAGAACTTTTTCATTTTCAGGAACTTCAAAAGCAGTTCCTATCGCGGAATTAAATGGGATAAGATTGATTTTACACGAAAAGCCCTTTAAAAGATCAATCAAATCTTTTATGTCCTTTATTCCATCATTAAACCCCTTTATAACGATATATTCAAAAGTTATATATCGCCCGGTTTTATCAAAAAAGTATTTGCAGGCATCCATAAGCTGGATCAAAGGATATCTTTTATTAATGACAGGCATTATTTTGTTCCTTTTTATGTTGTTCGCGCAATGGAGAGAGACAGAAAGCTCATATTGTTTGTTCAAATCAGCAAATCTTAAGATGCCCGGCACAACACCACAAGTCGAAACAGTAATTTTTCTCTGCCCGATACGAAATGCTTTATCGGAGGTAATTATCTCTATGCTATTTACAGTGTTTTCGAAATTATCAAAAGGTTCCCCTATCCCCATGTATACTATGTTATTAAGTTTTTCGGGCAAAACCTCCCTTAACCCATAAACAACCTGTGAGATGATTTCACCTGTTGAAAGGTTCCTGTCAAATCCTGCTTTTGAGCTTGCGCAGAAAGCGCAGCCAAACTTGCATCCTGCCTGTGTTGAAAGGCAAAGAGTATTCCTTTTGCCTGCTTTAATCAAAACACTTTCTATCCCCTCAGCGTTCAGAAATTTAACACTTCCATCCTCACATACCCGCTTTTCAACCAGTTCAGGAAGAGATAAATCCAATTTCTCCTTAAAAAGAACCCTCAAATCTTTAGGGATATTTATCATAAGATCCAGGTCCGTAACCGCTTTTTCAAACAACCAACTGCAGAGCTGTTTTCCTCTAAAAGAAGGTTGTTTTAAATCCATGATTATTTTTTGAATTACGTCAGGATGGCAATCTAAAATTTTTATTTTGTTTCTCACATTAAGTCTTAAAATTTTTTCTGACAGGATTAAAGGAATTCTCAAAGATTAAAAAATCAGAAGATATCCACCCTTTCCGGATCTTGTAGATCTCGGCAAATCATTCCCTTTAACTTCTTAACTGAGATGGGCAATGGAATTAATCGACACTACAACAATACGTTTCCCCGACTGCCTGACATGGGTTATTGAACCGTTATTTATTAAAAGCCTTAAAATAAGATGGTCAAAATTGGTATTTAACCAGCGTGCCAGCAGAGCTGTAATCACACCACCATGAGTAATAATAATAGTGTTTTTAGGATGAAACATAGGAATCATCTCTTTCCAGGATATTTCTATTCTCTTTTCAAAGTTACGTATAGATTCCGCCCCGGGAATTTGTATCCTCGAAGGTTTCAGGAGCCACTTTTTAAACCCGTTGTCAAAATGAAAATTTATTTCTTCCGGTGTCATTCCCTCCCACTCTCCAAGAGCTATCTCTCTTATTCCGGAAAAATAATTTACTCTCTTATGAAGCATTTTAGAGAAATAAGCAGCTGTTTCTTTTGCCCTTTTGAGATTGCTGGATATTATCTTAAAATCCCTGTTCCCAAGTGATGAAAAATATAACGCGGCGGCACGAGCCTGCTTTTTACCAAGCGGTGTCAGCGGCGGATTTCTTTGGCCCTGTATCTTGCGAGAGTAATTCCAGGTTGTTTCACCATGGCGAATCAAATAAATATCTTTCCCACCTGTATCAAACATCTATATGTTTTCCCTCCATTATAAACCTTAGCGGATATTATAACACATAATTAGGACAAAAAAAGACTGGAAATGTCTTTGGAATGGAGATGCCGATTGAAATCACCTGCGCGGCCGGGGCCTGTCAAATTAAGTTGTTAGATTCATATAAATTATTTATGTTTAAAAATTATTTCTTCAGTTCAACTGCAAATATTTTATCTATACGGTTGTTTAATTGAAGCATTCTTTCTTTTATTTTATCATTAGCTTCGGCATCCATATTCCTTATGACAGGCTCCCACTTTTTAACCCATTGTGCTACTTCAGTCACAAATTGCATCATTGTGTCCCCTGCTCCTGGAATGTTACCTGCTGCCTTTTGTTGGGTAATAATCTTTTCATATTTTTCGATAATTTGTTCATATTCACTTATTAAGATATCATCTTCTGTTTTAATGTCACCTTCTGCCTTAATATCGTCTTCTGCCTTAATATCCTCTTCTGCCTTAATATCCTCTTCTGCCTTAATATCCTCTTCTGCCTTAACATCACTTTCTGGTTTTTGGGCGCTTGAATCACATCCTGCCAAAGACAAAATCAAAACACTACATAAACAACATATCATACAATTAGCAAATATAAATTTCTTCAAAAACATTGCTCGTCTCCTTCCTGTGATTGTCATTTATAAAGTATTCTTCTTCCTAATAAAATGTGCTATGCTGCCCAACACAGCGGGCGCAATGGCGACCCCAACGGGAGTCGAACCCGTGTTGCAGGGATGAAAACCCTGTGTCCTAGGCCACTAGACGATGGGGTCGCAAAAAAACATTCGATTATTGTTCTCCTTCGCTTTGCTTAAGGTATTTCTTATAGAAGCTATGGAGGACATCCGCCATTAAAATTTTCAAAACTCGTCCACCAAAGACTCTAGGATGAAAAACCCAAATCCAAGCGAAGGCGGATGGTGAGCCAGCTGGGACTCGAACCCAGGACACCCGCCTTAAAAGGGCGATGCTCTACCAGCTGAGCTACTGGCCCAACAAAAATTACCATAAAAAAAAGATCAAACCTGCTTACCATTAGGAATCCAAAAGACTTCAAGGCCTTTTGTCTCCCTATAAATCGCGCAACAATTTCAGAGAATTAATCCCTGAGATTCTATAAATCTATAGGGTCCGGAAATCTACAAATTCCCAGGAGCCGGCAAAGCTCAGATTATATACAAATATCCATTAGTGTCAATATTTAATAACTTTTTTCTATGCAGCTATTTTCCTTCTTTATATTTCCATTATTTCTTTTTCTTTATGCTTTAAAACTTCATCTACTTCCTTTACACGTTCATTTGTTTTCTTCTGAACCTTGTCTGTTGCGTCAAATTTTTCATCTTCGGTTATTTGAGACTCTTTAAAAGCTTTTTCTATTTCATGATTCGCATGCCGGCGAATATTTCTAATAGCGATTCTTCCATCTTCTGCCATTTTTTTCACCAATTTATCCAAGTTTTTTCTTCTCTCCTCACTGAGCTCTGGTATTGGAATTCGTAAAACCTTACCATCATTATTAGGTGTAATTCCCAATTCTGATTTCATTATAGCCTTTTCTATTGAAGCAACAGCACCAGGATCCCAAGGCTGAATAACAATAAGCCTGGGTTCAGGAGTTGTAATACCCGCAAGCTCTTTTAGTCGAGTCTGTGTCCCATAATAATCCACCATAATATTTTCAACCAGAGCGGGCGAAGCCTTACCAGTCCTTATGCTTGAAAACTCATCATGGACATTCTTTACAGATTTTTCCATGTGATTTTCCATTTCAGGCATTATCTTCTTGAGCGGCATAAAATACCCCCTTTGTTCAAGTAGGGCGTAACAGGGAAAGACAAGCCTTTTCCTGCTCGCTACTTTTATTCAATTTGTAACAATAGTTCCAACCTCTTGACCAAGCAGAGCTTTCTTTATGGAGCCCCTCCGGGACATATTTAAAACTATTATCGGCATATTGTTGTCCATGCACAGAGAAATAGCCGTTGAATCCATCACTTTAAGATTTTTCTTCAATACGTCAAGATAGGTAAGTTTCTTAAAGAGTTTCGCATTTTTGTTCTTTAAGGGATCAGATGAATAAACACCGTCAACTTTTGTCGCTTTTATAATAGCATCGGCGTTAATCTCATTTGCCCTCAAAGCAGCAGCCGTATCTGTTGAGAAGAAGGGGTTACCAGTCCCCCCCGCGAAAATTACAACTCTTCCCTTTTCAAGATGCCTTACGGCACGACGCCTTATATAAAGTTCGCCTATAGCCCTCATTTCCAATGCTGTCATAACCCTTGTTTGCACACCTAATAATTCCAGCGCAGACTGCAAAGCAAGGGCATTTATCACAGTTGCCAGCATCCCCATGTAATCAGCCGTCGTTCTATCCATTCCTTTTACACTAGCAGACTCACCCCTGAAAATGTTACCACCGCCGATTACAATACCAATCTGAATTTTAAGGCCTGACACATCTTTAATCTTTTCCGCTATTTCCAATGTTCTTTTTCTATCTATGCTGTAATCCGCGGCCTGAAGGGCTTCTCCACTTAATTTGAGTATCACTCTTTTATGCTTAGCGGCAACTTTCCGGGCGGACATATTTTTATTCCTCTCCTATTCTGATCCTCACAAAACTCTTAACGGAAATTTCCTCCCCAAGAGCTTTGGATCTCTCCTGAAGGTATTCTTTAACAGATACTTCAGGATCTTTTACAAATGGCTGGTCAAGAAGACAAATTTGTTTAAGAAATTTTGCTACTTTGCCTTCAACAATCTTGTCAATTATGTTAGCAGGCTTGTCTTTTACCTGTTCTCTGTAAATCTTCCTTTCCCTGTCTAATATATCTTTTATGTCTTTGGAAGCATCTTGAGCGCTTACACAGGCAGGGTTTGATGCCGCTACCTGCAGAGTAATATCTTTTCCAACCCTTTCAATTTCGGGAGATAGTATTTTAGCAGAAAGTTCCACTATAACTCCCAGCTTGTTATCTAAATGAATATATGAAACAAAAGAACCTTCAGTAGAAAGCACTTCCACTCTGCCAATCTTAATATTTTCACCAAAGCTGGCTCCAACCTCCCCAATAAGATCTGTAACTTCCTTTTGCTCAACAATTTCCTTGTTCTTTTCAAAAACTATATCCAGGGCTTTATCAGCAAAAACTTTAAACTTATCATTATTAGCGACAAAATCTGTCTCGCAGTTTATTTCAACCATAGCCGCTTTTTTTGCGTCGGCAGAAATCTTGATTTTCATTAAACCCTCTTTAGCAGCCTTGGATGAACGCTTGGAAATAGCGGCAAGACCTTTCGTCCTTAAAACATCTACCGCCTTTTCCATATCACCGCTTGTATCCATAAGGGCTTTTTTACAATCCATCATTCCCGCGCTGGTTTTATTTCTCAACTCTTTTACAAGAGTAGCTGTTATCTCCATTTTTCTCTCCTCGATCCTTTTAACTTCCTTTTTCGGATATTTTAGTTTTCTTTTTTACGGGATCCTTATTTTCCGGTTTTTTCTCTCCGGCGGTTTTCCCACCAGTTTCTTTTACAGCTGTTTTCTTGGATTCTGTAGGGGGTAAAGGCTTTTTATTTGCACCAAGCTTAATCTTTTCCTCGGCTCCTTCCAAAGCGGCATCGGCAATTTTAGCCGTCATAAGCGCTATTGTTCTCATAGCATCATCATTCCCGGGAATAGGTATATCGATTAAATCCGGGTCACAATTTGTATCCACAAGAGCAACAACGGCAATCTTCAGCTTTTTCGCCTCCATAATTGCAATTTTTTCCCTTTTCGGATCAACAATAAAGACTACCCCCGGAATCTTTTTCATATCTCTTATGCCCTCGAGATATTTCTTAAGCTTAGCCTTTTCACTTTCGATTTTAATAATTTCTTTTTTTGTAAAGTTTTCAAGAAGACCTTCTGCTTCCTGTTTCTCTATTTCATTAAGCCTTGATATACTCTTTTTTATGGTAACAAAATTTGTTAGAGTTCCCCCAAGCCAGCGTTCATTTACATAGTACATACCACATTTATTAGCAGCTTCCTTTATGCATTCCTTGGCCTGTTTTTTGGTTCCCACAAAAAGCACTTCCTGTCCGGAAGAAACAATGTCCCTGATAAATCTGTAAGCCTCTTCAAGCTGAACAGCGGTTTTTTGAAGGTCGATTATATATATCCCGTTGCGCGACTCAAAAATATACTTCTTCATTTTAGGATTCCACCTGTGGGTTTGATGCCCGAAATGAACTCCTGCCTCCAGCAACTCCTTAATTGTTATTACTGACACAACTACCTCCTTTTAGTTAGAATTCCGGTACTTTCTCTTGAAGAGAAGCCCTCGGTTCACTTTTTTCTATAAATAACCGGAATTCAATCCCCTTCGGCTTCTCATTACAAAAAAACAAAGCAGGATACATGTTAACAAAATTTTGCTGATTTGCAAGGGAAAAAACAACAGGGGAAAACGAATAAAGCCACGAAAACAGTGATAACAGAGAGAAACAAGTAAAATAATTATAGTAAAAAAAGAATTAGTTTATAAAATTCTGTAACCTCTGAGCCTCTGCGGCTTAAAAATATAGGATTTTTTCTTTACATGTCTGATTCAATTCGAGAAGGGTTTCTCTCAATTTTTTGCGGTATTTTTCAAATTCATCACCTGGAAGATTTCTGGGTATTTCCATTGGCTCTCCAAAAGCCATATGCACTCTTCCAAAGGGCTTAACAATCATAAGTTTATCCCAACTTTTTAGTTCCCATTTACGTGTTGCGTCGTAGCTCACAGGAATAATTCTTCCGCCTGTCAACTGTGCCAGTTTTATAACACCCTCATTCGCCGCGTAAACAGGCCCCCTGGGGCCGTCAATTGCTATGCCTATATTATTCCCCTGAGACGCCTTCTCAGTAAGATTCCTGACAGCCTGCTGTCCACCCCTGCTCGAAGAACCTCTTATAGCATCCAGCCCAAGCCTATACGCCAGAGCAGTAGCATAGTCTCCATCTTTACTCATACTTATAAGTATGGTCATTCTTCTCTTCTTATTGTTTTTAGCACAATAATATGCGAGATAAAACAACCGGTTATGCCAGAAAGCAAATATATTATTCCCTTCTTCGGCATATTTGTGAAAAATATCCAGCCTGGTAACTGAATTTTTATTCAGGCTGCAAACAATCCTTAAAAATAAACTAAAAATAAACGCAAAAACTTTTGTCCGAATAATATGCATACTTAGTACCGTGCTTAGAATTTAGAGTTTTTCTGTTTTCTACATATCAAATTGCAAATTATAAAGTTTTTTATAAAGGCCGCCCTTCCGAATCAGTTCTTCGTGAGAACCCTGTTGAATAATCGCCCCCTTTTCCATGACCATTATGGAATCGGCATTTCTAACTGTTGAAAGCCTGTGAGCAATGACAAACACAGTTCTTTCTTTCATAAGAACATTAAGAGCCTCCTGAACAAGCCTCTCTGATTCTGTATCCAGTGAAGATGTCGCTTCATCAAGAATAAGTATGGGAGGATTTTTTATAAGCGCTCTTGCTATCGTTACCCTCTGTTTCTCGCCCCCTGATAACCTTACACCTCTTTCACCTATTACCGTATCGTAACCATCCTTAAAAAATGAAATAAAACTATGGGCATTAGCTTTTTTTGCCGCTTCTATCATCTTATCTCTGCCTATTTCACGGTAGCCGTAAGTGATATTATTAGCTATTGTATCATTGAAAAGTATGGTTTCCTGGGTAACTATCCCCAGTTGAGACCTTAAAGATTTAATGGTAAATTCCCTGATATCTCTACCGTCTATAAATATAGCGCCTGATGAAGGATCATAAAATCTCGGCAGTAAATTTACAAGCGTTGACTTTCCAGACCCACTGGGCCCCACAATAGCCAAAACCTGTCCGGGCAATACACTAATAGATATTTTCTTTAGTACCATCTCAGGATTGTTTTGATAAGAAAAAGAAATATCTCTTAATTCTATGCCTTGTTTAAAACTATGAAGCTTTACCGCGCCAGGCAATTCTTTAATTTCCGATTCTGTATCAAGTATTGCAAAAAGCTTTCCCGCCGCGGCAGCCGCTCTTTGAATATATACATTGGTTTTTGCCAGAGTTTTAGCCGGCTTAAAACAAGATGCTACCAACCCGTAAAAATAGAACAACCAACCAGGTGTCAAATCCCCTTTTATCACTTCTTTAAACCCATAAATGCTTATACCCGCAAGAATAACTACTCCAACCATTTCAACAAGCGGGCTAACAAAAGCTTCTTTCTTTACCGCCCTCATCATCAAGCGGTAATAATTATTATTCTCTTTCTGGAACCTGCCCTTTTCATATTCTTCCATGTTAAACGCTTTTACTATCCGGACACCGGTAACTGTTTCCTGCATTATGGAATTCAGGTCAGCAACCCTATCCTGCGACCGAGAAGCAAGCTTCTTTATCTTTTTCCCTATAATGGATACGGGCCAGATAATTATGGGAGAAATTAGAATAATAAGAACAGCAAGTTTCCATTCAATAATAAAAATGACCGCAAGGCATAAGAAAAGCTGCATACCTTCAAAAATAGCTTCTGCCGCCCTTCCTGAAAGCCCTTCTTTTAAGAGTGACGCGTCATATGTCACCCTCGACATAAGATCTCCTGTCCGGCTCCCCGTAAAATAACTGAGGGAAAGTTCATGTATATGCGAATATACTTTTCCTCTCAGATCCCGAACAACCCCCTGCCCCAGTTTCTCCATTAACACCTTCTGTGCATAGGTAAAAACACCTTTTAAGCATAAGCTCGCGATTATAAAACCAATTGCAAAATACAGAAGCGTCATCCTTTCAATTGTATTTAAAAAGGCAAAGAAGGAGTTGAGTTGTTCTTTAAATGGAAAAACAAGAGAAGTGGTATCCACAAGTTCTTTTCCCATAAGAACTTTATCCATTACGGGAACCAAAGTCCCCAGGGAGGCCACACTAAAAATCGTAGCAAAAAACATGCATAGAAGACCAATCACAAGATAAGTAGTGTATGGCCTTATATATTTTAAAAGGCGTTTATATTCTTTCATCCCGCTGCCATCTTGATCGCTATATCAGCCGCTCGTTTACTCGCCCCGGGGTTTCCCAGAAGCCCCTCTATTTTAGCAAGCTTACCCGCTATATCATGAAACAAAGCGGCATCCTTTATTATTTTCTCAGTTTCTCTGGCTATATTCAATCCATTTACATCATTTTGAATAAGTTCCGGAACAACTTTCTCGCCAAGAACTACATTGGCAAGTCCGATACAGGGAATTTTAATCAAATGTTTTCCGAGAAAATAAGTTATCCAGCTCACTTTGTAGATTATAACCATTGGTGTAGAAAAAAAACCCGTTTGAAGAGTTGCTGTTCCGGATGAAACTATGGCAAAATCACTGTGCTTCATTACATCAAAAGCCATATCCCTCACAACCACAACTTTAATATCATGTTTATTTATCTCGTTTTTTATAATTGGTTCAAGATTGGAAGAAGCACAGCCTATTACAAACTGTTCAATTCCACAGCTTTTCTTAAGCAGCTGTATAGCCTTCATTATTTCCGGTAAAAGTTTTCTAACTTCATTTTCCCTGCTGCCCGGCAAAATGCCAATAAGTTTCTTTTCCTCATTTAAACCAATATTTTTAAAAAATTCTTCTTTTTTACAAGATGTTTGCATAATGTCTACCAGCGGATGTCCAACAAATTCAACATCAAGTCCGGTTTGCGCGTAGTACTTCTTTTCGAAGGGAAATATTACGATTAATTTATCCGCAATCTTTGCCATTTTTCGAACACGATTCTTTTTCCATGCCCAGACCTGCGGGCTTATGTAATAAAGGATCTTAGCGCCCAAGCGTTTTGCGGACCTGGCAAACATCATATTAAATCCGGGATAATCAATAAGGATAATCAAATCCGGTTTTTCATCCTTTACAGTTTTCAAAAGCATCGAAAATACTTTTCTAAAAAGAAAGTAATGTTTACACACTTCAAAAAAGCCCACAACTGAAAC
>CBDURG010000053.1:0-12672 GCA_965369805.1 uncultured bacterium
ATGTCGCCTGTGTTGTTAAGCATCAGGTGGGAGGAGCGTTTTTTTGAACCGGGAGATAAAGCTGAAATTTCTCTTTGGTGCATTAATGATTATATGTATCCAATAAATGAATGTACTCTTTCTTATAAGATAAAGGATGGTAAAAATAAAATATCTTATTTACATGATGAGGCGAAAATAAACCTGGAAAAGGATTCCTCAAAAACAATAAAAGACCTTTCTTTTATTATTCCTTCCGATTCAAAGCCGGGAGATATTTTTAAGTTATCCGCGCAATTAAAAAACGCTGATGGAAAAATTCTTTCAGCCAGTAAATTTGTTTATAGAGTAGGGAAAGAAGATGAATTTGTGAAGGATTTATCAGGCGATTGGCTTTTTAAAAAAGGGGATGATCCTTCATACTGTAAGGTTGACACAAATGAAAAAGATTGGGGGAAGATCACGGTTCCTGGAAATTGGGAGGAACAGGGATATGGGGAATATGATGGTTTTGCGTGGTATCGCAAGCATATTTCTATTCCCAGGGAGTGGATTAAAAAGAAGATTACTTTATACATAGAAAACATTGATGATTGTGATGAATTATATTTTAACGGTCAAAAGGTTAATAGTTCCGGAATATTACCTCCGGATTATAAAACGGCTTTTGGACAGAATAGGTTATATCCGATACCAAAAGAGTTAATTAAAACTGATGACGACAATGTTATTGCTCTCCGGGTTTTTGATAATGGGGGGGGAGGAGGAATTGTAAGCGGGCCTGTAAAAATAGGTGATTTTTGCCATAAATATATACCGGTTTATATCAATTATCCTGGAATAGATGAACTTGGGAAGAGCAATTGAGCAAAAACATGAGGAGTAAAACCTTTAATCAATGAGGCGATTTTATTTAATAGAAAATAATAATTTTTTATCATAGAACACGCGTGTTCTATGATTTGTTCACAGGGCCCGCCCCTGTTTTTTAAAATAAGCAAGAACCTGAAAGGCGAATTATTCTACTGCTGGCAAAACAGCAAATCAAACGGCAAATGGACCGGCTATAATATATTAGGAACAAAACTCAAACTGTCTTTTTAAACCGTGTCTTAAATTTTTTAGTATCTTCGCTTTTTGTTTTATTCCTGGAAAAGCCAGGTGGACAGGTATCTTTCCCCGGAATCAGGGAAGATTGCAACTATTGTCTTTCCATTGTTTTCTTTCCGCTTTGCAAGTTCTGCGGCAGCAAACATAGCCGCTCCTGAAGAAATTCCGGCAAGAATACCTTCTTCCTTTGCCAACCTGCGGGCATAATCACCGGCAGCTTCATTAGAAACCTGTATGACTTCGTCTAAAATTTCCCTGTCAAGAATTTCCGGAATGAATCCAGCGCCAATCCCCTGAATTTTATGAGGGCCGGCCTGGCCTCCCGACAAAACAGGTGAATTATCCGGTTCAACGCCTATTGCTTTAAAATCGGGTTTCCTTTTTTTTATTCCTTCTGAGATACCGGTAATTGTTCCCCCCGTGCCTATTCCCGAAACCAGAAAATCCACTTTTCCATTTGTGTCATTCCAGATTTCTTCGGCAGTGGTTTTTCTGTGAATCTCAGGGTTAGCGGGATTTTTAAACTGCTGCGGCATAAATGCGTTAGGAGTATTTTTTACGAGCTCTTCTGCTTTTTCAATTGCACCCTTCATTCCAGTTCTCCCGTCTGTCAATACCAGTTTTGCACCGAGCATTTTAAGCAGTTGCCGCCTTTCCGTACTCATTGTATCAGGCATTGTGAGAATGAGTTTGTATCCTCTGGCGGCGGCGACAAAAGCCAGAGCTATTCCCGTGTTCCCACTGGTAGGTTCTATAATTACGGTGTCTTTTTTTAAGAACCCATTTTTTTCAGCGGCGTTTATCATGCTTACACCTATTCTATCTTTCACACTGGAAAGGGGATTAAACGATTCAAGCTTTGCCAGAATGGTAACATTAGGATTAGGGTTTACCCTGTTTATCCTGACGAGCGGAGTATTTCCTATAGTTTTTGTAATATTATCGTATATATTTGACATTTTTTACCGTTTTCACTCCTTTTCTTAACGAGATACTACATACTATTCAGTAGATACTGTTTTTCCCAGAGCCTGGTCAATATCCGCTTTGATATCATCTATGTCCTCAAGGCCAATTGAAAGCCTTATAAACTCCTCTGTAACTCCGGTAGCTTTTTGTTCCTCTTTTGTAAGCTGCTGGTGTGTTGTCGATGCCGGGTGTATAACAAGGGTTTTTGCGTCTCCAATATTTGCCAGATGAGAAAGGAGTTTTACAGAGTTTATAAACTTCTTGCCTGCTTCCATTCCTCCTTTAATTCCGAAACCTACAATAGCGCCAAATCCACCATTCAAATATTTTGAAGCAGTTTTATGGCTGGGGTTATCTTTGAGCCCCGGATAATTAACCCAGGCAATCTGTGGATGGGTTTTTAAAAAGTTAGCGATTTCTAACGCATTTTCACTGTGTTTTTTTACCCTGAGCGGCAATGTTTCAAGGCCCTGCAGAAACAGAAAAGAATTAAACGGGCTTAATGCGGGCCCTAAATCACGTAGCAGTTGAACACGCACTTTTAGGATAAAGGCAACATTTCCCGCGTCGGGAACATTTTTAAATGTATCCCAGTATTTTATACCGTGATAGCTGGGATCCGGCTCGGTGAATTCAGGGAATTTTCCGTTATTCCACTTAAAGTTGCCTGAGTCAACAATAACACCACCGAGAGATGTTCCATGTCCTCCAATAAACTTTGTGGCTGAAGACGTAAGAATGTCTGCCCCGTATTCGATCGGCTTTACGAGCCCGATACCGCAGGTATTATCAACCACCAGAGGTATGCCGTTTTCGTGGGCAATTTTCGCAAGAGCTTCAAAATCAGGCACGTTTAGCTTGGGATTGCCTATGGTTTCTGCGTAAATTGCGCGTGTTTTATCTGTAATAGCTTTTTTAAATTCTTCAGGATTATTTGAATCAACAAAAACGACTTTCCGTCCTAACTTTGGGAATGTGTAATGAAACAACTGGTATGTCCCGCCGTATAGATTATCGGCCGCCACTATTTCGTCGCCCAGCTGTGTTATGGCAAGAAGGCCCAATGTTTCCGCGGCCTGGCCGCTTGCTACAGCCAAGGCGCCGGTTCCTCCTTCAATCGCGGCAACTCTTTTTTCAAAGACATCTGTTGTTGGGTTCATCAGCCGGGTGTAAATATTACCAAATTCCTTTAATGCGAATAAATTTGCCGCGTGTTCAGTATCCTTAAATACATAAGATGTAGTCTGGTAAATAGGAACAGCCCTTGCTCCTGTTGTGGGGTCAGGGACCTGTCCGGCATGCAGGGATTTTGTGCTTAACCCTAATTCTTTAGATTCCATTGTTGTCTCCTTCTTTTTTAAATATGATATATCAGTTCTTCGTTTTTTAATTTTAAGCTCAAATTACCGAAATCTATATTATCAAGTTTTTTTACTAATTCATAATTAATGTCATCCCAAATTTTCATGATTACCATATCCGACTTTGTCCCTTCAGCGGATTCTAATGATGTAATATCCGAGATAATATTGTTATCAACTGCGCGTACAACATCAGATAGCTTTATCTGTTCAGGATTTTTCTGTAGAGAATATCCGCCGGATACCCCCCTTGTGCTTTTTACCAGCCCCGCGTTTTTAAGCCTGTTAAGAATCTGAAGCAGAAATTTTTTTGGCATATTTTGGCTTTCAGCGATTTCTCCAATTTGCACCGGCACTTTGAGGTTGCTCCTCATTGAAAGCTCTAAAACCGCCTTAATCGCGTATCTTGTTTTTGCCGAAATTTTCATTTATACCTCACTAAATCGATTATGTCAGTAATGTATACCTTGTGTTCCTTTTTTTGTCAATGGGAAAAGTAAAATTTCTATTACAAAACGATCCCAAAATTATAATGGACAAAAACACTGTCCGGATATTAATATACTGTAACGAGTAGTTAAATGTGATTTTTTAATATCACATGAAAGGATTTTGAAATGGACGTAGAAAAAACCCCGGAAAGCCTTTTTAATCTGGTAAGCTATAAAGAGGGGTCGGTTGTCAGCCGGGCTCTGATTAAAGAGGAAGCCGGGACCGTGACATTGTTTGCTTTTGATCAGGGTCAGGGGTTAAGCGAGCACACCGCGCCTTTTGACGCGTTTGTTCAAATACTTGAAGGGACGGCGGAAATAACAATCGCCGGCAAAAAACACCGGATTTCAGGAGGGCAGTTTATTACAATGCCTGCAAATCAACCTCACTCATTAAAAGCTGTGGAGCGTTTTAAGATGGTGTTGATTATGGTTAGAAATGTTTCAGGCCATTAGTCAGGAGCAATAAGATATGTTCAAGAAGTTGGTTCAGAAAATAAAGAATCTTGCCGGAAGCAGTACTGCGGTTGACCCATCACAGTTTGCGGATCCGGTTGCTGAGCGGACCGAATGGACACCTGCAAAGCGTGGCGGAGCAAGTTTTTGCACTCGCAAGCTGGTTGTTATTGGCCCGCACAGGATTGAATTTCGGGCATCAGCGGGGGCTAAAATTTTCTACATGCTTTTTTTCTTTATAGGCATAGGGGTAGTTGTCGGTGTTTCTATTGCTCAGATTTTAAAAGGGGTATTTGCTTTTCATGCGGATACAATTGTTCCATTACTGGTTGGGGTTGTTTTTACAATTGTGGGTGGGTGCATGTTTTATTTTGGGACAAACCCTGTTGTCTTTGATAAACTCAGTAGTTATTTTTGGAAGGGGAGGCAGGATCCAAAAGAAACATTTGACGAAATATCTCAGAAATCTTCTACGGGCCTGGGGCAAATTCATGCGCTTCAGCTTATTTCAGAGTATTGCCGCGGCGATAAAAGTTCCTACTACAGTTATGAATTAAACCTGGTTCTTGAAGATAGCCGGCGTATTAACGTTGTAGATCATGGTAATTTAAAAAAAATACGTGAAGATGCGGCCAAACTTTCAGAGTTTCTCGAAAAACCGCTATGGGATGCCGTATAACTAACACAGTAAAACCACAGACCACTTAATCCAAAAAGAACCTCTAATTAGCTGTTAGTTCCAGTTCTTCAATTACACCAAGCATTTCTTGAAGGGTTTTTGCTTTAAAAGCTTTTTCTCTGAGCCCTTTAATGTTTTTAATTCCCTTTGTATACCATGTGAAAAATTTCCGAAATTCTGGGACACTTTTTGGGGATCCATAGAAATTTGTCAACAACACGAGATGTTCTTTCATTACAGCGGTTATTTTATTTATCGGGGGGTTCTCGGGCAGGATTCCTGTTTCAATAAATTCTTCCGCCGCTTTAAAAATCCACGGATTACCAAGGGCGCCTCTTGCAACAGTAACAGCGTTGCATTGTGTTTCATCAAACATTGTTTTGATTAGTACAGGATTTAAATTGTCGCCGCTTGCTATGACGGGGATTTTAACGGACTGTTTTACTTCTTTAATGATTTTATAATTTACATTACCGCTATACCCCTGTGTTTTTGTTCTGCCGTGGATAAAAAGGGCTTTTATGCCTGCCTTTTCGGCGGTTTTGGC
The DNA here is from genome assembly GCA_965369805.1 of uncultured bacterium. Classification (GTDB taxonomy): domain Bacteria; phylum Auribacterota; class UBA6266; order UBA6266; family UBA6266; genus JAGLRQ01. Next base: position 5,593 of record CBDURG010000053.1, read on the forward strand.
AATTTTAACAGCGTTAATATTTTCTTCGTCCCATCCGGAGCGAATTTTTAATGTTACCGGTACCTTTGAAATTTTCGTTACAGTGGATATTTGAGCCAGTAATTTATCCGGATTTTTAAGCAGTGCCGCGCCCTTTCCTCTGGATGAAACTTTTCCCGCGGGGCAGGCGGCATTAAAATCCAGTATATCAAATTTAAAACGGTTAAGGGTTTCAACGGCCTTTTTTAAAACTTTTGGTTCGTCTCCGAGTATTTGCACGCCCAGTGGCCTGTCATGTTCGTTTGATTCAAGCATCTTAAGCGTGTTCTTGCTGTTATAATAAAGAGCCCGCGAGCTTATCATTTCAGTAAAAGCAAAGGCACATCCGTGTTTTCTTGCTATAAGCCTGAACGGGAGATTGCTTACGCCCGCGAGCGGAGCAAGAAGTATGTGCGTTTTAATTTTAATGCCGCCGATGTTTAGCATAACAACACTAATTTGATAAGAGAAACCTTAAGAAGAAGCCGGGACGCAAGAAGAAAAAATAATAGGTATTGTATCATCTGCGTTTACGGGAAAAACTGCTTTTACTTCTCCTCTTTGCCGAACCACGGGTACTGCTCCGGGATCCCGCCAGGGTTGTGAATTTCTCACGCGGAAGTTCGGGATGCTCCAAGATGGGCAAAGCCGTCTTTATGAGATTCTCGATATTGCGTATATCTTTGCCCTGTTCCGGGGTAGCGAATGAGATAGCTCGTCCTTTGTGCCCGGCCCGGCCTGTGCGTCCGATTCTATGTACATAATTCTCCGCATCGTCCGGAAGATCGTAATTTATGACCGTTTCTATCCCGATAACGTCTATTCCCCTGGCCGCTATATCGGTAGCAACAAGTATCCGGTACTTCCCCGTTTTAAATCCCTCAAGTGCTTCCCTCCGTTGTCCAAGTGTACGGTCCGAATGTATCTCCGCCACGTTATGCCCCATTGCTTTGATCAGGCGTTTGGTCTTGCCCGCTCCCCTTTTTGTCCGTGAAAAAAGTAGCACCGAACCGCGGTACTGATTGAGCAGTTTAGCCAACAATTCCTTCTTGGTCTCTTTTTTTACAATGAATAACTCCTGGATAATACGTTCTGCGGCGGTTCCTGACGGCGCGACTTCGATATGGACGGGAAGCTTCATATGCGTGGTCCCTATTGACACGACTTCCCCAGGTATCGTTGCCGAAAAAAGCATAGTCTGCCTTTTTTTGGGGACGAACTTAAGGATGCGTTCTATATCCGGTTTGAAACCCATATCCAACATTCTGTCAGCTTCGTCCAGGATAAGGACTTCAACTTCATTCAAACGCATTGTCCTTTGCTTTATATGGTCGACAAGCCGCCCGGGCGTGGCGATAATAATACGCGGATTCTTTTTCAGGGCATTCAGTTGGCTCCGTATAGGAACTCCTCCTATAATAACCACAGTCTTTATGCCGAATGAAGGCGCTATCTTCTGGAAGGCCTCATTTACCTGTAGAGCTAATTCTCTGGTAGGAACAAGTATCAGACACTGTCCCTTATTGCGGGCAAGACGCTGGATAACAGGTATAGCAAAAGCCAGGGTCTTGCCTGTGCCAGTTTGAGCCACCCCGATAATATCACTACCGTTTATAGCGATAGGGATAGCTTTATACTGGATCGGGGTCGGGTGAGTGAAGTTTAGCCGGTCCAACACTTCGAGTGTTTTCGGGGCGATGCCCAGCCCGTCAAAAGAAAGATTCGTTCTCGTTTTTTTCGTCATGATCTTTTAACTCCTTATAAATAGTGACAGAAACCTATGATCCCTAAAAAATTAGACAGAACATTCTGTTTAAAAGAACTGGCGGAGAGGCAGGGATTTGAACCCTGGGTACCTTGCGGTACACACGCTTTCCAAGCGTGCTCCTTAAGCCACTCGGACACCTCTCCAAACCTAGCACATTATACCTGAAAAGAAATTAATGTTAAGTAATTTTATAAAAACGGTGTATTAACACCTTATTTTCCCTTTGACATTTTTGTTTAAAGGCGTCAATATATGAACCCTTATGGAAGGTTTTATAAAACTGAAGATAGATTGTCATATTCACAGCACCTCTGATTATGTTGGAGGGGTGATGGAGGGGGGTAAGCTCCCGGCTCCGGAACAGTATATTGACAGAGCTGCAGAACTTGCTTTTGGCGCAATCTCGTTTACAAACCATTCGACATGGTGTGATGTACGCGAGTATTCTGAATATGCGTCCGGGAAGGGAATAATCCTTGTGCCGGGGATTGAAATGTGTGTGCAGAGGAGGCATGTTCTTTTATATAATTTTGCGCATCAGTACGATATTGAAACGTTTGATGATATTAAAAAACTTAAAGATAAAAGCAATCTTGTCATAGCTGCCCACCCATATTATTGGGTAGGAAAATGCTTGAAAGGAGACTTGGTAAAAAATATTTCTCTTTTTGACGCTGTGGAAATAAGCCACTTTTTTACAAGTTGGCTAAACCCCAATAAGAAAGCCTTTAGTACGGCTAAAAAATATAACCTGCCGCTTTTGTCTTTTTCGGATTGCCACACATTGAATATGTTCGGGAAGAACTATTCGTATGTGTATGTAAAAGAGGTATCCGTTGACGGCATTATAGAGGGGATAAAATCGAGGAGAGTTGAGCATGTCGCACCACCTCTTTCAAATATCGAATTGTTCAAAGAAATTTTATCAAAACGCAAATATTTAAAGCATGTTTTTCTGGGAAGCCCGGAAGAGAATTTTTTACGGCTTAAAAAGGAAGGAAAGCTCCCGAAAGACTTTAAGCTGTAGGGGGAGTTCCTCTTATTGACAAAGCCGCAAATTTCAGTATAATCTTTTATCTGTTGAGTGTTTAGATTTTAAGAGGTAATTATGAGCGAAGATTTTGCGTCAATATGTGCGAAATGCGATGAGAAGTGCTGTAACGGAATTTTTATCCTGAGCCAGAAGGAGAAAGATCTTCTGTGGAAAAACGGGCACGGACATCACATTAAAGAAAAACATAACTACTGTGTTTTTGAGGGAGACCCTTGCCCGTTTTTTAAAGAAGATAAGTGTTCCATCCATGAGATAAGGCCCATGGTTTGCAGATTGTGGCCCCTTTATATAGTTGTTGACGAGGACGGAAAGCTTGATTTTGAGCTGGAAGAAGATTGCCCTGCCACAAAAGAGCTCGGAAAAGAATATTTTGAAAAAGCGAAAGAGAAAGCCAGTCGGTACATACACGAGGAAGTTTCCATAGAAGCATATCAAAAATTCTGGGAAGAAGAAGACGAAGAAGCATACTGCTGAAACGCTGAATATCAACAGTCCTTCAAGATATCAAACACTTAATACCGTACGTGTAATTTTATGAGTGCAGATTTTTTAAAATTTTGTAAAAAATGTGAGGAACCCTGTTGCAACGGTTTTTTTGTTCTTAATAAGGAGGAACAGGAAACACTGAAGCAAAAGGGCTATGGACATTATCTTGATATAAAAGATGATTACTGTGTGATTGAGGGAGACCCCTGCCCGTTTTATAAAAACTCTCATTGTGTGATACATGATATACGCCCTACAATCTGCAGAATATATCCTCTGTATCCATCTATTGATTGCGATGGGAAATTAACACTGGAAGTTGACGAAGATTGTCCGGCTGTAAAGGAACTCGGAGAGGAATTTTTCAAAAACGCGAAAAAACGAGCATTAAAATTTGTTAATGAGGAACTCTCGCTTGAGTGCTACCGAAAATTCTGGAAAGATTGAAATTAAGCTGAGGGAAAAGGCCTTAACTTTTAAGCTCTAGAGATTTTTCAAAAATCCCTCTTGATTTATTGGTAACTTGTTCTGTGAACCATTCAAAAAGATCTCGCCTGTGGTTTAGTAGCTTTTCTTTTTCCGTGGAAGTGAGAATGTTGAACAGCATGCTGTTAACTTTGTGTAGTTCATTTGCCTTTTTACAAACTACTCCTATGTATTCCTGAATCTCCGGGCTAAAGATGGAGATGCTTTTGCTTTTGAGTTCAGTAAACTTATCTACTTCATCTTGGCTGATACTGCTTTGAATAATTATGTTACTCATTAACCTCATAAGTGATTCATAAACAGGATATCTTTTTACGTGAAGTTCATATATTCTGATGTTGTCATGAGAGCAGCCCAATTCTCTGTTTAGGTAGAGGATATAGGCCCCGAGAATTAAGATAAACAGGGGGACTATGGCAGCAATAAACTGCTTTTCATCCAAACCTATACCCATGAAGATAATTGTCAGGGTTATGAATACAAACAAAAGTATAGCAATGAGTATCGGATAGATTTTCATGGGGAGATTATACCTGAATACAGTTTTAAAACAAACAAAAAGTTCCGGGATTTTGTTTTATTATTCAATCTTGGTGCAATTCCCATTGGAATCATAAAAATGCTGGCTGGAAATACTTGCCAGAATTATTCCGGTTTTTATATCGATTAATTTTCTTGAAACAACGTCTATGAAGCCGGGGGGGTTCCCAAACCTGTTGAAATCCGCCACTACTATATGAGTTGCTCCGGTTAATTTTCCTATTTTGGTTCTTGTGCTCTCTGATATATAACCGGTGGATTGAAAATTTAGCTCATCTAAAATAGCCCGTATCTTATTTCTGTCTACCAGAGAAAGGTTATTATAACGGTTTTGATAAAACATGAACCCGGATTCAAGTTCATTGACCATGAGTGTTGAAATCCCGGATTTCCATTCGTTTACGTCAAAAGATGAAGTGTCCATTGCATTTGATACATTACCTACCATAATAGCTAATGAAACATTTTTGCCCTTTTCTAAAATATCAATTATAACATATACGTCTGGACGATGATTTTTTACAGTTTTGATTCTGTAGGTTTTTTCTTTTCCTGAGCGCTCTATTTTTACTGTAATTATTGCTCCCGGGAAAATGTTTTTCAGTACTTTACGCACATCTAAAGGATTGGTGAGTATTGTGCTGTTTATTTCTTTTAGGATGTCTCCTTTTTTGAGGCGGGACTTTTTTGCGGGACTTTTGTTCTCACCTTTGGAAATATCGGAAAAGCCGATTATTACTATATTACCATTTTGGCTTTCCATTGTAATACCGATGGAACAATCAGCATAGGAATTCTGGCAAGTAAAATTGCTAGTAAGCAGCAATGCAATGATGGCGGCTATAGAAATGGTTTTTCTCATAGGAAAATATAACATATAATTTGGTTTTATCAACTTAAAACTTAAAAAAAGGCGGCTTTAAGCCCGCCTTTTTTTAAGATCCTAACGATTACAAGAATTAGATAAATTTCCTGTTGTTGTTACCACCAAACTACCGGGCCGCTATTCTGAACCACTATTATTTTAGCATTGTTGTAGTACGGGGCATATGCTGTTCTAATATAAGGTCTGTACCGGCGAGAGTAACGAGGCCTGTTGTAGTGCTGATACACGTGTCTGCTGTGCAAGTTATATTTGTTATGCCTGCAATTCTGCCTATGATGATGTTCTCCACTTGCATAAGTAAAGGATGTGATGCAAACAATGATCAATAAACAAATCAGTTTTTTCATCTTCTTCCTCCTTTTTTTTGCCTAATGAATATTAAGCAAGAGCCATGCCACGGAATTGTTTTTTTAAGCTAAAAGGTAGTATTTCCCGACGACAAAAAAGGTGGGCAGGGGTAGGTTAAAAATGGTTTTGTACGTTGTCTTAAGAAAAAACATGCTTCATATTGGTGCAGCCTCAATGTGGGGCACAAGAGGTATTTCCTTGCACAGTAGCGAGTTATAAGATATTGCAACAAAATGGAACATAGTATAAATTAAAGCATTTGGGGATAAAGATAGTGCCAATATTAAAGTGTACGAGTACTAGAATTGCCATCAATAGTGGTCCCACTTGTAATTAATTTGAGCTAATCACACAGAAATTATTTTGTCTATGGATAGCTTTTGCGATAGCAGTCTGTTGTTTGAGTGTTTCTCAACGGAGGAAAATAATGAAAAACAATGAAAGTGTTGACACGTTAATTAACGGGCTATATAATACGTCTTTGCAATCCCTGACGCGGGGTGGAGCAGCTAGGTAGCTCGTCGGGCTCATAACCCGGAGGTCGCAGGTTCAAATCCTGCCCCCGCTACCAATCAAGTAAATATAAGTATAAACCAGCTGCGGGCTGGTTTTCCATCATAAAATTTCCTATTTTGTGCCGGAGTAGCTCAGCTGGTTAGAGCAGTGGAATCATAATCCACGTGTCGGGGGTTCAAGTCCCTCCTCCGGTACCATATTTTTTAGGTCCATTCCTGAGACATAGGTAACACTTTTGGGCCAAAGGGATTATACGAGTGGCTTAAATTTATTACGGTCTTCATTAAAGTAACCGAGATCATAATCCATAAAAAATACTAACCAAATTTTATCATAAACTTCTTTTAAACCTACAGCTTGTCCAACAAAAACTGTACTAAAATGGACTTGAAGCAAGTAAAAACGCTGACAAGCAGAGAAACCATCCTTTTTAATAGGGGTCATTTGAGGCAATTGTTAAAGAGGTGAAATTTACCGTCTTGATAGCGTCGAAAAAAATAATGTTTTTCGCTTGACTTATATAAAGCGGGTGATATTATGAATAGAAGGTTATAAATGAAAAGGGTGAAAACCTTGTAATCAAAAGGAGGGGTTATGGCTCAGAAAGTTGAGAAAGTTGGAGTAAAGAAGGAAGCCGGGTTTCTCTATTTCGTTGACAAGCAGGGCGATGTTTCAAGAGCGAAAATGGCACGTGGAGGTAAGAGAAAAGGGAAAAAAGCCAAGCCTACGAAAGTTGCCAAGGTTGGCATCAAAAAAGAAAAAGGTTATCTTTATTTCCTCGATAAGAAAGGTGACATTTCGAGAGCTAAAATGGCGCGCGGAAGATAATAAATTTTTGTTATATATATGATATGAAAAGCCCCGATTTTTCTCGGGGCTTTTTTTTATTAATATAATTAAGGATGTAAGGATGTATTGTGAGAAAGCTTGTTGGTCTAAAAGATTTTAGAAAGTTTTTTAGCGATGGAGAAAAAGTTG
>CBDURG010000054.1:0-12485 GCA_965369805.1 uncultured bacterium
ATCGTACCAACGTTAATATGCGGCTTCGTCCTCTCAAATTTCTCCTTAGCCATAACTCTCTCCTTTTGTTAAGGAAATTATATTTTTCCCATCTGCTTTACCTGGAGCCCACGACCAGGATCGAACTGGTGACCTCGTCCTTACCAAGGACGTGCTCTGCCAACTGAGCTACGTGGGCAAAACACAAAAAACTTCCCCTCAAGGCCAGGCTTTTAGTCTTTTAAAGCCTGCTTCCTCAATATGTAAGTCCTAAATAGATGAGTAAAGATTCCTCTCCCTTAATGGAAGTAGCAATACTTTCACACTATTTTGTGTTTTGCTGCTACTTAATCTGGCAAGAATTCACGTCTAAACACTCTAACAGATTTACACAGAAACGCAATAATATATCGTTAATAGAATGAAGTCAAGGAAAAAAATCATTTTTTTTGTTTTTTTTTAATGCAACAACATGCGGTATTTCAAGCAATTACAGAAATTTTTAATACTTTCTACAAAATACTGGCATGACTTTGAGAGCATACACAAGATATTGGGGTTTTCTCTCTAAAAAAATCCTCTTGGAACTGTTGTTGTGGGACAATTATTATACCAATCAACATTATCTCTCTACTTTTTTTCTCATCAAATCATTAATAATAATATATTTTAAAATTTAATATACATAAATCAGAAAAATATGTTATATAAAACAGAAATAAACAATACAACCAATTTTTCAGGAAAAACCAATAAATAAACATTTTACATCTATAATTTCATCTTTAATCCGATCGAAAGACGATGAAAACGTCTTCTCCATCTTTGACCCTGTTAATCAATTTGACAAAGAACCTGCCGACAAAACCGGTATCGCCCGGGCATTGAATGCCGCGTTTCTCATTATTCTCAGGGGCAGCCAGTATTCATCCCCAGTTTTTAACCAGGCAAAGGCTTTTCTCAAGCGTATGGCAGATATACCGAAATGGCAAGATATATCCAGGTTTTACTCAAATGGAATAAATTTAGTTCACAAAGAAATTGAAACTATCAGTAAAAACGACCCCAACTTTGAAAAATGTTTGAAAAACCTCTCCAAATGGGTATCAAACAAAGACAATTTGTGTAATCAGGAAGAAACGATAGAAAAGATATGGGGCGTTTTTTTCCCAGAGGCAACCGGCATACGGGGAAACGAGCAAAAGCGGATAAAGGATTTACGCAAAAAACGCGCCCTAACTATTACAGAACTGAACGCGGCTCCAATTACTAACCCGGTTCAGCAAATTCTTTTCACGTCCAATACCCTACTCACAATTCCTTCCACAACAAAATCTTTAAAAAAGCTTAATCTAAGCAGCAATTTGAAAAAAAAATTACTCCATGCTACCCGTGAACCTCAGCTTTTCTGGTATGACCATCCCACTCCGGTTGGTGTTGAGTTGGAAGAGAATGAAGTCTTCTACGGCCTTCGAGGTTTGGATACAGCTGTAGAGGCTGAACAAACACACGGCAATGCTCCAGCCAAATCAAAACTCACCTGTGTATTATCAGTTTCGGTGACCCACCGAAGCCTTCAAAACATTGCCAAGGAATATCTTGAAGAAGAATTTAAAAAAACAGACGGCCTAAAAAATATTAATCTTTATCTACTTACCGAATCGGACACACAGCAAATAATTAATGAAATCCTTGTTCCCGCGGCTAAACATTACCTGGAATATAATAATTCGAAAGAGATCTTCAATATGTTTGGCGTGGATGGAGAATATGGCAGACATTACAGCTTTCTAAAGGCAATTTCTGCTTTTTGGCACATTTATATTCAGCCCGAGATAAGGGCTACATTTAAAATCGATCTCGATCAGGTTTTTCCGGAAAAACAACTTATCAAACAGTCAGGGGCTTCAGCATTTAAACATTTTACAACACCCCTCTGGGGTGCATACGGACTTGATATCAATGGGCACCTTGTAGAATTGGGTATGATCGCAGGCGCACTCGTCAATAAGGGTGATATCAACAAATCTTTATTTACTCCTGATGTTAAATTCCCAAATCGTATACTCCATCCGGATGAATACATTTTTTTCAGTACATTGCCGCAGGCACTCTCAACCGAAGCAGAAATGATGACACGTTATACCACAAAAAAACTGGACGGTAAAAAAACGTGCATTCAGCGTTTCCATGTTACCGGAGGAACAAACGGCATTTTGGTCGACAGCCTGCGCCGCCACCGCCCGTTTACCCCATCTTTTATCGGCCGGGCAGAAGATCAAGCATATATTTTCTCCGTACTTCCCAATGCCAATACAAAACTGGGGTATGTTCACAAAGATGGCCTTATTATGCGTCATGATAAAAAAGCATTCGCCCAGGAAGCAATTCATCGTTCTCATATTGGCAAACTTATCGGTGATTACATTCGTACTTTCTATTTTTCTGCATATGCCAACGCTCTCACAGAGAACATCGGCAATATTAAAAATCTTGTAGATCCGTTTACGGGCTGTTTCATATCCCGGATTCCAACAACGGTCGTATACCTGCGCTTCGGACTTAAGGCAGCATCTTTCTTTTCCGCGGGACAGAATAAAGAGGGATTTGAATTTATTACAAATGGTGTTCAGCGAATCGCGACTGCTCTCAACTTTATAAGCGGTGAAAACAGTAAGCTTAAACAGCAGTATGAAAAAGAGCGGCTTGGCTGGAATTTATATTATGATACACTGGCAGCCGTCGAAAGGGCTCTACAGGAAAATGACTGCTTTGCACTGGAACTGTGTAAAAAAGCAAAAAAAATCATAGAACAATGTTGCATACATTTTGATAAAAAATGAAATTGGTCCGCGCTCGCCATGCTTCGATTCCCATTTTATTACGGGAATACAATGAAATTAATTAATCTAAATGGAGAAAAATATGCTTAATCTTTTAGATGGAGCGGGCGATGGGAATCGAACCCACACTACTAGCTTGGAAGGCTAGAGCACTACCATTATGCGACGCCCGCATCTAAATAAATGAAGGAATGGTGGGCAGGGATGGATTCGAACCATCGAAGGCTACGCCGGCAGATTTACAGTCTGCTCCCTTTGGCCACTCGGGCACCTACCCATTGCTACTCTTTCCCCACATCTTTGTTTCTCAAAAAAACAGTGGTGGTTTCTTATATGGAGCCGGCGATCAGACTTGAACTGATAACCTGCTGATTACAAGTCAGCTGCTCTTCCAATTGAGCTACGCCGGCTTTCAAAAACTAGACCTGACAATTTGACAAGCCATCTATTAAAATAAAAACTTTCGAAAAAATCAAGGCAAAAATATATTAAGACAATAATTTTTTAAAAACAAGAGGAAGCGCATTAATAATATCAGACGCAATTAGTGAGATTTCTCCTTTCTCTTCCGCCGCAATGTCACCGGCGAGACCATGAATATATGTCCCAAGAACAGAAGCATTGTAACAGCCAAGTTCCTGAGCCATCAACGAACCTATTATCCCTGACAAAACATCTCCAGATCCTCCTGTAGCCATCCCGGGATTACCGGTTATGTTAACCGAAAACCTTCCATCACGGCCCGCAATAACAGTCCTCGCCCCCTTGAGAACCACATTCGTTTTTTTTGCCTGAGCAAATTCAAGGGCAATCTCCCATCTTTTCTCCTGAACATCTTCAGTCAAACAATGTAAAAGCCGCGCCATCTCTCCGGCATGAGGAGTTATAACCGTATCACCTTTGGTATAGTTCAAAATATCTGTGTTTTCTGAAAGGGCGGTAATACCATCAGCATCTATAAGCATCGTTCCAGCGGTATATTTTACAACATCCCTTACCAGAGCCATTGTTTCTGAAGACCTGGAAAGCCCGGGACCAATAACAATAGTATCGGTTTTGTGGGCCCAATTAAGTATCTGGGGAAGAGCTTTAAAACCCAATAAACCTGGATCTGTTTCGGGAAGAGCAAGAGGCATCTCTTCTATTAACCTTGACTGGTAATTAGCAACAAGACTTTCCGGAACGCCTAAGGTTACAAGCCCTGCTCCTGTTCTCATCGCAGCTTTTCCGCACATAATTCCGGCCCCGGTAAACCCTGGGGACCCTGTAACAATAAAGAGATGTCCATAGGTCCCTTTATGAGAAGGGTTCACTCTTCCGGGCACAAATTCTTTAGCTTCTTCTTCAGTTAAAACCTCTATCCTTGATTCTGTATCCTCAAGTATCTCTTCCGGATACCCTATGTTTGCTACATTAAGTTTTCCTGTATATGTAGTCGCGTTTTCATACAATAATCCTATTTTAGGCAGCCCCATTGTAAGCGTTAACTTGGCCTGCACACATTCTCCAAGCGGAATGCCGCGTAGTGAATCAAGGCCTGAGGGAACATCAACAGAAATTACCGGTATTGAACACCGGTTAATAATTCTGATCCAGGTTTTATGAGGATCTTCAATTTCGCCCTGAGCCCCTATGCCGAGTAAAGCATCAACAATAACACTCGACTCTCTGATAATTTCCTCAAAAGCGGGTGGTAAAAATTCAACAACAGCAGGCTTCAATTTTTTCAATTGTTTTAGTGAAAGGCCTTTTGATTCCCTTTCTTTGAAACAGCAAAGAACTCTTACTTTATACCCTTCTTCTAATAAAACACCCGCGGCAACAAACCCATCGCCACCGTTATTTCCCCTGCCACACAAAAAAACAATATTCGCGTCCTTTATACTACCACCCACTTCTTTTCGAACAGCATCCGCTAAAGCTGCCCCCGCATTTTCCATAAGAATATCTTCCTGAAGGCCAAAATTCTTAGCTGCCTTCAGGTCCATATTTTTAATTTCTACAGGAGTTACCGCTTTCATTTTCAACCTTAATCTTGTACTCAGCCTTCTATAACTACAACCGCAATTGAATAACTATCCGTATGGGATAAACTTACTTTGAGGTTCACAAAACCCCTTTTCTCCCAGTAATCTCGGGCTCCCCCAAGAAACTTTATCTGTGGCTCCCCATGAAGAGTTTTCACAATCTTTATATCCTTCCAGCCAATATTTGGGTTCCATCCCGTACCAAATGCCTTAAAAACAGCTTCCTTGCATGCAATCCTGGCCGCAAAGCACGCGGGCAAGTTCTTTTTCCCGGAACAATATTCAATCTCTTCCGGAAGAAATATCTTATTAAAAAAAGAATCTCCCCACTTCCGTAAGAGATTTTCAATTCTTTTATTTTCAACGAGGTCAACACCGAGGCCTTTAATCACACAACTATCTCCAGTTTATATTCTATTTCTTATAATATTCCATTTTCTGCACCATCACCCTAACAGCTTTTTCCAGTCCGGTAAAAAGAGCCTTTGAAATAAGGCTAAAGCCTATATTAAGCTCATGAAGATAAGGCATCTTTAAGATCCCTTTTATATTTTCATAATCAATTCCGTGTCCGGCATTTACCCCCATGCCAAGAGCATTAGCAAAAGCGGCAGCATCTATACATTTCCTTAGTTCTATTTCACGGGATTTTTCACCTCTGGCATTGGCATAAGAACCGGTATGAATTTCTATATATTGAGCCCCTGTCCTTACCGCCATTTCAATCTGGTCAAACTCCGGGTCAATAAACAAACTAACCGTAATACCCTTTTGATTAAGTTTTTCCACAGTCCTGGTAACAGTATCAAGGTTTTTTATAATATCAAGCCCCCCCTCTGTTGTTACCTCCTGTCTTTTCTCGGGAACAAGCGTCGCCTGATCAGGTTTAACCTTCCGGGCAATGCAAACAATTTCCCTATAACACGCCATTTCCAGATTAAGCTTTTTCTTAAGAACCTTCCTTAAGCTAAAAACATCCTTATCCTGTACATGTCTTCTATCTTCTCTTAGATGAACGGTTATCTGGTCTGCCCCCGCTCTCTCACACACTTTAGCGGCTTCTACAACATCAGGAAAACTTTCTTTTCTTGCTTGCCTCAGAGTTGCAACGTGATCTATGTTAACCCCTAACAAAAGTTTTTTTCTCATGGTACATTCCTTAATGGTCAGTAATAGTTGCTTCAACTATTTCAGGGTCAGTTTTTTCTAAAAGGACTTTCTTGGGAAGGTCCGCTTTAACCGGAAACTCATACACACCTTTTTTCACATTTAAAATCTCTACAAAGAGCGAAATATCCTCTTCACTCATTGTATCAAGAATGTTTTTAGGACCATTTACAACTGCACATCCGGTTGCTGGATTGAGTTTTATACGGGATTTCTTTTCCGAAGACATAAGCACATTTATAGGAAGCCCTTTAAATTCTCTTCGGGAAAGAGCTTTGGCTATTTCTACTGTTACTACAACCCTCTTTTCCGCTACTCTTTGGATAGCATGTGCTGCCATAGGTTCAATCATAACCCTTACAGTAAAAGATTTATTTCTGCCGGTAAGATCAACTGGAATTGTTTCGATATGGTCTTTGGCTTCAATATAACTTGCAAGCGCCCGAACCATAATTTTCTTAGGAACTGAAACTGCATCCACTACCTTGTATCCATACTCAAGCTGCCCTATCAAGACAGGTCTGACCTCAAGTTCCCTATCAACAAATTCATCAATCACAATCGAACAGAATTTGGGTTCTATCTTAACAACACTAACACCTTTGGGTTTTTCAATATTATTTTTACTAATTCTTAATGAAATATCCCCTTTCTCCTGTGAACCGGGTAATTTATAAACAGCCCTAAGGCCATAATTTTTGAGGCTTTCTATTTCTTCTTTCGTCCCTCTAAATGTTACGGTTATCCCTCTTGTAGAAATATCTGTTACCTTAAGGTTGGGGGGACACATTATTTTTAAAGGAATTTTTACATCGATTAAAACGCTTCTTAGTTCAGCAACATAGAACCACACAATTATCGCAAAAATTATTGCTAGTATTTTCGTGCCTAAATTTTTTCTAAAAAAACTTTTTACTTTTAGCATCTTCTTCATTTCTTCCATCTCATAAAACTGAACCGTTTCTTCTGGAACCCGGGAGCGCCACCGCCCGGCTCAAGAAAATCAATCATCGTCCTTTTCAGCCTTGCGTCGTCCATGTCTCTCATCAGAACACCGTTTGACGCAAGGGAGATAGAACCTGTTTCTTCGGATACAACAATCACAATTGCATCTGTTTCTTCGCTAAGGCCAACAGCGGCTCTATGCCTTGTTCCCAAAGCCTTACTCAAAAAAGGGTTGCTGGATAACGGAAACAGGCAGCCGGCAGCAACAATCCTGTTTGAACTTATTACTATTCCGCCATCATGCAAAGGGGTATTTGGAATAAAAATTGTTTCAATCAGCTCTTCTGCTACCCTGCTGTTAATTTTTATGCCGCTTTCAACATATTCCTTAAGACCAACCTCTCTCTCAATTGCAATAAGAACCCCTATCTTCCTTTTTGAAAGGTTTGATACAACACGAACTAAAACATCAATGATGGCTTCTTCAGAATACATAGACATCAAAAGTTGAGTTTCGCCAATATGGGCAAGAGCCCGTCTCAGTTCCGGCTGGAATATAATAAGAAAAGCTATAACGGAAATTGCAAAAACTTTTGTAAGTATCCAGTTAATAGTTTCAAAATGCAGTTTTTGTATTAGCATAAAAGCAAAAAAGAAAACTATAAGCCCTTTTAATACGTGTTGCGCCAGTGTTCCTCTTATCGAAAGAAGCATATAATAAAACACTATGGCCATCGCCATTACTTCAACAGCGGGTTTCCAGCTTACAGCCAAAAATTCCAGAAATTTTTCCATTATCCCTTTTTTACACCATCACAATTTCTCAATGCCCATGACACCTTAACAGCTTGAACTGCTTCTTCGACATCATGAGCTCTTATTATGTGTGCCCCGAGAAATGCTGCAACAGCTTCTGCAGCAATTGTCCCGGGCAACCTTTCTTCGGGTTCCGCGCCTGTAACCTGTCCGATGAAAGACTTTCTCGAAACACCCACGGTAACCGGATATCCAAGAGTAATAAATTCTTCTAGCCGGTTAAGTATAACATAGTTATGTCTAACAGTTTTACCAAATCCAATGCCAGGGTCAATAGAAATACTTTTTTTATTAACCCCTGCTTTGACCAAAATCCTTGCCCTCTCTTCAAGAAAACCTGATATTTCACCCATTAAATCATTATACTGCGGCCTGCTTTGCATTGTCCCCGGGCTTCCTTTCATATGCATTATTATACAGCCGGCGCCTGATCTCACTACCAGGTCAGGCATTTTTGGGTCAAATGTCATGCCGCTAATATCATTTATTATTGAAGCACCCGCTAACAGTGCTTTTCTCGCAACAGAAGCTCTGCTGGTATCTACTGAAATAAATGCTTTTGTTCTTGCTTTTATCTTTTTTATAACGGGAATAACGCGTTTAACTTCTTCTTTTTCTGAAATTCTGCTCGAGCCGGGGCGGGAAGATTCTCCGCCAACGTCAATAATATTCGCACCGTCCCTCACAAGTTTCAACGCGTGCTCAACCGCTGCATCATCATTAAAATACCTTCCTCCATCAAAAAAAGAATTCGGGGTAACATTAATTATTCCCATTACCGCCGGCCCCTTTTTAAAACTTATTTTTCCGGCAGCACAAACAAATTCACTGACATTATAATTTATTCCGCCAAGCGTTCCCTCCAGCTCTTTTGCAATTTCCGAAAGACCGAATTGCTGGCTTTTAAGTTTTACCGGAAGCTTTTTAACCTGGGCAATACTGCCAATCAAAACAACATCTGTCCTTCCTCCAGGCTGAACCAGCGCCTTATAAGAAATTGCAGCATCTCCGCCTAATGACAACATAGCCTGTTTTATAATATTAGCTGCGGGGTTTCTAACAGAGGTAATTTTGAAAAAGGCGGAAAGGCCCTTGTCCCTCATCCTGCGAACACCGGCAGGATCAACTTCGACAGATTCCAATTCTTTTTCGACATCAAGTACTTTCTTTGGACAAAGTATCCTTAAAAGTTTCTTGGGGCTTTTTATTTCCCTCTGCTTTCTTCGCGCTTTCTTTCTTGCCCCCTTCTTTTTTTCTGCCACTTTTTTCCTTTGCTTTACTTTTAAAACAGGGAAGCTTCCCATTCTTTACTATATAATCTACATCTTTACCGTCAATTACCTCTCTTTCTAACAATGCTTCTGCCAGAAGAATAAGTTTATCTTTGTTTTGTTCCAAAATATTTTTAGATATTTTATAGCTAGAATCAATTATTTTTCTAACTTCACTATCTATCTCAACTGCTGTTTGTTCACTGTAATCCTGACTACGGGAAATTTCTCTTCCGAGAAATATGTGTTCTTCGCGTTCTCCAAAAGTTATAGGTCCCATTTTTTCACTCATGCCCCATTCACATACCATGGCACGGGCAAGTTTTGTAGACCTCTTAAGGTCGCTTCTCGCTCCTGAAG
This sequence comes from uncultured bacterium, assembly GCA_965369805.1. GTDB lineage: Bacteria > Auribacterota > UBA6266 > UBA6266 > UBA6266 > JAGLRQ01. The sequence continues at coordinate 9,409 of CBDURG010000054.1, forward strand.
TTATATCCCCGATTATCATTTCCTCCGCTATACGTCCGCCTAAAAGAGCAGAAATATCATTTAAAATTTTTTGTTTAGCTTCAAGATATTTATCCTTTTCCGGCAGCTGCATTGTTGCCCCTAAAAAAGATATTCCTCGGGGAATAATGGTCACTTTGTGAACAGGATCTGTAAATTCAAGAATACTTTGGAGAACTGCATGCCCGGCTTCATGGTAAGCAATTACCTTTTTCTCCTCGTCGTCTATGGCACGGCTTCTTCTCTCCTTGCCAAAAGCAACCTTATCTCTTGCTTCTTCAAGTTCTTCTAATCTAACCTCTTTTAACTCCCGCTTAGCAGCCAAAAGAGCAGATTCATTAACAAGATTTTCCAGATCAGCACCGGAAAACCCCGGAGTTCCTCTAGCAATAATATTCAAACTAACTTCTTTCGCAAGCCGTATTTTCTTAACATGAACTTTAAGTATTTGCTCCCTGCCATTGAGGTCAGGAAGATCTATTACAATCTGGCGGTCGAACCTTCCGGGCCTCAAGAGCGCGGGGTCAAGAACATCCGGCCTGTTGGTAGCGGCAATAAGTATAACACCTTCTTTGGTATGAAAACCATCCATCTCCACAAGAAGCTGGTTAAGCGTTTGTTCTCTCTCATCGTGTCCGCCGCCCAATCCGGAGCCTCTGTGCCTCCCCACAGCATCAATTTCATCAAGAAAAATGATGCAGGGAGCATTTCTTTTCCCCTGCTCAAACATATCTCTCACACGGGAAGCGCCGACACCAACAAACATCTCCACAAAATCCGAGCCGCTTATGGAAAAAAACGGAACATCGGCTTCACCGGCAATAGCTTTTGCAAGAAGCGTCTTACCCGTTCCCGGTGGACCTACAAGAAGTACGCCTTTTGGTATCCGGCCCCCAAGCCTCTGAAATTTTTTCGGGTCTTGAAGAAATGCTATTATTTCTTCAACTTCTTCTTTGGCTTCATCAATTCCTGCGACATTATTGAAGGTAATATGTTCTTTATCTTTTGTCATCAAACGGGCGCGGCTCTTCCCAAAACCCAAGGCGCCCCCGGCTCCAGTTTTAACCTGGCGTAAAAAGAAAAACCATAAAATCCCGAGAAATATAAGCCATGGCACCAGGCTTAAAACTATAGGCCACAGAGGGTTTGGTTCTTCTATCCCGATATTGACATCATTCTTTTCAAGAATTTCCCCGAGCCTGCTGTCATGCAAATCAATATTTACCCTATATCTTTCTCCTGTCCCGCGGTACTCTCCTACAGCAGAGATACTTTCATGAGATCTCCTGTAAGTGGCTATTTCACCGGCTCTCACTCTTTCTAAAAATTCAGAGTAGCTTATTTCTCCCGGGCTATCCCCCTTAATCGAACTCACATGAAAAAGGTACACAAGAACCAACCCGACTATAAGCCATACCACCATCGGTTTAAGAAAAACTTTATCTTTCTTATCATTTTCCGGCTTTTTTTTATTCACTTTTGCTCCTATTTTAAACAAAAACCAGTTGTCCAATATAATTTAACACATCTGTCAAAATTTATACACAGATGGATTCAAATTATTCTACAATGGCTTAAACCTTTTTAGCCTACAATTTTTATTTTAAGCTTAATTTTCCCCACCTTACTGGTTTTTTCCGTTAACTTAAATTTATCAGCTATTCTATAACCTGCAAGAAATAGCAAATCGCCTTTTCCATTGGAAAAAGCAGGTAGTTTCCCTCTAATGGAAAAGGGAACCTTTGCATCTATGAGTATATCCTGCAATTTCTTCCGACCTTTAAAACCCGTAGGATTATAACTCTTGCCCTTTTTAACCGTTGTTAAAATCATCTTACTGCCTGAAAGGCCAGCATCAAAAAACTGCACCTCTGTTAAAAAACCATTTCGAAAATTAAACTCTTTGTGCGACGAAAAATGCCGGCCTGCTGCCTTTATAACACTTCTGCTCATATCAAGAATTTCTGTTTCTACCAAAATCGCTTCTGTAATATATTTTTGCCCAAGCAAAAGTTTCTTTTCCTTGTATTCCCTGATTTTATTCCCTTCTCCTTTTATCAACAAACTGTTTCCTTCTTTCACAAAAAGTGTTCCTGCGAGTTTAAAAGCTTTTCTCCCTTCCTGAGAAAGGGAGATTTGCACCACAGAGTATACTGCCTTAGAGGTAACCTTCTTAGGGTCAATACCCAAATCCAGCAATAACATTTTTGCAGCAGCCATAACTACAGCGGTATTTTCTCTGCGCCACTTTCCGCAATCAACATTATTAATCCCTCCGGTTTTTACTGAAGACCTTAAAAGTTTTCTTCCTTTTTCCCTTATAAAATCACTTACAAGTAAGGCATTTTCAAAAAGTCGCGCGAGCGCTGCATCCACCTTGGGATTATAGCTTTTCCTGATATGTGGAAGCAACTTTCTTCTTATGCTGTTTCTTAAAATACCGGTATCATAATTGCTTCTGTCAATTCTGAATTTTTCACCGGCGACATCAAGGTATTTAATTATTTTTGTTTTCTCCAGAGAAAGTAACGGACGGACAATGAAAACCCTTCCAAGTTTTCTTCGAGAGGAAATGGAAGATAAACCTTCCACAGATGTACCTTTTAATATTCTCATAAGGCCTGTTTCCACCACGTCATCAAAATTATGCGCAAGAGCTAATTTGGCTGCTCCGAAATAACAGCAGGCCCGCTTAAAAAAATTATACCGGACATTTCTCGCCGCTTCTTCTAACCCAAGTTTTTTAACGGCCTTTTCTTCCTGTACACTAACTCTTTCGGAATAAAACGGCAGCTCATGTCTTTTAGCAAATTTCCTTGCGAACAATTCATCGCTATCGCTTTCTTTCCCCCTGAGACAGTGATTAAGGTGCGCAATACAAATTTTTAACCCCAGCTTTCCGGAGTAGGCTAATAGTAATTTTACAAGAAAGACGGAATCCGGACCGGAAGAAAAACCAACAACAACTTTTTCTCCATCGCTAAAAAACTTTCTAAAATCTTTTAGACCAACAAGCTATCTCACAATACAGCCTAACATCCTTAATTAAAATAATACAA
>CBDURG010000055.1:0-12438 GCA_965369805.1 uncultured bacterium
GCCCTGCGAACCTCCGACAACACCTATATACTTTTTATGTAGGCTAAGATTAAAAAAATTCAGAGTTTCCGATCTGTCTTTTTTGACCAAATTTTCTCTTAAAGGATTACCTGTCCAAATCCACTTCTTATTTTTTTTATTGTCAAATTCAAGAGGCATACCAAAAAATACCTTTCTTGCAAATGGGGAAAGGATCCTGTTAACTTTTCCGGGCAGACTATTTTGTTCTATCAGGTAAACAGGCTTCATTAACAAGATAGCCGCAAGAACAGTCGGAAATGACACATATCCGCCGCAACCTATTATAAAATCAGGCTTTTCCCTGTTTAAAATAAAAACAGCTTTAATAAACCCGGAAATTGTTTGAACAATGAACTTGCTTATTTCAGACAGGCGAACTTCAGAAAATTTCCCGGAAGGGATACCATAAAAAGTAAATTTGTTTTTTTTCGCGACGATTTCTTCAATTTTTCCCGTTTTTCCAATAAAAATTATTTTATAATCCGGAATATTTTTTTTCAATCTCTGGGCTATAGCCAAAGCTGGAAACACATGCCCTCCGGTTCCTCCGCCGGCAAAAACCGCTTTCACATTCTCGTTCCTCAATTTTTAGTTATAATAAAAAAATAAAAATATCACACAAAGGCACAGAGCCACAAAGATAGAAAAGCATAACATAAAAAGACAAATTGAATAAAAATTCTTAGTGCCTTGGTGTCTTTGTGTGAGAATAAAAAAAATGTTAGAAACAATAATTGCTGTCTCTACTCTTTACATGTTTCTTCTTACGGAATAAACCCGAAAAACTCCTGAAAATGTTCCTGGTTAGAAACCTGATCTTCATACTCAACCACCTCCTTTCCCGCTCAGGCCTTGAATCTTACAACTCTTTTTCTTTTTAAACGCCTTCCTATATCTTTATCCTGACGTGTAGCTATATTAAACAGGATTCCTATTGAAGCCATACAAATCACGAGGTTAGAGCCACCATAACTTATAAGGGGAAGTGGAATGCCTGTCACGGGAAGGCATCCTGTCGCTACTCCAATGTTTATCACAGACTGAAAACCTATCATTAAAACAATCCCTATCGCGAGTAAATGGCTAAAAAGGTCTTTTGCTCGCAATGCTATCCTCAAACCGCACACCAGCAACACTACAAAACAGATAATTACCACCACCCCCCCGAAAAAACCCATCTCCTCTCCTATGATTGAAAAAATAAAATCTGTGTGAGACTCAGGAAGAAATCCCATTTTTTGTATGCTTTTCCCAAGTCCTAAACCGGCCAGCCCCCCGGAACCAAGAGCGATAAACGATTGCGTTAACTGCCACCCGGCCCCACGGGAATCCGACCATGGGTCGAGAAATATTAAAATTCTTTTAAACCTGTAATCTTTTATTTTCACCATAAAACAAATCGCCGGTAACGAAACAAAAAAACATAAAAGTAAATATTTCCAGTTAATTCCACCAATCAAAAGCATCGAAAATATCACTGCCGATATCAATATAGCCGTTCCGAAATCCGGAACACCGACAAGAATAGCAACAATTATCAAGACTAAAAAAGGCGGAACAAATCCATACCAGAATTCTTTTATCTTTTTCTGCCTCCTGGTAAGAAAACCTGCCATAAATATTACTGTAGTTAGTTTTGCTATTTCAGAAGGCTGAACATTCAGGAAACCGACAGAAAGCCATTGCCTCGCGCCGCCGGCCACTTTTCCCACCCCGGGTATCAAAACACAGATAAGCAATGTAACGGTAGCGCCGAGGAGAATATTAGATGCTTTTTTCCAGAAATTACAGTTAATAAAACACATTATTGTAAAAGCAGCCGCTCCCACCACAATCCACATAAATTGTCTTTTAATATAAAAATATTCGTCTCCCAATTGCTTTTGGGCTGGTATGGCACTGGTGCTATAAACCATAAGAACACCAATACCCAACAAAACCATTATAACTATAAAAATCAAAAGTTTATCCACATTCATTAACAAATATCCCTATATATTAAGGAATTAATATTTCCTGGCCTACCTGAAGCCTTGACGCGTCTGTTATATTATTTGCCGCCATAAGCATTTCAACGCTAACACCGCATTCTCTCGAAATCCACCAAAGAGTATCTCCTTTTGCCACTTTGTAAACCTTGTCAAAATCGTATGCGTGTTCATCATCTTCACTTCCCAGGACAATAAGGTCTTCATCATCAACAACCTGTATTTCTTCATCAACTGTAGCAGCTATTTCAGATTTGCTAACCAGAACTTCTTTATCATCTTTAAAGAATTCAGCTTCAGCTATCTCGATGCTTACAGGTTTTTTATCCGCATCTGTAAAAGAAATCCCCGATTCACTTTTACAGCCGCCGATTAAACCCCAGACACAAACCAGCGATACAGTTCCAACCAGGCAATAACCGAAAATATTTTTAAAATTCATTTTCTTCCTCCTTTCTTTCTTTTAAAAATCTCTGTTTTAAACACCTCTCCCCTTTCTTTGTAATCAACAAACATATCAAAACTTGAACAGCCCGGTGAAAGTAAAACTGTATCTCCCGGTATAGCAATTCCCGAAGCCCTTTTTACCGCTGAAGAAAGCCTCGCGACTTTTTGTATCTCACATGCCCCTTTCAGCTGAGCCTTAATAACATTCGCGTGTTTTCCAATAAGAAAACACATTTTCACTTTCTTCTTCATAAGATTGCGGACTTTTTTAAAACTATCTTTCTTCCATATTCCGCCGGCAATAAGAATTATATTTTTATCAATGGCAGTTAATGCGGTTTTAAGAGCATCAACATTTGTCGCTTTAGAATCGTTTATATATGTTATATCCTTCACTACTCCAACCAGTTCCATCCTGTGATAAAGCCCGTTGAAATTTTTAACTGCCTCAGTAATGGCAGCAGATGACACACCGGACAACAAAGAAATCCCCGCGGCAAACATAAGATTTTCCGTATTATGATTTCCCATGAGTTTTGAGGTTGAGAGATTTAAAAGTAACTTTACCTTTTTTCTTAATCGAATTTGAATCAACCCATTTTTTACGAAAATCGAGTCCTTTGTTAAATCTTCTCCAACTTTTATACATACGGCACCTCCTTTTTTTGTCGACAAACCAAGTTTCTTTTCATCGTCCCCCCTGAACAACCTGTAGCCGTTTCTCTGAATATTAAACAGTCGCTTTTTGGCAGAAACATAGCCTTTGAAATTCTTGTATCGGTCCAAATGATCAGGTTCAATGTTAAGGATAGCAGCAATATATGGATTAAAATTAAAACAGCGTTCAAGCTGAAATGATGAAACTTCAACAACAAAAACCTCTCTTTCGGGATTTTCAAGCACCATCTGACTAAACGGCTTGCCCAAATTTCCCCCCGCATCCGCGTTGATTCCGCTTTTAAGCAGCATTGCAAGGACCAATTCGGCTGTTGTGGATTTACCATTCGTTCCGGTAATAGCAATAACTTTTGAATCGGTCGCGCGGAAAGCAAAATCTATTTCCGATATCACTTTAATTCCCTTTTTCTCCAGGCAGGCAACAATCCCTTTATTAAGAACAATTCCCGGGCTTACAACACAAAAATCACAATTTGAACAAAATTTCACGCTGTGACGTGAAGTTTCAACCTGTATTCCCTTTTTCTTAAGCTTATACGCCCTTTCCATAATCTGTTCGGTTGAACCTGAGTCGGAAACCGCGACAAACGCCCCATATTTCTTCGCAAGAAGGGCCGCATAATATCCACTAAGGCCCAAGCCTAATATAATTATTTTCTTTTCTTTTATGTCCAAAACCCTACCTCAATTTTAATGTGCTCAAGCCCAAAAGGAGAAAAATTATTGCAATAATCCAGAACCTTATTGTCACTTTAGTCTCTTTCCAGCCCTTCATCTCAAGATGATGATGAATTGGAGTAATAAGAAAAATCCTTTTCTTTCGAAGCTTGTAAGAACCCACCTGTAAAATAACCGACAGCGCTTCGATAACAAAAACTCCGCCGATAATTACAAGCAGAAACTCTTTCTTTATAAGAACTGCTGTTATTCCTATCGCTCCTCCAAGAGCAAGAGATCCGGTGTCCCCCATAAAGATTTCGGCGGGAGGGGAATTATACCAGAGAAAACCTAAACCTGCACCTGCTATGGCAGTACAAAAAACGGTTAATTCGCCTGTCCCGCTTATAAAAGGAGTGTGCAGATAATCTGAGAAATTGGCATGGCCTGTTACATAACTCATAATCGCGTAACCTGTAGCCGCAATGACCACACTTCCAATGGCAAGGCCATCTAACCCATCCGTAAGATTAACCGCGTTAGACGCACCCCCCACAACAAGCATCATAAACAGCAGATAAAAAACTCCAATGTTTACAACAACCTTTATAAACGGAAATGTGAGAATCGTAAAATTATCGCTTGTGGACGGCCATATCATAAGGAAAGAACCTAAAACCACACATAAAAGAAGCTGGGATAAAAGCTTAAGTCTGCCCGGCAACCCTTTTGAACTTTCATGTTTCAACTTCAGGTAATCATCCAAAAATCCCACAAGTGCCAGCCATACGGTGGCAAAAAGCACTGAAAACACATAAATATTTAATATATCAGCCCACATCAGCGTGGATACCACGATGGAAATCACAATAAGCACCCCGCCCATGGTAGGTGTCCCCTGTTTATCTTTATGCATATTCCACACCGAAACACCATTTTCTACCTTCTTTACATGCTGTCCTATTTTCATATGTTTCAACCATCTAATAACCGCCGGCCCGAGAATAACCGCAACAAGAAAAGATGTTATAGCTGAAAATGCGGCACGGAAGGTTATATATTTAAAAACATTAAATCCAAAAAAGTATTCCCTTAATGGATAAAAAAGATAGTACAACATATTAATTAAGCCCCCCTGTTTTCCCCATCAAGAAACAAGCCATTCCACAACCTCATCAATCTTGCTAAGCCTGGATCCTTTCAGTAGAATAGCATCCCCGGCTCTTGCTTCATCAGCAAGGAATTTACCTGCTTCATTATTTGATTCAAACAAATGTACATTTTCACTTTTTATACCACCCTGGATAGAAGCTAATCCCGCTTCTGCCGCAATATTTCCGACAGCAATAATCATGCTTACGCCGCACTTAACCGCGTGAGAACCGACCTCTCTGTGAAACTTGCTTGAGTTTTTTCCGAGCTCACACATTTCTCCCAGAACAAATATTTTCCTGCCACTACTTTCAAACCCCTGTAAATTATTAAGCGCCGCTTTAGCAGAATCCGGATTTGCGTTATAAGTATCATCAATAATAGTAAGATCCTTTATCATCCTGATCTCCATCCTGCCTTTTAAAGTTCGCGTAGATTCAAGCCCTTTTTTGACCTCTGACAGTTTAAACCCGAGGGAAACCGCGGCAGAAGCGGCTGCCAGGGCATTAAAAACACTCTCCAGACTGCTTACCCTTAGATTTATCAATACTTTCCGGCTGCCAGAGACAAGTTCAAATGAAGGCTTTAATAATTCATCGATATAAATATTTTCAGCTTTAACATCCGCCTTATCTGAAATTCCAAAAAGGATTTTTCTCCCTCTGAAAACAGCACACGCGTCAAGAAGGTTTTTATCTCCCGCGTTCAATACAAGAGCACCTTCCTCTTTGATCCCTGATATTATTTCTGCCTTTGCCCGGGCAATCCCCCGCAAATCACTGAAAAAACCTATATGGGCACGCAAAGCATTCAAAATAACGCCAACATCCGGCCGGGCAATCTCGGAAAGTTTCTTTATTTCTCCCGTATGATTCATCCCCATTTCAATAACAACGAATCGCGTCTCTTCATCAATATCCAGTAACGCTAAAGGGACGCCTATATGGTTATTATTATTGCCTTCTGTTTTCGTAACTTTTCCTCTCACAGCTAAAATCTCCGACAACATTTCTTTCGTAATTGTCTTTCCGCTCGAACCGGTTACCGCGACGACACTGCCCTTAAATTTTGACCTGTTAAGGGAAGCAATTCTTTGCAGCGCGTCATATGTATCTTTTACAAAAATACACGGGAAGTCCTCTTTCGATTTTTTCCTTTCATCCTGGAGAATTACCAGGACAGCACCTTTTTTAACGGACTGCTCCGCGTAATCGGCACCGTTAAAATTCTGCCCTCTCACAGCAATAAATATTTGCCCTTTTGATATGGTTCGGGAGTCAATAGAAATTCCGCTGGCAGAAATATTTTCAATTCCTTTAGGCACCTTTTTTCCAAGAACCTCTACAATTTCTTTTATATCCAAATTAAACAACTTTTACTCTCCTAACTATCTCCGCGTCACAAAAAGGAATCAGTTTTCCTTTTTCTTCCATAAGCTCTTCATGCCCTCTTCCCGCGATTAACACAAAATCTCCCTCAGAGGCATTATTTAAAGCCTCATCGATCGCATCTTTCCTGTTGACTATAATAGAGACTTTTTCCTTATCGGCTATTCCTGAAAGTATTTCATCAATTATCACAGACGCCTCTTCCCACCTGGAGTTATCCGATGTAAGAACGATTTTATCGGAATACTCTTCCGCAATTTGCCCCATTCTGGGCCTCTTCTTCCTGTCCCTGTTACCGCCGCAGCCAAAAACGCAAATTAGTTTTTTTATACAAAATTTCCTGAGCGAACCCAGTACGTTTTTTAACGCTTCAGGCGTATGAGCATAGTCAACAAAAACATAAAATGGAGTCTTGTATGGGATCTTCTCCAGCCTACCATTTACGGAGTCCAGCTTTGAAATATTTTTAACCGTATCACAGGGAGAAATCCCAAATTCTATACAAGCTGAAAAAGCAGCCAGCAAATTATACGCGTTGTGAAGCCCTATAAGTCTGGATTTGACTACACCTTTCCATTTTTTGTTTATCTGTATTTCTAATTCCAAACCGGTTATATCGTTTTTCAAAACTTTAAAGCTGTAATCGCCAGAAGAACCGTAAGACTTTATACCTTTAATATCCTTTAAAAGGCGCTTGCCGTAGTCATCATCAGAATTTGAAAGCATAAAACCTTGCGTTTTTGAAAATATCTTCTTTTTTGCAAAAAAATAATCTTCCATAGTCTGGTGATAATCCAAATGTTCATGACTAAGATTTGTAAAAACTACCCCGCTAAATTCTAATTCTCCTGTCCTGCCCTGCTTCAAAGCATGCGAAGAAACCTCCATAACAACAGAATCAGCCCCTCCGGCACTAAACTCGTAAAAAAGTTTTAATAGTTCAACAGGGCCAGGTGTTGTATTATTTGTTTTGTATACCTTATCCCCCAAGCTATTCTCAATAGTTCCTATAACACCGCATGTGCTGCCACTCTGCTCAAGAACTTTTTTGATTAACAGGGCAGTTGTTGTTTTCCCGTTCGTTCCCGTTATTCCTATAACTTTCAGTTTTTTTTCCGGGCAATCGTAAAATTCAGATACCATTTTCCATAAAACCCGTTTTATATTTTTTACGGCGCCGAAAGGAATAACAGGTTTAATATTGTCCTTCTCATCAGCCAAAATAAAAATTGCCCCTCTATTTACAGCCTCGTCGATATACTTCGTTCCATTATCCTTCTCTCCTTTTACCGCGACAAAAATATAACCCGGCAACACCTTTCTGGAATCCTCTACAATTCCCTTTACTTCAACAGAATCCGAATCTTTTATCCCTTTAAGGTTTAGCCTTTCTAACAATTCATTGATTTTCATTTCAGCTTAAATCTTCCGGTTTATCTACAGGTACCTCATAATAACTAAGGACAACTTCCATAATCTCTTTGAACACCGGAGCAGCAACTGTTCCTCCGTAATAACAGGGATACGGCTCATCAATAACCACGAGAATCGCATATTCCGGATTCCTTGCGGTAGCAAATCCAATAAACGATGAAAAGAACTTATTGCTGGAATACTTTCCATTTTCAACCTTTTGTGCCGTTCCCGTTTTTCCGCCGACTGAATATCCATTAATGTACGCTTTTGGCGCGGTACCTTCCCTTGAAACAACCGCGCACATCGCTTCGATTATGTCTCTTGAGGCTTTTCTAGATATCACTCTTTTCCTTGTTTTTACCACAAAGTTCTTTATCATTTTTGTTCCAGGGCCCTCAAGTCTCTCAATGATATAAGGTTTTATAAGAATACCGCCGTTTACTATAGAACCAAATGCTGTAATCATCTGTATAGGGGTTACAGATACTCCCTGCCCCATGGGGATCCTTGTAATCTTGACTTTTGACCATTTCTCAACCGGATGGCAAATACCTGAAACTTCACCGGGTAAACCTATATTAGTTTTCGCTCCGAATCCGAACTTTTTCAAATATCTATAGAGGTTTTTATCCCCCATTTTCAGAGCTACCTTTGCTATACCGATATTCGAAGATTTTTGTATTACCTTCTTGAATTCAAGGTTGCCATAAGAATGAACATCATGAAGGACATGCCCTCCATATGAAAAAGACCCATTCTCACATAAAAAAACGTCATTAAGTTTTGTAATACCCATGTCCAACGCGGCGGCGCCTGTTATAACTTTAAAAGTCGAGCCGGGTTCAAGAATATCTGTTATGCACCTGTTTCTTCTATTTTCGACTGGATCCATTGCCGGATGAGCAGATGAATATCCCGGCTTGCTTGCCATTGCTACTATTCTCCCTGTATTCACCTCTAAAACAATCGCGCTTCCACCTATCGCGTTATTATCTTCAACAGCCTTTTTTAAAGCAGTCTCACATACCTGTTGTACATAACCATCTATAGTGAGAACAATATTATTCCCATCAACCGCGGGAACTTCCTGCTCCCTTTTTGAAATTATTTCCCTGCCTTTCCCATCTTTCTTTGATGCGCACCATCCGGGTTCGCCCTTCAACATTTCATCGTAAATAAGTTCAAGCCCCTCCAACCCCTTATTGTCAATATCAACAAACCCTATAACCTGAGCCAGAAGATTCTCATGGGGATATTCCCTTTTCATTTCCTCAAGAAAATATATCCCCTTCACATTTAAATCCTGAATCTGTCTTGCTTTTTCCTGATCTATTTTTCTTTTTATCCAGACAAAGTGTTTTTTTCGGGAGAGTTTCTTTTCTAAATCTTTTTTACCAAGTCCAAGAATCTTCGAAATCTCTGTAGAAACATACCCAGGGTCTTCAATCTGAGTAGCATCCGCGTACACGGATTTGGATTCAATAGACATAGCAAGAATTCTTCTATTACGGTCGTATATAAAACCGCGGCGGGGGTCTATCCTGATATTCTTTTTTTGTTGGATATTCGCTTTATGAAAATACTTTTCGTGTTCCTGTACCTGAAGGTAAAATAGACGGCCGAGAAGAAATATAAGAGATATCAATAGAACTATTGCACAAGTTGCGGATTTATAAAAATAAGACCTCTTTAGCACTCCTCCGACCCTTTATATTGGTTATCAATGTATAAAATCATTCATGAGAAAAACATACCTCATCTTAGTTTCACTATTTGATTTTCCTTGGCTGCCACCAACCGCAAATTCTTTTCCTCTATTGACTTCTGAATATTAAAAGGTGCTTTAAGCCGGGTTATCCTCAGAGCCAGCAAATCGTTGGCTTTTCCGAGTTTTTTTAATTTTTCCTCCAGAATGCAAATGTTCTCGCCGGTCTGAACACACTGAACATTCTGCCATACAAAAAAGAAGCCATAAGCAACCAGTGCCAGCACACATACAACCAGTTTGGACATTACAGAATTCTGAGTTGTATTAAGCCTAAGTCTTCTATTCCGATTCCGAGGCATTTATTTCCTTTCTCCTTTTAATTTCTCAATAACCCTTAATTTAGCACTTCGCGACCTGGGATTTCTTTCTATCTCATGTTCTGACGGAGTAATCATTTTACCAATAATTTTTACCATGCTTTCTTTTCCGCAGGTGCACATCAGTGCTCCAAGAGGGCAAACACAATCTTTTTCAAGATACTTAAAATAGTGCTTTACGATCCTATCCTCAAGAGAATGGAAAGTGATAACTGCAAGCCTTCCACCTTTTCTCAAGACAGAAAACGCCTGTCTTAATCCGGCACAAAGGTTTTCGAGTTCGTTATTCACATGGATTCGGAAAGCCTGAAAAGTTTTTGTCGCGGGATGAATTCTACTTCTTTTTCTGCCTTTGACTGATTCTATAATTGAAACAAGCTGCCCTGTTGTTTCTATATGTTCTTTCTCACGTTTTTTTACAATCGCTCTTGCAATTCTTAAAGCAGATTTTTCTTCTCCACATTCCTTTATCACAGCGTAAAGAGTTTTCTCATCTGCCTTGTTAACAAAATCCGCGGCCGTTTCACCACTCGACTGATCCATTCTCATATCGAGACAGGATTCAGACTTAAAACTAAAACCTCTTCTGTCTTCACCAAGCTGAAGCGAAGAAATACCAACATCAAATAAAATACCATCAACGCTATTAACGTTACACTTATCTAAAACCTCCATAAGTTTTTCAAAACCGGCATGCACTACCTTTAGCCTCCCCGAATACTTTGACAATCTTGCTTTCGTATATCTGACAGCATGTATATCTTTGTCCAGAGCAATTATCTTGTTGGCTCTATTACATTCAAGGATAGCTTCCGCGTGACCACCACCCCCGACAGTACAGTCAACAAAAAAACCGCTATTTTTACAATTCAAAGAACTAACAACCTCCTTGCATAAAACAGGGATATGAGCATAGTTCATAGATACTAGTTATTGATTTCGTATTTCGTGAATCATCTTAGGGCCTAGGATCAAGGTTCCAGGGAATATAAATTTCATCCTTATTCCTAAGACCTACACCCCTGGCCCTACACCCTATCTTTTACTCCGGAACTCAATAACTATTCCTCCTTTTCAAAGCTATCGGCTAATTTTTCAAGAATTTCCTCAAGACTAATTTCCTGCTGCCTTTGTTTCCAACGTTCCATATCCCAGATTTCAAAATGGTTTCCGGTGCCTATCACTGCCACCTCTTTTTTAGTTATGCTCGCGCCATTAAGAAGTTTCTGTGGGATATTTATTCGCCCCTGGCTGTCACACGTAACAAATGAAACATTGGATCCCAGAACCCTGTTAAGGTCTCTTACAGCTGCCTTTGCCCAGGATGGCTTTTGGAGTGGTTTTTTCACGTCTTTTTCAAAACCCTGTTCAGTAAAAACCGCGATACAATTATCAGGCCACTTGAGAATAACAAATTTATCTATGTATTTATTCTCAAGTATATTTCTGAACTTGGAAGGAATAATTATTCTCCCTTTTTCATCAACAGTATGTGCATACTCTCCGTAAAACACGCTGCATTCCCCCATTTCACTCCACTTTGCTCCACCTTGTTTACAATTTACTCCCTCTCTGATAATTTGTCAAGCATTTTTTTCTAAAAAAAGTGGTTTGTTCAGGTCGATAGTGGAACACTTAAGATGAAAGTGGAGGAAAAACAAAAAAATCAGCCATAGGGCTTACCCACCCCGAGGAATTCATAGAATTTTCCCGGGACTAAAGTCCTTCGAATCTTTCAGAATCCTAAGGGCCACGGGCAAGAATAGAGAGAAAAGTAGGAAGAATATAGGGTTATAGGGTCAAGGGTTTAGGCTGCAGGGTAAAAAATTTTGTTTCCTGGGCCCGAGAACCTAGCACCCACAGCCCAAAACCTATAAACAAAAATGATCTCTACAAGATATAAAACTAAGAAGCATTATGAAGGATAAACTTGGCCGGCCTATAAGCTGAATTCTGTAGCCCCGGAGGGTGATAGTCATTCATCTTGGCATCCGGTTACCCGCATGCTCATTGCGACCAACCCGGCACAGGGCGAGCAACCCTATCGTGCCCTATTTGATCTTGCTCCAAATGGGGTTTGCACTGCCTTCAGTGTCACCACTGAAGCGGTGAGCTCTTACCTCACCTTTTCACCTTTACCCCTATGCTTGTTTGCTCTGAGGAATTCAAAAAATTCCCAGGACTTAGTCCCTGAAATTGCATTCGCAATCTATAGGGGCACAAGCAAACTATAGGGACAGTATATTTTCTGTTGCACTTTCCATAGGCTTTCGCCTTCTGGGTGTTACCCAGCATTCCGCTCTGTGGAGTTCAGACTTTCCTCTCCCTGACACATAAAACTCTCTAAAACACATTGTATTTATACCAGAGAGCGACTATCCAGCCGGCCAAATTATACTCTCAAATAACCACTAATACTAATAAAGAAAATTCGAAGCACGAAGCATGAAATCCTAAACAAACTCTAAATTCTAATTTTCAAACAAAAAACTAGTAAATTCTCTATTTTAAATTTTGGTCATTTGAATTTTGGTATTGTTTCGAATTTAGATATTCGGATTTAGGGTTTACCAATGATTGTACCATCAAAATTCAAGATTCCCACT
>CBDURG010000056.1:0-12320 GCA_965369805.1 uncultured bacterium
AAGTAAAGAGAAAATAAAGATTTCAAAAACCGGAGATGGTAAAGACGGGCCTTTAAACGGTAGTAAGAAAAAGGGAAAAAGGTTTGTCGCGGGTGTTGTCATCATCACGGTATCGGTTTTTTTGGGACAGCCTTTTTTCCTCGTGGCTCTTGCTTGCTTCGCGGCAAAAAAATATTTCATAGGAGCAGTTTGTTTTGTAATATACGGTATTTCCTGGATTCTCCTTCTATCAGGCATTTACCTTGCGGGTAAGGAGGGATATGTTTTTGTAAAAAAAAGGTTTAAAAGTTTTTTTAAATTTAAAAAGAAAAGAGTACAACTAAATAAATGACTGTACAAGATTCGGCTTACCTGCAATTTGAAGAAACTATTAATTATTCGTTTAGAGACAAATCTTTTTTAGCTCTTGCCCTAATACATAAATCTTATAAAAATGAAAATCAGGATGAGGTAGAGGATTGCAACGAGCGCCTGGAATTTCTTGGAGATTCCGTCCTAGGGTGTGCTGTAGCCGCGGCTCTTTTTAAAGAGTTTACCGATATGGATGAAGGAAGACTCTCATTTCTAAAATCATTTGTTGTGTCGAAGAAGGTACTAGCGTTAGTCTCTTCCGAATTAAAACTGGGAAGATTTCTCAAGATGGGGAAGGGTGAGGAGAAAAGCGGAGGCAGAACAAGGGAATCCAACCTGGCTAACGGGCTGGAAGCTTTAATAGCGGCTATTTATCTGGATAGCAGTTATTTCGCGGCAGAAGAGTGGATAGTAAATAAATTTAAAAAACACATAAAAGAAGGGATTGATTTTTACAAACACGGCGCGAAAAATGAGCTCCAGGAATTTGCCCAGGCAAAATACGCGGTACTTCCGGTTTACACAGTTTTGGAGGAACTTGGCCCCGAACACAAGAGGGAATATATTGTTCAGGTAGAGATAAATGGCAAAGTGTTGGGAAAGGGTAAGGGGCTATCAAAAAAAGAGGCTGAAAGCAATGCGGCTTGTGAATTTCTTGAAAAACTTAAGTAATATTTTTCCGGTATTGTGTATTTTAATTGCAGTACAGGGCTGCTATTTATCTCCGGAGGAAAAAAAAGAACCTGAAAAACCGGAAAAAAAGGTTGAGCGGACTGATGAAAATGATGAGCCGGTAATACACAAGCTTTCCCCGGTAAAAGGAACAAAGCAAAAACTTAAAAGAATTTACAATGAAAGAAATGAACAAATAGAGGAACAGTTAAACCAGATCAACAATTAAAAAGGGTTTAGTGTTTTTGGGGATATTAAACTAACCGTAATTCCGATTAAAAAGCTTTTCATTCCAAACCAAGGACAACAACAAACAACTATAAGCAAATCTTGATAAATATAAACAGCATCGATATAATGGAACGAAGTTTTTATGTTAAGTCAATTTGATTAGGTATTATGTTGATAGAAAATAGATGGATAAGGCAATAAAAATGTTTAACTATTGCTTTAACAACACAATAACTGCTGTTAAAAAAAAGCGTTCTAATAGAAAGATGGGGAGATATCCCATCTTTTTGTTTTTTATATGGGTGTTTTTACTGGCTTTGCCTGCGAATGTCTACGCCGATTTGCGCGCATGGGATGGTGGCGCGGATCCTGATAACAATTTTAGCACAGCGGCAAACTGGGTGGGCGATGTAGCTCCGGTAGCGGATGACGATGTTATATTTAACGCTGGCGCTGTTAATTGCACACTTGACGCCTTTGATTTAGACCAGGGCGATTTTACTGTAACCGCCGGCTATAGCGGTACATTTTCTTCCTCTGGAACCTTCATATGCGATGCTGTTACCCTGGATTTGACTAACGCGACATGGAGCATATCCAATGAATTTTACACGGGAAGGATTGACAACGGTGCTTTTGCGATTACGGCGGGAACATTTACAATATCAAATGCTATGCAATGCAACGGCAACATTGCCTTAAGCGGCACAGGAACGATAAATCAAACCGCCTCTTATACAGCCATGATAGGAACCACCTCAAAGACGATCACCAACACGGGCGGCGGGACTATTACCTTTCACAAATTTATGGAAAGCAGTGATACCAATTATGGGCAGGCCGACCCGCATCCTGATGCTAAAACAACTATCGATGCTAATATAACAATGAATGATTGGTGTGATATAAATGGGTGGGCTGTTGCTGGAGACGGCCAGCTGATACTTGCGGCAAATAAGACAATTACTGTCGCGAACAGCGGCTTTAACAACCAGGGAAGTTTTACCGCGAATAGCGGGTCACTTGTAAAGGTTGATGACCACATATATTTAAATAGTAGTCACGCCTGGGAATTCAGCAATTCAGGCACTTTTGAGTGGACTGGGTCAGCCAATAAGCAATTGCGTGGAAATTCAGATAATAGCCTTAACCACTTTAATGATTTTACAATGTCAGGGTCAGCCGAACTGCAGGCATATTGGGAGGGCGGCGCCATTATTATAGATGGTAACTATTTGCAAAGCAGCGGGACATTTTTGGTAGATTATTCAGGGTTTACGATAAGCGGAACAACAACAATAACAGATGGTATTCTTAGATTCCAGAAAAACGGGACACTTACCGGTGCCGTGATAATAGGCTCCCCGGGAGGAACCGGTGAGCTTGAGTTAAAAGCCTCATCTGAGAGTCTAACTCTTACCATAGACACTTCTATTATAACTACGAATAGCGGTTTTATTGATGTTGATTGGACTGACGGGGTGAATACGGCCGCTATAGATGGCGTTAATGGCGATGAAACTATTAGCGGTAACGATTTTGATATAGGAACAAATGGCCAAGTTCTTTATCTTAGCGATATTGACTGTCAAATTCCCACTGTAACCTTGGGAAGCAACGAACACATTCGGCTTTCCGGCGACTGTACCTTTGACGCGATAACATTAAATGGTGACGCGAACACAGAGCTTACAACTAACGATAACAAGGCCGTGTGTTCAGGAGGTACACTTACTGTAACCAATGGCGTTGTTACTATTTCTGATGGCGGTGAGATTGATGCTGCCGGGCAGAATGTTTCAACAGCCGCAAATGGCACCATTACCTTAGCCGGCGATTCTACTTTAAAAGCGGTTAATATTACCAATGCGGGGACCATTAATTTGGACCATAACAGCAATGTTATCAATATTACCGGCAATATTGATAACGATAATGCTATTGATGCCGCTGGAACATCCGCCAATATCTACCTCGAAGGAAACTGGGATAATATAGGCGGTGCTTTTACCTGTGGATCTTCGACAGTAACTTTTGATGGAACTGCCGCTGGCCAAACTCTGACAAGCGATACTGAAACTTATGACACCATAACCGTTTCAAATTCTCATGCTGACGGAGTTATCTTCGCGGATGCTTTTACGGCCGGAACTTTTAATGATACGACAGGCAGTAGTAAACTTACGTTTAACGCGGGGGATACCTATACCATAACGGGAGCGGCAGGATTAAATCTTAATGGCGGGGCGGCGGGAAATGAGATAACTATAGTCAGTGACAGCGCGGGGACACAGTTTATATTTGATGTTCAAGGAGGAGCTCAGACGGTAACATATGTAAATATAAAAGATTCCGCGGCGGGCACCAACAATATAACAGCCAATATTTCAATAAACAGTGGAGGAAATGATGACGGTGATCCTGAACCCCACTGGGTATTCGGTGATGTTACAAGATATTGGGTAGCAGCGGGCAATAGCGATTGGGATACCAATGCCAACTGGTCATCTTCTTCCGGCGGCGGCGGCGGGGCGGATTATCCTGATGCCGGAGATACTGCTGTATTTGATAATGGAAGTGACTTTAACTGTACCCTTGATGCTGTTGTGTCCATAGCGGTATTGAATGTTCAATCCGGTTATGATGGGATTATTTCCTGCGGGACTAATAACTTTACAACGTCGGGCAATATGACTTTATCCGATGGTACATACACAGTTGGCGCGAATACAACCCGGGTAGATGGAACATTAACTGTATCGGGAGGCACTGGTACTTTCACCTCGGGAGCAATAGATGCTAATGGAGCGGTTAGTATAACGGGCGGGGAGCTTATTGCCCCCAGCGGTGATTTTAATGTAGCCGCCAATTGGTCTCATGCCGGTGGGGCCTTTACGCATTCAGATGGCACGGTTATCTTTGACACGGCCGCGGTTTCCACCATTGCCGATGATACCACCTTCCATGATCTGAGTTGTACCACAGCCGGCAAAACAATTAATGTTACTGCCGGAACTACTCAAACGATAAATAATACTTTAACAATGGATGGTCAGGATTCCGCCACTAAAATAACTTTGCGTTCTACAGCTGATAATAACAGTTATATCTTAGATTTTCCTGGTGGTGCTCAGACAATAATATATGTTGATTTAAAGGATTGTACAGCGGGGACTGCCGCATCGACGGCTTATAATTCTACTGATTCGACAGGTAATACAAACTGGACATTCCTGCGTGTTGATCCCTACGGGGTGGTTTTTGATTCTGTAAGCGATAGTCCGATTCAGGGAGCGGTAGTTACCATATATACTTCAGCGGGAGTAGAATGTACATCCGGTGTTGAGATAGATGATGCGGACGCTAATCCCCAGACAACCGGAGTTGACGGAGTGTACTCATACAATTGTATAAACGGCGATTATTACATTACAGTAGCTGCTGATGGATACGCATATCCGACTGCTAAAACAGACGCGGAACTTCCTGTGGGTCGAACCATAATTACCCCAGGTTCCAGAGGAGAAGAATTTACTGTAGCCGGCGTAGTGATAGAGATGGATCATCCGATGGATCCCGGAGTTAACCTGTTAAAGATAAAAAAGGACGCGAACAAAGAGGAAGCAGCTATTGGTGACATTGTAACTTATACTATTTCGATAGAAAACGCTACCGCGAGCAATATCAGCAATGTATATATAGAAGACAAGATTCCACCCGGCTTTAAATATATAGGCGGTAAAACGATTCTGGATGGTCAACGCATATCCGATCCTACGGGTAACAGGCCGCTTACATTTAATATTAACACAGTAGAATCGGGTCAGGCCCGGCTCCTGAAATATCAACTGGTTGTAGGTACCGGAGTGACAACCGGTTATTATAAAAATGAAGCGTTCGCGAAATCGGGTGCAAATTCTGTACTCATATCCAATATTGTTACAGAAACAGTTAAGGTTGTTGCTGACCCGCTTTTTGATTTAGCTACTGTTATCGGCAAAGTATTCCGGGATTACAATGAGAATGGAATTCAGGATCCGCCGTCCCCCTACGCCCTTCGGGCTTCGGAGGACAGGCAGTCTACAGTCCACAGTCCACAGACAACAGAGTCAGGGATTGCTAATGTTCAGATTACAATGGAGGATGGTACAATTGTAACTACTGGTAAAGACGGCAAATATCACCTGCAATCTATAATTCCCGGAAGACATCTCTTTAGATTAAATGAAAAAACTCTTCCTTCCGGAGCTTATTTAACTACGGATAAAGTAGTTATAGCGGATATTACTCCCGGGATTCTTACCAAGGTAAATTTTGGGGTAATGTGTTCTCCCCCGACGGGCACAGGCAAGCCGCAAGCTATGAGCAGGGCTAAAGCGCCTTTTGTAGTTGCTCAGGAGAGGTCAATACCTCTTCCCCGTCTTAATGTTGCCGGTAGACTAAAAACAGAAACCGGCGGGTTGAAAGCTGAATATGAATTCAGGATTTTTACCAATTATAATTTATTCATAAAGAAATGGACGCTGGAAATACTGGATAAAGATACAAAATGGGTTGTAAAAACATTTAAAGGTACAAAAGCTGATATTTTTGCTCCTATTTATTGGGATGGCAGGACAGACGAAGAACGACCGCTCATTCCATTCGCCAGGACGAAGGACGAGGGCCGAAAGATAAAAGACTCTGTCGAAGAGGCAGGTAGACATTATGTTTACAGGCTGAGGGTGATGGGTGTCGCAAACAAGGAAGATGAAACGGTGGAAAGGGAATTTAATCTGTCAACCGAATATGAAGAATGGCTGGAAAAAGAAAGTGAAACAAATAGTTTAGAAAAACAAACAATTAAAATAAAAGGAGAAACAATAAAAATCCATGGCCTGGAATCCGCGTGCAGTATCAGGGTTATGAAATCGGGTAAACTTCAGGCTGATATACCGGTTACAGGAAGCGAAGGATTGGCGGCGAAGGATTTACTGGAAGGATTCGCTTATGATAAATCTCCGCAGGTTGAGATAATTTTACCCCGAGGAGAATATGATATAGTTGTTGGCCCGCAGTCCACAGCCAATAGTCCACAGCCAATAGAGAACAACAAACTATCGACTATGGACCATGGACTATCGACAGATAATGTTTTTAGAAAAAACATTACTATTGGGGATGACTATTTATTCTTTGTCGGCATGGGTGATGCCAAGGCAGGTTATACTTTTGACAGCGGAAACATTGAGCCGGTAGCCCATGATGATAAGTTTAAAGAAGGATTCTGGTACGAAGGGAAGTTAGCTTATTATTTAAAAGGGAAGGTTTTTGGTAAGTTCCTTATTACGTCGAGCCTGGATACCGAAAGACATAAGAAAGAACTGTTCAAAAATCTGGATCCAAATAAATACTATCCTATTTACGGAGATAGTTCATCGGCTGACTATAAAGCTGCGGATACTCAGGGGATATTATATCTTTTAATTGAATGGGATAAATCCTCAGTTATATGGGGTAACTACAATACAGCTTTTACTGATACGGAGTTTGCTCAATTCAGCCGGACACTTTACGGAGGAAAAGTTCATCTTGAGACGACGTCTGCCACGCAATTTGGTGAACCTCATACAAAATTAATTGTTTTTTATGCCGAAGCCAAACAGAAGTCCGCACATAACGAGTTTACAGGTACAGGCGGTTCGCTTTATTACCTTAAAAACAAAGATATTACCGAAGGTTCCCAGAAGGTTGAGATAGAAGTCAGAGACAAGATTACCGGCCTTGTTTTAGCTTCGGAGAAAATGAGAGAAGGTTCTGACTATGAGATAGATTATGATAATGGCCGGATTATTTTCTGGCAGCCGTTAAGTTATATAACTGAATCGAATTCAATAATATCTACCCACCTTTTGGACGGCAACCATGTTTATGTAGTAGTGGATTATGAATATGAAGTAAAAGATTATACCGATCAGACATCAGTTGGTGCTCGTGCTGAACAGGCACTGGGTGACTATTTAAGTGTGGGCGGAACCTATGTTAAAGAAGAGCTGATGGAAGAAAATTATGAATTAAGGGGAGTAGATGCAACGGTGCGTTTAGGTAAGGATATAAAGTTAACCGCGGAATATGCCGAGAGTAAAGCGGAGGCAGAGAGGAGTTTTATTTCCACGGATGGCGGATTAAACTTTTCCGAGCTTTCTACAGATGAAGATACCGGAGGTGAAGCCTACGGGTTAAAAGGGGAAGCCCACCTGTTTGATAACAGACTTGGCCTGACCGGTTATTATAAATGGATAGACAATAATTTCTCGACTTCGGCCACAAGCTCGCGGCAGGGTAAAGAACTTATTGGGTTTGGCGCGACATATGATATTTTTAAAAGGACAAGGTTAATCCTGTCACATGACATCCAGAAATTAATTGATGGCGGTAATCTTCAGGCCCGGCTTCAGGTTGGCGCGGAAAAAGCTGAAACAACCTTAGCTCAGATTGTTCATGACATGGATAGACTGAAACTAACCGGTGAATACCGACATCAGGCGGTAACCGGGCGCAAGAATGAGTTTGACGCTGAAACTAATATTAAAGGAGATATTGCTGCTGTAAGAGCCGATTATAAATTGACCGAAAAAGTAGATGTGTCTTTAGAACAGCAGGCAGCACTTAGAGGGGAGACTAATTATCAGACTACAGCCGGTGTTAAAGCCAGGATCTTTGACTGGTTATCTTTGCGCGGCAAAGGGACTGTTGGCAATGATGGTATTTCATCGAGTATTGGAGCA
This sequence comes from uncultured bacterium, assembly GCA_965369805.1. Taxonomy (GTDB): domain Bacteria; phylum Auribacterota; class UBA6266; order UBA6266; family UBA6266; genus JAGLRQ01. The sequence continues at coordinate 8,022 of CBDURG010000056.1, forward strand.
ACAACTGATGTAAATGACAAGATAAAAATTTCCGGCGATTATACGAGAGCTAATTATGCGGCAGGAGAAGGCAGTGACGCTGTATCTTTAGGCGCGAGCGCAAAGACGGATGATAAGACTGAAATTCACACTACTTATGCTATAACCGATTCTACTATTGATGGTGAAACCTCATCCTTTACTTTTGGCTCGAAGAAAGAAATGGGTAATGGAGTAGAGTTAGTTACAGACAAAACGGTTGCTGTTTCCGGGGACAAAAAGAGTTATGGTACAGATGTCGGCTTGGCAAGAGAAAAAGGAGGAAAAAGGTTAGAAGCTACTTTTGGAGAAAGATATTCCGAGGGTTCTACGGAAATATCCAATTCAAATATATTCGGTTTATCAGGCGCCATTAATAATAGATGGGCTGCTTCGACGACTTTTGAACGCGGTATTATCCAGAACCATGATGGAACCGAGACGATGAGAAATGCCGGTACTTTAGGATTGGGCTTTGTTGATAAAGATGAGAAAACCGGTGAACTAAAACTTAAAGCATCAACTAAAATGGAGTTTCGTTTTGACAGAGGGGATGTAAGCAAAAGACAGTATCTTTCATATAGTGCCCTTGAGAAAAAACTTAATCGTGATACAACACTTTTTGCCAAGGCAAATTTATCCCAGACTAAAGATGTTGCCGCGGATTCGGTTGAAGCACAGTACAAAGAACTGGTGTTTGGAACAGCTTACAGGCCTGCTCAATTTGACTGGCTTAACCTATTAACTAAATATTCTTATTTAGAAAATGACGCGGCTATTTCACAGGAAGATATTAAAGGGATTGAAAAAGAAAGGGCGCATATATTAGCAGGGGAGGCTGTTATTGATTTAACTCCAAGGTTACAGTTAACGGAAAAACTTGCTTACAGAATAGGGGAAGAAAGAGCAGCCGGGTTTGATTTTACAAAAGCCTCAACATGGCTCTGGATAAACAGGCTTGGTTACAACATAGGTGACGGCTGGCAGTTAGCAGGTGAATACAGGATTTTAGGCCAGAAAGAAGCAAAAGATCAGAAACATGGCGCTTTGATTGAAATAAACAAAAACATAGGGGATTTTGTCCAAGTTGGTGTTGGCTATAATTTTACGGATTTTAACGATGATTTAACACGCCTTGATTATACTGCCCATGGCCCTTTTGTCAGAGTAACAGGTAAACTCTATGAACGTACAAACGAAGAGGTAGAACGCTCTAAACAGAAAAGACTAAGGCGAAAAATACATCGGTGGGCACTGGCACTGGTTTATGATGTACTGGCGAAGCCCGGCAGTGAAGTTGTGAAGGAGTTGAATAATTATTTTTATTTAGCCTGTGTCGCGCAAGAGAGCGGGAGATTGGAAGAAGCGAAGAAATATTATAAAAAAATATTATATACTAACGAAATGATATATGATAAAACGGTTGAGTATATAACAAAGCGTATTGAGTTAGATAAAAACCTCAAAAGTTATAAAAGACTCGTTTCAGAACTTTACAATGAGGGCGAGTTGGTAAAAATAAGAGAATTATGGTTTGGAATAATTACAAGGTCTAGACGGGAGGGAAGAGAATGAAACAGATTATAAGGTTTTTGAGAAAAACTACTTTGCCGGCTATAGTGGTGGCAGTGCTACTTGGCTGCATTCCTTTAAATTATGCGCAGGAAGATTTGAATAAAGATGATGTATCCTTTGAAAAGACTAAAATCCAAAATTATACCCTGAATCTAAAGCAGCTTATAAAGGAGACAGAAAAAAATATAAAGAAGGTTGAAAAGGAGATCGAAGAAAAGAAAATTGATGACCGCAATCGGCAAAGAGAAGATGAGGTCAAAAAACATTTTGAAAAAGGAAATACTCTTTATGAGGAAGGTAAATTAAATGAAGCGAACAAAGAATGGCAGAAAGCGCTAAAGGTTGTTGAAGACCCTGAAATGAGGGGTTATATAAAAGAAAGTGTGAAAAGAACGAAGCAGGAAGACCTTGAGCGCCGGAAAAGACTTGCGGCTGAGAAGAAAGAAGACTTAAGGCGCCAGAAAGAATTAGAGAAGAAGAAAAGGGAAGAAGAAGTTGGCCGGCAAAAAAAGCTTGAAGCCGAAAAGAAAGATGAAGAGCGGCGTAAAAAATTAGCCCGCGCGAAAGTGGATGCTGAACAAAAGAAAGAGAGTGCCCGGCTTGAAAAAAAGAATAAAGAAGATCTTAAACGCCGGAAAGAATTAGAAAGGCAGAAAAAGAAGGAAGAGTTTGAAAGCCGGAAAAGGCTTGAGGCTGAGAAGAAAGAAGAATTAAAGCGCCAGAAAGAATTAGAGAAGAAGAAAAGGAAAGAAGAAACGGGCCGGCAAAAAAAGCTTGAAACCGAAAAGAAGAAAGAGTCCAAACGGCAGAAAGAGTTAGAAAAGCAGAAAAAGAAGGAAGATCTTAAACGCCGGAAAGAACTCAAAGCCGAGGAGAAAGAAGAGGTCAAGCGTTGGAAGGAACTGGAAAAGAAAACGAGGCAAGAAGAAATTAATCGTCAGAAAAAGCTTAAAGCCGAAAAGAAAGAGAAAGAGCAGAGAAAAAAATTAGCCCGGGAAGAAATAGAAACCAGGGAAAATGTTGTTTCTCTACTGTCTGAAGCGCGGTCTTTGTATAAGAAAAAAGAATATACCCAGGCTAAAGCGAAATACCGGGATGTTTTAAAACTGGATAAAAAGAATAAGACCGCGTTACGTTACCTTGTAATCATACCTACAAAGATCGAGGAATCTAAAATGATTCAAGAAACAGAGAAAAGATTTTAAAGAGGATCTGCGACATTTTCTGAGTCTTTGAAAAGTAGTGGAAATAAAAGGAAAATGATTGAGGTTTCAGTTTATTTAAAATGATTTTTCGATTCAAACTCTGGATTACAAATTGGGGTGAGCGAGGGGACTTGAACCCCCGGCATCCTGAGCCACAGTCAGGTGCTCTAACCAGCTGAGCTACGCCCACCACCGAAACAAACCAAAATAGTATAATAACACGGTTTTAAGTGTCAACACTATTAAATGTTTTTGTGGGTATCCTGCTTGTTTTTTGAATTTCAAATACAACATTGAATATAATTTTAGTTTCCTTGACTTATATGCCTCTTTAAGCTATCATTTGCGAAGTTTCTCTAATGTAGAGACTTGTGGTATTATTTAGGTAAAACGAGATAACATATTGCGGCACAGGAGTTAGCGTATGAAAATCAAGAACAAGTACGGTTGTTTTAGTCCCGATGGCTGGGAGTATATAATTGAGCGTCCGGATACCCCAAGACCTTGGGTCAACGTTATTTGCAACGAAACATACGGGTTTACCGTTTCACAGACAGGCGGCGGGTACAGCTGGGCATATAATTCCAATCTAAACAGGTTAACCAGATGGGAACAGGATCTTATAAAGGATAACAGCGGTAAATATCTTTATATCAGGGATGAAGATACCGGTGATTTTTGGTCAGCGGCCTGGAAACCTACTTGTTCAACATATGATTATTATCAGTGTGTTCATGGAGTAGGATACTCAACTTTCAAAATGGAAAAAAGCTTATTATATTCCGAAATGAGTATGTTTGTTCCCCTAAAAGATGATTGTGAAATCTGGATTGTGAAATTACATAATAAATCAGACAAAAAAAGGACTGTGAATTTATTCTCATATCTTGAATGGTTAAACGGATCCTGGCCGGATTCACACAGGGAATTCCATAAGGTATTCCAGGAGACCAGGTTCAATAATGCCAGTAAAATTCTTACAATTAGGAAGCGTCTGGGCGGGGTATCTGACACAGAGCCGCCGTGGAACACAACCTGGCCGTATGTAGGTTACCATACTTCTTCTGTTGTTTCCGGATATGAAGGTGATAAAGAAGAATTTTTAGGCATGTACGGGGATCTTATGTCTCCAAAAGCTGTTAAGGAAGGCCGTCTTTCCAAAACCATAGGTAAATGGAATGATTCCATAGGTTCAATCAGGTCAAAAGTAGAGCTTAAACCGGATGAAACCAAAGAAGTTGTATTTATCCTTGGTATGGAGAAAAGTGAGCATGAAATCAGCAAGACAGTAAGAAAGTATATTACCCCCGCAAAAGCTTATAAAGCTTTGAATGCTGTTCGTGATTCCTGGAAGAAACTTATGAGTGGTGTGGAAATAAAGACACCTGATGAAAACATGAATGTTCTAACTAATATATGGATGAAATATCAGACTATATCCGCGAGGATTCAGGGGCGTGCCGCGTATTATCAGTCAAGCGGAGCCTATGGTTATAGAGAT
>CBDURG010000057.1:0-12316 GCA_965369805.1 uncultured bacterium
TCGCTGATAGTAATAGATCTTATTCCTGTTATTTCTGAAAAAAAAATATTTCCTGTGGGAAGGCTGGATAAAGGAACCGAAGGATTATTAATTTTAACAAATGACGGTGATATCGCGCAGAAAATAATTCATCCTTCAAAGAAGGTGGTTAAAAGTTATTATGCCGTAATAGATAGAAAAATATCTCTCGACGACACGGATAAAATTCGAAGGGGGGTAAAAATAGACGAAAAAATCAGTTTGTCAGCCGTTGTTACCCCTTTGGGCTCAGCAAAAAACAGGCTGACTGTAGAAATAACGGAAGGACGCAACAGGCAGATAAGAAAGATCTTTGAAGCCGTTGGTTACAAAATTGTTTATTTAAAAAGAAAATCAATAGGAAAACTTTCCCTTTGCGGCCTACAGACAGGAGAATATAAAGAAATCAGCAGGGATTTCCTATGCAGGAAAATACCGATAAGTTTAAAAAATGCATAAATCTACGCTTATATTATTCATCTTTAGCCTATCTTTATTCCAGATGCCGAAACAGGCGAACGCTTCATATTGCGAGATAACAGGCAGCCGGGTGAACGTCCGTTCAGGGCCCGGGACCAATTATGATGTTATATGCCAGATTCATAAAGGCGATATTGTCAAAACCGAGGGGATCGAGGGAGAATGGGCCTGTATTTATCCTAATGAAAAAGTTTTTGGATGGGTCAAATCGTTATACCTGGATAAAGAGGGAACCGTTAGCGTAAAAAAACTCAATGTAAGGGCCGGAGCAAACGAAAACTTTTCGCCGATATGCGCGCTGGACAAAGGCTATGAAGTTTCTGTTATAGGAGAACTTGGTTCGTGGAAAAAAATACTTCTTCCGCAATACGCCCGCGTTTATATCCACAATAAATACGTAAAAAGCCTGCCGTCAAAGATAAAGATACGGGCCGTGGGTAAAGCGATAGCCGCAAAACCGGCCGGTAAAACCGAGGAAGTAACAGTAACTGCCAGCATAACACCCGCGGCAGAGAACAATGGCCAAAAAGAATATATCTCGAAAAAGATTATAGTTACCGGATGGCTGGAAGACCTCGGCGTTTTGATAAACAGGCCGGGAACCTATAAATTGCTTGAACCTTCTAACAGAAGAAACATCATTTATTATGTTAAAGAAGGTGGAAAATCGCTGTCGTCTTATTCAAAAAGTTATGTGAGAATAACCGGCAGGGCTTATTATGTTACCAGCTGGTCCAAGCCGGTTATTGAAGTTGAAAAAATAACAAAAGAAAACAATTATGAAAATATCTTTTAAAGGCGGAGTACACCCGCCCGGAAATAAACATCTTTGCAAAAACCTCAAAATAAAGGAACTGCCTATTCCTGAAATCGCGTATTTTGCGCTGCAGCAAAGTATTGGTTCTCCGGCAGAACCTGTTGTTAAAAAAGGCGATTTGGTAAAACGCGGAACCCTTATTGCCCGGGCTGCCGGGTTTATCTCTTCAAATGTCCATTCAAGTATATCCGGAGAAGTTATTGATATAAAAAAGCATCCCCATCCTCTTCTGGGACGCGCGCGGGCCATAATAGTAAAGTCCGATAAACAAGATACTCCCTGCGGCAGTTTTCAGGAAAATAACTTTTCAGCAGCTTTGTTTGATAAAAATAAGATTTTAAAAGCTGTCTCTGACAGTGGCCTTGTCGGGCTCGGAGGCGCAGCATTTCCGACACATGTTAAGCTGAATCCTCCGGAGGAAAAACCAATTAATACGGTTATAATAAACGGAGCGGAATGTGAACCTTATCTTACTTCCGACCATTCGCTTATGCTCTCATCTGCCGAAAAAATTGTTAAGGGCGCTATACTCATAACAAAAGCTGTTAACGCGAAAGAATGTATAATTGCCATTGAGGATAATAAGCCCGATGCCATTGATTTGGTTAAAAAGGCATGTGAACAATATAACAACTTGAAAGTTATTGCTTTCAATGTAAAATATCCCCAGGGAGCGGAAAAACAATTAATTTTTTCAGTTACCGGGAAAGAAGTCCCTTCCGGCTCCCTTCCCATGGATGTAGGTGTACTTGTTCAAAACGTCGGCACAGCTAATGCCGTTTATGAAGCCGTAGCAATGAACAAACCCCTGTATGAAAGGGTTCTTACCCTTTCCGGAAGAGGTATCTCAAATCCCTGCAACTGGAAAGTCCGCGTAGGCACTCCTTTTAGAAACGTCATTAATGCTGTAGGCTTATCAGACAAAGAGGTGGAAAAGCTTATTATGGGCGGCCCCATGATGGGTTTGGCGCAATATACGGATGAGGTTCCGGTTATAAAAGGAACCTCGGGAATTTTAGTTCTGACAAAAAAAGAAGCTCTGCCGTTTAAACACCTTCCCTGCATAAGATGCGGGAAGTGTGTAGAAGTTTGTCCGATGGGGTTAATACCTGCGGATTTGAGTAAATTTGTCTCCGGGGAAAAAGCAGGTGAAGCTAAGGAGATAGGCCTTCTGGATTGTATGGAATGCGGTTCATGCAACTATATCTGCCCGTCAGGGACAAATCTTTTGCAGTACATTAAACTTGGAAAATACGAACTAATGAGGAAGCAAAATGCTTAGGGATAAACACCTGACTGTTACGGTCTCGCCGCACATTAAAACTAACTTAACAACCGAAAAAATGATGTGGACTGTAATTACGGTATTACTGCCTGCTGCCGCGGCCGGCGTATATTTCTTCGGGATTCACGCGGGGTTGGTAATACTTATTTCAATTATCTCCGCTGTTTTAACCGAAACCCTGTGTCTTAAAATAATGCGCCGCGGTACTGCTGTTAAAGACGGAAGCGCTTTTTTGACCGGGCTTCTTTTGGCTATGTGCCTTCCGCCTGAGATACCTTTATGGATGGCAGCACTCGGGAGTTTCTTTGCGATAGCCGTTGGAAAACAGGCTTTCGGCGGGCTGGGATACAATATATTTAATCCCGCTCTGGCAGGAAGAGCGTTCCTTATGCTTTCTTTCGCGAAAGAGATGACAACCTGGAAAACGCTGCAGATTTTTCCGGACAGCATTACGGCGGCAACCCCGCTGAATTTACTCAAAGAACAGGGAACAGATGCCCTTATGACAGTTTACGGTTCGATGCCTCATCTTTATAAAAAACTGTTTCTTGGAAATATCGGAGGCTCCATCGGCGAAACATCCGCGGTTCTTTTATTAATAGGAGGGTGTTTTCTTATTGCCCGCGGGATAATTACCTGGCACATTCCTGTTTCATACCTGGCAACAGTGGCAGTGATATCGGTTTTTACCGGAGGAATTTCTAATGTTCTGCTGCAGCTGCTGGCCGGCGGTTTGATGCTCGGCGCTTTCTTTATGGCAACGGATCTTGTAACAACCCCGATAACTAAAAGCGGGCAGATAATTTTCGGTATCGGGTGCGGCCTTATAACAATGCTTATAAGAATAAAAGGGGGGTATCCTGAAGGAGTGTGTTATTCAATACTACTGATGAACGCGGTTACTCCTCTGATAGAGAGGTTTACTAAAACCAGGATTTTCGGGACGCAAAAACAATGAAAGACACAAGAACCCTGATTCAGGAGACAACAAAAGGTATTATTGAGCGCAATCCGATATTTGTTCTCTGTCTCGGATTATGCCCAACGCTTGCTGTTTCAAACCTGGTGGAAAACGCGGTTTATATGGGAGCGGCATTTACCTTTGTTATGTTCTTTTCAAACATTACTGTTTCGATGGTCAGGAAAATAATCCCCGAAAAAGTAAGGATTCCCTGTTATATAGTAATTATTGCTTCATTTGTAACAGTAGCGGGCCTGCTTATGCAATGGTTTATCCCGGGGATTTACAAAAAAATGAGCCTTTTTATAAATCTTATAGTTGTTAACTGTATTGTACTTGGAAGGGCTGAGTTTTTTGCTTCAAAAAATAATGTCGCGAGGTCCGCGGCTGATGCTATTGGAATGGGAATCGGTTTTACCGGCGCTCTCTTTATTATCGCGGTAATCAGGGAAATCAGCGGTTTCGGAACCTTTTACGGCATCAGGATAACTCCCGAGACTTTTAAGCCGATTACATCAATGATACTTGCTCCCGGGGCATTTCTTACGATAGGTTTTTTAATAGCTCTTTTTAATTACATTAAATTAAAAAAAGGTAAACTCTCAGAATAATGGATTTAGGCCAGCTATTTGCAATTTTTATGAGCGCGGTTTTTGTGCAGAACTATATATTCTCAAGGTTCTTGGGTTTATGTCCTTATGTAGGAGTTTCTAAAGATACGTCTTCAGCCATGGGAATGGGTTTTGCGGTAGTGTTTGTTATGACCATGGCTTCAATAGTTACGTGGGTTTTGTATTCTTACGTGCTGATACCGCTTGATTTAACTTATCTTAAGATTGTTGCTTTCATCCTTGTTATCGCGTCTTTTGTTCAATTCGTGGAAATGTTCCTGAAGAAAACAGTTCCGGCTCTACATAAGTCTCTGGGAATATATCTGCCTTTGATAACCACCAATTGTGCTGTTCTCGGCGTAGCTTTTTTAAACATAACCGATTTTGAATCTGAAAGTTTCGGGCTTGTGAAATCCGCTCTTCAGGGTTTCTTTGCCGGCGCGGGGTTCATGCTGGCAATGATCATAATGTCAGGCATCAGGGAAAAACTGGAATTTGCCGATATCCCCGAATCAATGAAAGGCCTTGCTATAGTTTTTATAACTGCCGGCCTTATATCAATAGCCTTTATGGGATTTTCAGGGTTTCAATTGCAATAAAAATACGGTGAATAGTGAATTATATATAGTGAATAGTTTATAATTTTGTTTTTACTACATACCACATACTACATACTATATACTGTTTTTTAGATACTATATACTAAATACTACATACGGCATTTAAATGATAATAATTTATTCAGTTTTAACTCTTTTTTTGTTAGGCCTTCTCTTCGGCATTGCCCTTGCTTTGGCATCAAGGCTGCTCAAAGTAAAAGAAGATCCCCGCCAGCAAAAAGTGCTTTCCGCTCTTCCGGGTAGTAACTGCGGCGCCTGTGGTTTCGCGGGCTGTTCAAATTATGCTGAGGCCATTGTCCTTGATCACGCGAAAATAACACTCTGTCTTCCCGGCGGAGAATGTGTAGTAAAAGACATAGCGGAAGTGATGGGTGTCCCCACGGGTAAAATAGAAAAGAAATATGCCGTTATTCACTGCTGCGGAGGCGGTATAGGAAAAAAGAAATATAACTATGCCGGGGTGAGGGACTGCAGGGTAATCAATATGGTCGCGGGCGGATCAAGCGAATGCGATTACGGATGCCTGATGGGCTACGCGTGTCTGGACTCCTGTCCTGTTGATGCTATTGTGAAAAATGAACACGGCATGCCGTATGTAATTCCGGAAAAATGTATAGGATGCGGGCGTTGTGTATCAACATGTCCCAGAAATCTCATTGAGATAATCCCCGAAAAATCTAAAATCCATATTCTCTGTCTCTCAAAAGATAGAGGAGCTAATGTCAGGAAAATCTGTTCAGTCGGGTGTATCGGATGCGGAAAATGCGTGAAAGAATGCCCGTTTGACGCGATAAAACTGGTTGACAATCTTGCCGTTATAGATTATTCAAAATGTAAAGTATGCTCAAAATGTGTTAGTGTTTGCCCCGTTAATGTAATTTATAACTGGAGAAAAGAATTTATAATTCCGGGATTTAACAAGAGCAGTATTAAAAGCAGTATGTAGTATTTAGTATATACAGGAGTATAAATATGAACGTTGATAAATTAAAAAAAGCTGTGTTTGAAGGTAATATACCCGAAGTGCAGAATATCGTGAAAGCACTGCTTGAGGAAGGGAACAACCCTCTTGATATTTTAAACAGCGGCTTGATATCCGCGATGGAAGAAATAGGAGTAAGATTTAAAAACAACGAAATCTATGTTCCCGAGGTTCTGATGTCTGCCAGGGCAATGAAAGAAGGCCTTAATATTGTAAAGCCGCTTTTATCAGCCGGAGAGATCGGGAAAAAAGGATGTATCGTAATTGGTACCGTAAAGGGCGACCTTCATGATATAGGGAAAAACATTGTCGCCATAATGCTCGAAGGCGCGGGTTACCGTGTTATTGACCTCGGTGTGGATGCAGCTCCTGAGAAATTTCTATCTGCTGTAAATGAAAACAATGCCGGCCTTGTAGCGTTGTCAGCCCTTTTAACTACTACAATGCCTGCAATGCAGACAACGGTTGCTCTTTTAAAAGAGAACGGGCCCGATAATCTTAAAATAATGGTTGGCGGCGCGCCGGTTACCAAAGAATATTCTACTGAGATTGGTTCAGACGGTTATTCGGACGATGCCGGATCGGCTGTTGACACGGCCAGAGAACTTTTGTTATCCATGGGTTATAAATAGGAGATTGTCATGGCAAAAAGAATAGACGGCAAAAAAATTGCTGCTGAAATAAGGGAAGAGTTAAAGTCATCTGTATCAGCAATAAAAGAGCAGACGGGTGTTGTTCCCGGCATTGCGGTCCTGCTCATAGGAGATAACCCCGCTTCAAAAGTATATGTTTCCATGAAAGAAAAAGCATGCAAAGAGCTGGGGATTTATTCTGAGAAGCATTCCATTGATACAACAGTAACCACTGAAGATTTAATAAAGAAAATAGAGGAACTTAACAATTCTTCAAAAATACACGGGATTCTTGTTCAGCTTCCTCTGCCGGATCATATTTGTGAAAAAGATGTCCTGGAAGCTGTCAGTGTTGAGAAAGATGTGGATTGCTTTCATCCGTTTAATGTCGGAAGAATGCTTATCGGAAATCCGGAATTTCTTCCATGTACACCGGCTGGTGTACAGGAACTCTTAATAAGAAGCGACATTTCTCCTGAAGGCAAAAATGTTGTAATTATCGGAAGAAGCAATATAGTGGGAAAACCATTGTTCGCTATATTATGCCAGAAAGCTAAAAATGCTAATGCTACTGTTTCTATGTGTCATTCAAGGACAAAAAACTTAAATGAAATAGCTTCACAGGCGGATATTCTCGTAGCAGCGATAGGCAGGCCGGAGTTTGTTAAGGCTGAGATGGTAAAGCCCGGAGCTGTTGTAATTGATGTTGGGGTTAACAGGGTGGAAGATACGTCCAGGGAAAGAGGATACCGTTTGACAGGGGATGTGGATTTTGAAGCGGTCAAGGAAAAAGCGTCAGCCATAACACCTGTCCCAGGCGGAGTTGGCCCCATGACAATTGCGATGCTTATGAAAAATACGGTTGCGGCCTGTACAAGACAACTTGGAATGAAGGAGAATGATTGATGAAAAAAGTAACCATTATCGGCGCCGGGTTTGTCGGAGCAACCTGCGCGAGGCGCATTGTGGAAAAAGATTTAGCGGATGTAGTTCTAATGGATATAGTGGAAGGCCTGCCGCAGGGTAAAGCGCTTGACCTGATGGAGTCATCCCCCATAGAAAAATTTCAGGCGAAAATTACAGGAACAAATGATTATAGCGAAACAAAAGACAGCGATATAGTTGTAATAACAGCCGGCATGGCCAGGAAACCCGGCATGAGCAGAGATGATCTTCAAAAGATAAATGTCGAAATAATATCAGCTGTGGTTAAAAATATTTCATCTTTGAGCCCTGAGGCCATAATCATCGTTGTTACAAACCCTCTGGATGTTATGAGTTATCTTGCCCTTAAAGTGTCCGGTTTCCCTTCAAACAGGGTTATAGGAATGGCCGGTATTCTTGATTCTTCCCGTTATAGATATTTTGTATCTGAAAAACTTGGTGTTCCGGCAACGCAGGTTCAGACAATGGTTCTTGGGGGGCATGGGGATACAATGGTTCCTCTTACGCGTTATTCAACGGTAAAAGGAAAGCCAATAACTGAGTTTCTTAACAAAGAAGAAATTGACTCTATAAATGAAAGAACCCGTAAGGGCGGCGCTGAAATCGTCAAGCTTCTTAAAACAGGTTCCGCTTATTACGCGCCGTCAGCCGCAGTTGTAGAAATGATTACCAACATCTTTTTAGATATCCCTGATGTTTTGCCCTGTTGTGTTTATTTAAACGGAGAATACGGCCTTAAGGATATTTATTTCGGTGTTCCTGTCAAACTTTCCTGCAGGGGAGTTGAAGAGATTGTTGAGCTTGATCTTGACGAAAACGAAAAAGAAGAACTTTTAAAATCTGCTGAAGCTGTGAAAGAAGGAATAAAGAAACTCCAGTTGCTGAGTTAAGAAGAAAAAAGGACAAGGCAAAAAACAAAAAGTAAAATTTGGACGCAGATTTTCGCAGATTATTTATGATGAATTGTAAAAAAATCAGCGTTAATCATAATTTTTCAGTGTCTATCAGCGTCAAATATTAAATTTGTTTTATAGTCTTTTAACGATTCACGAGATACTAAATACTACATACGGCTTTTAAAATGTTCTTAATAAAATCAATTCTACTCGGCATTATCCAGGGAATAACAGAATTCCTTCCTGTTTCTTCTACTGCTCATCTTGTCCTCGCGGAAAAAATCATGGATATCAGGCCGTCGTTCTTTTTAAATGTTATTTTGCATGCGGGAACACTTGTTGCCGTGCTAACAGTTTACAATAAACAGATTTATCAATTGATCGCTGATTTTTTCAAAGGCCGGAAAGACGCGAAAATTTACATCTATAAATTAGCTCTGGCAACTGTTATTACAGCAGTAGCAGCTTTCCTCATGAAAAACTTTATTGGTGAAGGTTCCATGCAATCACTGAACCTTATAGGATTTTGCCTTGTCGTTACAGCAACTATACTTTTCTTTTCCGATAGATTCAGCTCCGGTTCTCAGAACGCGGTTTCTATAAGTTTCAGTTCTATTGCGCTTATCGGTCTCGCGCAGGGAATAGCCGCTTTGCCCGGCATATCCAGGTCCGGGATTACAATAGCTATGTGTATTTTCTTACAAATGAAAAGGCAAGAAGCGGTGCAGTTTTCTTTTATATTATCTGTACCGATAATTATAATAGCTTTGTTGTATGAGACGCTGTTCTCGGTGTCTGGCGGGGTTTGTTATCCTGTTGCGGGAATTATTGTAGGGTTTATATTTTCACTTCTGCTTGGAATACTCTCAATAAAGCTAATGATTTCTCTCGTTTCTTCGAGAAAACTTTTTATATTTTCCATTTATTGCCTTGTACTGGGAGTATTTTTGTTTTTGATATAAATATATTTTAAAGGTCAAGAATTTAATACTCAAGACTACATACTATATACTAAATACTATATACTGTGTTTAAAATGTTATCTACCTTAAAAATAAAAAACATCGCTCTTGCACGGGACATTGAAATTGATTTCGAGCCCGGTTTTAATGTCCTTACCGGAGAAACAGGTGCCGGAAAATCCCTTCTTCTTTCTTCGCTTATGCTGGGGTTAGGGGAAAAATGGGATAAAAGATACATGAGGCATGGTGAAACAAAAGGCTCGGTGTCAATGCTGATTGATAATTGCCGTGAAAAAATCAGTCCGGTCGCGAAAAAACATGACATACCTTCCGAAGATGAACAACTTCTTATAAAAAGAGATTTTTCTTCAGACAACAGGAACAAGGCTTATATAAACGCGGAAATGGTCCCTATGTCAGTTTTAAAAGAGGCAGGGGAATATCTCCTGGATTACCATTCACAGAATTCCCACCAGTTTTTACTGAAAAATAATTATCAGCTTGAAATACTTGATCTTTACGGTGAAGTGAAAAAAGAACAGTATATCAAAGCTTATAATAACCTTGTTGAAGCGAAAGATAAACTATCGGTTTATGACAATGAAGGTAAAGTATCACCAGAGCTTGCAGAACTTTATTCCTTCCAGTCAAACGAGATACAAAAAGCTTGCTTGAAGAATGAGGAGAATGAAGAGCTTGAAAAAGAGCATACTCTTCTGGTGAATGCTTCAAGGATCGCGGAGCTTGCGCAGGAAGGTGTTGACCTGCTGTATGATACTGAGGATTCTGTCTTTAACAAGGTTGGAAGGGTTGCCTCCATACTAAAAGAGCTTGGGGATATTACCGGTGAAAAAATGGAACATGAAACAATGGAAAACTTTGCTTCTGTGTCCTCTGATACCGCAAATGAGCTTAGAAACCTTGCGGAGAGGCTTGATCTTGATTCATCCAGGCTTGAAAGAATAGAAAACCGGATTGAACTTATTCATCGTTTAAAAAAGAAATACGGTTCCAGTATTTCTGAAATACATAAAAAACTTGTATGGCTTGAAGAACAACTGGAGAAATACCGTTCCTTTGAGAAGAAGAGGGAAGATCTCTTAAAGAAAGTGTCGGAAGAGGAATGTAAGGTTCTTGGGCAGGCTCAAGATTTAACTAAGAAAAGGGTTTCTGCAGGTGAAAAACTTGCTTCAAAAGTTGAAAAGGAGTTAAAGCAGGTTGGATTAAAAGAGGGAAAATTTAAGGTACACTTCAAAGAGAAGGAATTATCTATAACCGGGAAAGATGGGATAAATTTTATTTTTTCCGCAAACAGGGGCGAAAAGCCTCAACCTCTTAAAGATGTCGCCTCCGGAGGGGAAATCTCCAGGCTTATGTTGTCTCTCAAGTCCGTTTTAGCGGGTAAAGATTTAATTCCTATATTGGTTTTTGATGAAATTGACGTGAATATCGGGGGAGAGACAGCCTTATCTGTAGGCAGAAAACTTAAATCCCTTTCAAAAACTCATCAGGTTATATGTATAACTCACCTTCCTCAGATAGCTTCGATGGCTGATACACATTTTTCCATAGAAAAATCAGTGGAAAAAGACAGGACTTCTACCGGTATAAAGAAACTCTCTAAAGAAAAAAGGGTTGAAGAGATAGCCCGGATGCTGGGCGGAAAAAGTATTACTTCTGTCAGCTTGACGCATGCGAGGGAGTTGTTGGAGAATGCGGTTCCGGTAATTTCGTAAGCGTAAGCATGTGAAAACAGTAAACGTAAATCGGCTTTTTCCGGTACTTATATAAAAATCATTATAAAAGACCGGTTACGTTTACGGGTACGTTAGAATTTTGCGTTGACACCCATAAGATTTTTTTTTAGAATGTAAAATATGTTATTTTGTGTTGGTAATATTAAAAAAATAGGTTAACAATATGGTTTCGCCTGGGCAGGTTAGCTGGGACATTGGGCATAAATAAGGAGTAGCCATGATTAGAATTCGAATCGGGGAAACAGAAAAGGAGTTCGGTAGTGCCGACGAGAGTTGGATCAACCAGCAGATTAATCGGCGCCGGGCGGAGGGACAAACAGTTTGCGTAAGGGTAACCGTCCATGAGGGTGACTTGAACATGGTTCTGTCCACACCAAGTTGTGTAACCAGCGGGGGTGGCGGTAGACCTCCTAGCCCTCGAGAGAAGGAGTTGTTCGATCTCTGGAATCAACGGGGATTAAACGACACAGATTTTACTGGCGGTAACTTAGTGGCATTCCTTAAACAGCTAAAAAACCTCTTATAGGCTGGAAAAAGTCAAAAACATTATGGATACGCTATTCTTTTCATATTCACATAAGGATGAGGAATTTCGCAATGAGCTAGAAACCCACTTGGCACTACTGAAACGCCAAGGGGTGATCTCGTCTTGGCATGATCGCCGTATCACCGCTGGCAGTGATATCAATCAAGCTATTAGCTCCGAGTTTGAGTCCTCTCAAATCATCTTGCTTCTTGTCAGCGCTCACTTCCTTGCGTCGGACTATTGCTACGATAAGGAGATGACGCGGGCTTTAGAGAAACACGAAGATGGAAGTGCTGTTGTAATCCCTGTTATTCTGCATCCCTGTGATTGGAACTCTGCCCCATTCGGTCATCTGAGAGCGACGCCGACCGATGGGAAACCAGTCTCGATGTACGCCAATCAGCATGAGGCCTTCGCCATTGTTGCAAAGGATGTTCGCGAAGCCGCCAAGTCGGTCCCGGCTCCGAAATTGCCTCTGAAGGAGAGGGAGCACCGTGTGGCTTCTGAAACTCGGGTACCTAAAGGAGAGCGCTCGAGTAATCTAAGGATTAAGCGAAAATTTGATGACCACGAACGTGACAAATTTTTGGAAGATAGTTACGAGTACATAGCACGTTACTTTGATGGATCTCTGCAGGAGCTTGCCGCACGGAACCCGAACAGAAAGACGCGGTTTAAGCGATTGAGCAAAACAAGCTTCACGGCTTTCGTCTACGACAGTGGGGAGCGAGTTACACAATGTTCAGTCTGGTATGATGAGGGCAGCTCTGGCTCCCCGGGCATAGCCTACTCTGAGTCTGGCGAAGCCCAGAGAAACAGCTTCA
>CBDURG010000058.1:0-12084 GCA_965369805.1 uncultured bacterium
GAAAGAGCCGGCTGTGTTTATTATCCTTATGTCTTTAGATTGGATGAAGACAAAAAGCCTTTAAGGCTTGAAGCCAAACCCTTAAGGGAACTTGAACAGGCAAGTTACGGAAGCGGCCATATTAATATTATTCAGGACTTAGACGGAAAGAACAGAAGAGTACCTCTGTATTTTGAATACGAAAACAGACATTCTCCCCACCTGACTTTTCTGGCCGCTTGCGATTATCTTGGCGTTTCTCAGGAGCAGGTTTTAATCAAAAAGGGCAAGTTTATTCAGATAACTCCTCAGGTTAAAATACCGGTTGATAATAAATACCAGATGATGATTAATTATGCCGGTTCCTGGAAAGAGACCTTCATTCATTATTCTTATGTTGATATATTCAGGTCATATTCGCGGCTAAAAAAGGGCAAAAAGCCGTTAATAGATTTAGGCAGCCTTAAGGGTAAAGTTTGTTTTATCGGCTTAACGGCCGCGGCGGGCTTACATGATTTGAGCCCGACGCCTCTTGAGTCCAGATATCCCAATGTGGGCGTGCACGCCAACATATTTAATAGTATCCTTGAAAATACCTTCCTGGTCAGAGTAAATAAATTTATAAATTTGATTATCCTGCTTGCCGTTCTGATTATTATTAGTTTCCTGACATTAAAAACCAGAACTTCTTTGTCAGCCTATTTAGTTTCAGTTATGCTCATCGCTTACATAATTGCCGGCTTTATTCTCTTTATCTTTTGCGGCATATGGATAGATTTATTTTATCCTATTTTAGTTTGTATTTTATTATATTTGTCGCTTATTTTTTCAAAATATATCCTGGAGCTGCACAAGCGCCGGTTGGTAGAGAGAGAGTTGGATTTGGCCAGAGAAATACAGAATAGTTTTCTTCCGTTTGAATTGCCCAAGAGAAGAACTCTTTCCATAGCCGCTATAATGAGCCCCGCCCATCATGTGGCAGGTGATTTATATCAGTTTGCTGATTATGGGCAGGAGAGAATAGGGATTGTTGTCGGCGATGTTTCCGGGAAGGGCGTGCCGGCCGCGCTTTTTATGGCTAAGATAATAAGTGAGTTAAAATTTCAAACTAAAGATACCGTAAGCCCTTCTTCAACTTTATCTAACTTAAATACTTCTCTTTGCCTTGAATCAAAAACAGGCCTTTTTGTAACCTTGTCTTATGCCGTAATAGACGAAAAAGAAAGAAAAATAACAATTAGCGATGGAGGCCATCTGCCGGTTCTTTTGAAAAAAGAAGATACTCAAGAGGTGATATTCTTGAAAGTGGACGGCGGTATGCCGCTCGGTTTAATGGAAAAGGTAGATTTTTCCCAAAAAGAATTCCGGTTTTCATCCGGCGATGTAATTGTTTTTTATAGTGATGGAATAACTGAGGCTAAAAATTCCAGGAAGGAAGAATTCGGGCAAGAGCGATTGGTAAATACACTAAAAATGTGCGGAGCCGAAAAGAGCAGCCTGGAAATTTTAAAGGTTATTGAGAGAGAAGTAAAAAGGTTTATCGGGAAAATGCCGCAGCATGATGATATAACAATGGTTGTCATAAAAGTCAGATGATAAAGTAACAAAATAGAAGTGAATTGTTCTCATAAGTTAATCTTGACAGCAGGGCTTTTATAAGGTAAAGTGTTGTCTAGTATTTAACCTTTTAAATTGGTTCTGAGAAGCCGAAAAAGGACAAGATGTGTTTATAAGATACGTATATACCTCTCCTTCTACAAGACAAAGGAGGGGTTTTTTTGTGAAAAACAGGAGAAAGATGTATGGTTAGCTCTGTTAAAATAATGGATGAAGGTGATATTTCCCGCGCGGTTATGAGGATGGCTCATGAAATAATTGAAAAGAATAAGACTCTTCGTGACGTAGTCGTAGTTGGTATAAGGACAAGAGGTGTTTACCTGGCAAAGAGGTTGATAGATAAACTTGGAAAGCTTGAAAAAACAGAAATACCTTTTGGCGTTCTTGATATAACTTTTTACAGGGACGATTTAGATAAAATAGATGAACAGCCGGTTGTTCACAGCACCGAAATAAATTTGGACCTTACGGATAAGGTTGTTGTTATTGTTGATGATGTCCTTTACTCGGGCAGGACAGTGAGAGCGGCGCTCAATGCTCTTATGGATTTTGGAAGGCCGAAAAAGGTTGAGCTGGCTGTTTTGATTGACAGAGGACATAGGGAATTACCGATAAAAGCGGATTATGTCGGCAAAAATATTCCTACATCCAGGAGGGAAAAGATAAAACTGCGTATTTCGGAAGTTGATGGGAAAGAAGATGAAGTTATAGTGGAGAAATAATTAAATGGCTAAAAAAGTTTGGAATCGGAAGAATTTACTCGGGCTTGAAGAACTCTCGGCTAATGAAATTATTCATATTCTTGATACCGCGGAGTCATTTAGAGAGATATCCACCCGTTCAATCAAAAAAGTTCCTGTCCTCAGAGGGAAAACTGTAGTTAATCTCTTTTTTGAGCCGAGTACCAGGACGAAAACGTCGTTTGAAATTGCCGAAAAACGGATGAGTGCTGATATAGTTAATGTCGCGGTATTGGGAAGCAGTTTAACAAAGGGTGAAACATTAATTGATACAGTTAAAAATCTTGCCGCTTACAAAATAGACATACTCGTAATAAGGCATTCTGCTTCCGGAGCGCCTTACATGCTGGCAAAGAAACTTGACGCTTCTATTGTAAATGCCGGTGACGGCCTGCACGAACATCCAACTCAGGGGCTCCTCGATATATTTACTATGCGGCAGAAAAAAGGAAAAATCGAAGGCCTTAAAGTCGCTATAGTTGGAGATGTTCTCCACAGCAGAGTGGCCCGCTCGAACATTTGGGGGCTTTCAAAACTTGGCGCTGAGATTATACTGGTAGGCCCTCCTACTCTTGTACCCCGGGAATTTGAAAGTATGGGCGTGAAAATAGTTCATAACTTTGATGATGTAATTGGTGAGGTTGATGTAATAAATATGCTCAGGATTCAACTTGAGCGTCAGAACAAAAATCTTTTTCCGTCACTCAGAGAGTATTCGAACCTCTTTGGCCTTGATGATAGAAGGATTAAAAAGATCAGGCCTGATGCTATTGTGATGCACCCGGGGCCTATTAACAGAGGGGTAGAAATGTCGGCTTCTGTTGCTGACGGCCCGTTTTCTGTTATCCTTGATCAGGTTACTAACGGCCTTGCCGTAAGAATGGCCGTATTTTTTCTTGTGAATGGCGGAAGTAAAATCAGGAGTATGCTGTGAAATTGTTAATTAAAGGCGGAAGAGTAATTGATCCGAAAGGCGCGATTGATGATAATCTGGATATTTTAATCGAAAATAAGGTGGTCACGAAGCTGGGAAAATCTATTAAGGGAACCGGATGTAAAGTGCTCAATGTAAAAGGGCACGTTGTTTTTCCCGGCCTTATAGATATGCATGTTCATCTGAGAGAGCCTGGAAGGGAAGATCAGGAAACCATTGAGACAGGAACCAGAGCTGCTGTTGAAGGCGGATTTTCTTCGGTTGTTTGCATGGGTAATACTGAACCTCCTATAGATAACGAAGGTATTGTGGGCCTTATTTATGCTCAGGCGAGAGATACCGGAAACGCCAATGTTTTTCCCGTAGCCTGTATCACAATGGGTAAAAAGGGGGAAGCCCTGACTGAAATAGGATCCTTAAAAAAAGCCGGGGCTGTGGCCATTTCAGATGACGGAAACTGTGTTATGAACAGCAATCTTATGCGGAGGGCGCTTGAATATTCTTCAATGTTCAAAATCCCTGTTATTGATCATTGTGAGGATGTTTCACTTTCGGGTGATGGAGTGATGAATTTCGGCAGTGAGTCAGTGCGCCTGGGACTTAAAGGCATACCCGCGGCGTCGGAGGAAGTTATTGTGGCGAGAGATATCATTTTAAGCGCGATGACAGGTGCTCATGTGCATCTTGCCCATATTAGTACGGCTGGTTCAGTTGACCTTATCAGGGAAGCAAAAGCCAAATCCATAAACGTGACGGCAGAAACCGCGCCCCATTATTTTACATTGACAGACAAAAGCCTGAAAACTTTTAATACCAATTTTAAAATGAAGCCGCCGCTGAGAACCGAAAAAGACAGAAAAGCCATACTTAAAGGTTTAAAAGATGGAACCATAGATGCTATTGCTTCGGACCATGCCCCTCATGTAAAACATGAGAAGGATGTAGAATTTAATTTTGCTCCTTTCGGGATAATAGGGCTTGAGACTTCAGTAGGCCTGTCTATGACATCTCTCTATCACGAAAATATATTAACTCTTACGCAGTTCGCGGAAAGGCTCAGCCTTAACCCGGCCAGGATACTCAATTTTAAAAATAAGGGGCACCTGTCTGTAGGAGCTGATGGTGATGTTACCGTATTGGATATTGACAAAGAGTGGACTGTTAAAGAGGAAGATTTTGCTTCAAGGAGCGCTAATTCTCCTTTCGTCGGATGGAAAATGAAGGGAAAGGCGGTTGTTACGGTCGTAAGCGGAAAAGTTGTTTACAATGAATTATCATGATGAGCGGCAGAAAAATAAAATATTTTTTGGTTTCAGAGAAGTAATAGAAATTAAGGAAATTTCCCTTAATACCTATATTTTAGAAGTTTCTTCATCCCCGGAACTTGCAAACGCGGCCCCCGGACAATTTGTCTATATAATGCCGAAAGTCCAGAAAAAGATTTTGCTGCCAAGGCCCTTGTGTATAGTTGATGTTGATGGAAATTCTCTTAAAATGATTTTTAAGGTCAAGGGCAGGGGAACCGGATATCTTGCCGAAGTTAGAAAAGGTGAGAACCTGTCTCTTATGGGTCCTCTCGGTAAAGGTTTTGAAACGATTACAGCTCCTTCCGTACTTGTGGGTGGGGGGCTCGGGGTATCCCCGCTTTATTTGCTGGCAAAAAAACTTAACTCTGAATTTGGGGATAAGGGTATTAAAGCAATAATCGGTTTTAAAAATAAAGCAGAAGCTTTTTATATTGAAAAATTCAGCAGTCTTATGAGCAATGTCCTGGTTTGTTCCGATGACGGAAGCCTGGGTGAAAAAGGAAATGTCGTTGAAATTCTGGAAAAGAATCTTAATGGTGAAAAGGTTGTTTATGCCTGCGGCCCGCGGCCAATGTTAAAAGCTGTCTCTGATTTTACGCTTGGTAAAGACGTGAAATTATTTGTTTCTCTTGAAGAAAGAATGGGTTGCGGAATGGGCGCGTGCCTTGGATGTGTTGTAAAGATTAAGACGGAAAATGGGGAAGAGTACCGGAGGGTATGTAAAGAAGGCCCTGTTTTTGACGGACATAAAGTAATATATTAGTAGAAAGGAAAAATATTAGACGCTGAAAAAGTATGATTAACATTGAAAGGCAAAAAAAATACAAGGAAAGTGTCACGCAAGGGCGCAAAGTTCGCAGAGAAAAAGAATAATAATAATTTAAAAAATAAAAAATCTTGGAGTTCTTTGAATCTCTGCGGGAAATAAGTCTTTTAATTAAATTAGTTATAATCATAAAAAAATCAGTGTAAATCAGCGTCAAAATAATTTTTGGTTAATAATAAATAATTGCTGTAATTGGATTTTTATAAAAATATGAAAACAAATATATCTACAAAGATCGGGGGGCTTCATCTTAAGAATCCTGTTATGCCTGCTTCGGGGACGTGGGGGTATGGCGAGGAATATCTTGATTTTGTCGTGCCGGAAGAATTAGGGGCAGTAGTTGTGAAAGGGACAACTATTGAACCGCGTGAAGGCAACGCTCCTCCCAGGCTCGCCGAAACTCCGGCAGGACTGCTTAACTGTGTGGGCTTGCAGAATGTAGGGTTGGAAAAATTTATAAAAGAAAAATTACCGGTTCTTAGGGCAAGGAAAGCTCTTGTAATAGTAAATATTGCCGGTAATACTGTTGACGATTACAGAAAGGTATCATCCGCCTTGAAAGATGAAAAGTCTGTTTCGGCAATTGAAGTCAATATATCCTGTCCTAATGTGAAAGAAGGAGGGATTTCCTTTGGGGTAAATCCGGATTCAGCGGCCCTTGTTATTAAGGCTGTGAGAAAGGAATTCCCGAAACCTGTTATTGCTAAACTTACCCCCAACGTATCAGACATAGTCAGCATTGCAAAAGCCTGTCTTGACGCGGGTGCGGATGCTATAACGCTTATAAACACTCTTAAAGGTATTGCTATCGATACAGCTAATCGAAAACCCCTTCTTCCGAATATTACAGGGGGTTTAAGCGGGCCTGCCATAAAACCGGTGGCTTTAGCAATGGTCTATGAAGTAAAAAAAGCGACAGGTGCTGAAATAATCGGTGTTGGCGGGATTGAGAGTTTCGAAGATGCCCTGGAATTTATTATGGCAGGTGCCGGTGCTGTGCAGATAGGGACTGCTAACTTTTATAATCCAAATGTTATGCCGGAGATAATTAAAGGGTTTGAGGAGTATTTTATTAAGAACGGAATAAAATCAATGGAAGAATTAATAGGGGCGGCGGTTTTGTAACAGGATTGAACACCACGCACCTGATATCGAGGAATAACAGAGGTTAAAATATGGAAAAAAGAGATAAAATAATTGTGGCTCTTGATTTTGACGATCAGGAAAAAGCTCTTGAAATTGTTAATAAATTAAAGGGAAAATTAAACTTTTTTAAAATAGGGAGCCATCTTTTTACAAAATATGGGCCTTCTATTGTGAAGGAGGTTGTTTCTCTTGGCGGTGAAGTTTTTCTGGATTTAAAATTCCATGATATACCCAACACCGTTGGGGGAGCTTCGAAATCCGCATGTTCTTTAGGAGTGAAAATTTTTAATGTTCATGCTTCCGGCGGAAAGAGGATGATGGAAGCGGCCGCGAAATCCGCGGGTGAATTTAAAAATAGGCCGCTTGTTCTGGCAGTGACTGTTCTTACAAGTATGTCTGATGATGATCTGGGCGAGTGCGGTATAAGAAAGAATGTAAACGAACATGTGGTGAAGCTTGCAGTCCTGGCGAAACAGTCAGGGCTTGACGGTGTAGTTGCTTCTGCTCATGAAATAGAACTTATAAAAGCCGAATGTGGAAAAGATTTCGTTGTTCTTTCTCCCGGGATAAGGCCTGTGTGGTCAGATAAAGATGACCAGAAAAGGATAGTTACTCCGAAAAAGGCTTTTGAAAAAGGAGCGGATTATATTGTTATTGGCCGTGCAATCACAAAAGCTCCGGATCCTTTAAAGGCGGCAGACAGGATATTGGAAGAATTTTAGAGGGTTGTTGTTATGGTTTTATAATGAACGGACGGTATATATTATGATAAAATAAAGAAAATGGGGAAAGTCCCAAGCGAGCACAGCGAGCGGGTGGACTGTCCCTTTTTTCTAAATTCTCTGGGTAGGCATTTGATTGGATATAAATGAGAGAAATATGACCAGGAATGAAGCACAAACACGAAAAGAGATAATTGATAAGCGGCTGAAAGCTGCCGGTTGGGATATCCTGAATCCTTTACAGGTAACACAGGAGCTTGATATCTGGGTTGGACTGCCACAGGGAGTAAAGGAGCCTCAAACACCCTATCAAGGACATCTTTTTGCGGATTATGCTCTTATTTCAAAAGAAGGCAACCCATTAGCTGTTGTCGAAGCAAAGAAGACATCCGTTGATGCTGAAATCGGGAAAGAACAGGCACGCAACTACGCGGAGAAAATCCAGAAAACAACCAGCGGCCCTATGCCATTTGTTTTTTATACTAATGGGTATGATGTTTTCTTCTGGGATACTGAGCGTTACCCTCCACGAAAAGTATTCGGCTTCCCCGCAATCGCGGATTTAGAGCGCATGCAATTCCTGCGTAATAACAGCAAAGTTCTTTCAAGCGAGTTGATTAATACAAATATAGCAGGGCGTCCATATCAAATTCAGGCAATTCGTTCTGTACTTGAGCGCATTGAGAAAAAACACAGGAAGTTTCTTCTGGTTATGGCGACGGGCACAGGAAAAACCCGTACCTGCATGGGGCTTTTAGATGTTCTCATGCGTTCTAACTGGGCACAGAAAGTGTTATTTCTTGTTGACCGCATTGCTTTAAGAGAACAGGCATTAGAAACTTTTAAGGAGTATCTTCCCAACGCGCCAATATGGCCTAAAACCAGTGAAGTAAAATTTGCCCCTGATAGACGGATTTATTGCACGACATATCCGACCATGCTCAACCTGATACAGCAGAAGGATTGCCCGCTTAATCCCCATTATTTTGACATGATTGTTGCGGATGAAAGCCATCGGTCAATTTATAACGTTTACAAGAATATCTTTGATTATTTTGACGCGGTACAATTGGGGCTTACCGCAACACCAAAAGACGCGATAGAACACAACACATTTCAACTGTTTAACTGCGAAGACGGCTTGCCGACATTTGCCTATTCTTATGAAGAGGCAATTACTAATATTCCGCCGTATTTGTCTGATTTTGAAGTTTTAAGATTACGTACCAAGTTTCAGCAGGAGGGGATTAACAGCAAAATTATAGCAGAAGCAGAAAAGAAAAGACTGGTTCAGGATGGTGAAGATCCTGCTGAGCTTAATTTTGAAGGAACGGAACTCGAAAAGAAAGTCACCAACAAAGGGACAAACGCGGTTATTGTTCGTGAATTTATGGAAGAATGCATAAAAGATCCAAACGGTGTCCTGCCGGGAAAGACAATCTTCTTTTCTATCTCTAAAAAACACGCTCACAGATTATGCGAAGTTTTCAACGCCCTTTATCCTGAATATAAAGGGCAACTCGCGGAGGTCATTATCTCAGATGTTAAAGGAGTCCATGGCAAAGGCGGTATTCTTGACCGCTTTAAAACAAAAAATATGCCACGTATTGCCATTAGTGTTGATATGCTGGATACCGGCATTGACATACTTGAAATCGTAAACCTCGTTTTTGCTAAACCTGTGTTTTCTTACACGAAATTCTGGCAGATGATAGGGCGTGGTACGCGTGTGCTCAACCCGGATAACATAAAAACTTGGTGCCCCAAGAAAGATAAATTTTTGATCATAGACTGCTGGGAGAATTTTGAATATTTCAAAATGACTCCTAAAGGAAAAGAGCCAAAAGGAACACGCCCGCTTCCGGTAAGGCTGTTTGAAGCGCGCCTTGATAAATTGTATGTATCGCAACAAAAGAAAAATGAAGAGGTTGAACAAAAAACAATTGGCACTATTAGAAAAAATATTACCGCACTGCCGAAAAACTCTGTGGTTATTTTAGATAACCAGGGATATATAGAAAAAGGAATGGAAGATAACTTCTGGATAAAGATTACTGATGAAAAATTTGATTATTTGCGTATGCATATCAGTCCGCTTATGCGTGTGCTGTCAGACACAGATTTTAAAGCTATGCGCTTTGAGCTGGACGGCATTGAAGCTCAAACAGCCCGGCTTGCTGGCGATGATGAAAGATTTGAGGCCCTGAAAGAAGCAATTATTGAAAAAGTTAGTGAATTACCTTTAACCGTGAATGTGGTTGAGCGTGAGCGGGAATGGGTTGAAAAAGTGCAGTCAAACCATTTCTGGATAACAGCATCAGATGATAAACTCGATGAAATGATTACGCGCCTTGCTCCTTTAATGAAATACCGGCAAACGCAGAAAACCTCCGAGAAGAAGCTCAATATTCAAGATCTCTTGACAGTTAAAGAAACAATTGAGTTCGGGCCTCAGCATGAACGCATGGCTGTAGATAAATACAGACACAAAGTTGAAGAATTTATCCGTGCGCTTGTTAAGACTAATCCGGTACTTCAAAAAATTGTTCAGGGAGATGAAGTGAGTGATGAAGAAATAGAAAAAGTAGCAGATATCCTAAAAGAGCATTATCCGCATATAACCGAGTATATTTTGCGGGAAATTTACGATAATAAAAGCGCAAAATTTGTTCAGTTTATTAAGCATATTCTGGGCATTGAGGAAATAGCGACCTTTGCAGAGAGCGTATCCGTTGCATTTGATGAATTTTTGAGGGAACATAATACTTTTGGAGAGAAGCAGATTCAGTTTATCCTGACCCTTAAAACATTTATTCTACAGCGTGGCGTAGTGGAAAAGAAAGATCTTATCCGCGCGCCGTTTACACAGCTTCACCCTGAAGGCATAAGGGGAATCTTTAAGCCAAACGAAATTAATGAAATTATCGAATTAACACATTCAATAATGTAAAAATACAACATATTTGAGAAAATTTCTCAAATATGTTGACATTCTGTGGAATATCTGTTACATTTATGTTGATATTTGAGAAAAAGGAGAGTCAGTATGCTCGTTCAATTTACGGTTAAAAATTTTCGATCATTTAAGGATGAGGCCACACTAAGCCTTGTTGCGTCTTCCATTAAAGAGCGTGTGGATGAGAACACCCTTGCGATTTCTGAAAATCTATCATTACTAAAAAGCGCGGTTATTTATGGGGCAAATGCGAGCGGAAAAAGTAATTTAATTCAAGCAATGAAATTTATGAAATGGTTTGTTTTAAATTCTTCCAGGGAAACGCAAGTATCATCAGAAAAAATCAAGACTGAAGGATTTAAACTGCATACCGAAACTGAACATCAGCCGTCTGTTTTTGAAATTATTTTTGTTTATGATCAAATCAGATACCGCTATGGCTTTGCGGTAACAGAAAAGGAAATTATCGAAGAATGGCTGTATTATGTTCCTAATAAAAAAGAATTAGAAGTATTTACGCGAACAAAGCAGGAATTTTATTTAGGCCGTCATTTTAAAAGCCAGGAATTATTGGTGCAGGAAAAACGTGTTCGGCCAAATGCTTTATTTCTTTCTGTTTCCGCGCAATTTAACGGTGCCATTGCGGCACAAATTATGGAATGGTTTTCTTCTAAATTCGACTGCATTTCAAGTATTTACAGCGATCATTATGGAGGTGTAACATTATCTTTATCAGAGCAGGAAAAAGGGAAAAATCTTGTTTTGGAATTTTTAAAGAGAGCTGATATTAGAATAGAAAATTTCAATATTGTTAAAACAGATGTTGTCTACGATAAGCTTCCTGCGGAGTTAAAAAAGATGCTTCGTGAAAGAAAGAGCCTTATTCAACTTGAAGTGAAAACAGCACATAAAAAATATGATTCCAAAGGCAATGCGGTAGGCCTGGTCAATTTTGATATTGGCGCTGAAGAATCTCAAGGAACGAAAAAGTTTTTTGAATTAAGCGGCCCGATCATTAACACACTTGTGGAGGGTAAAGTTTTAGCAATTGATGAATTGGATTTGCGCTTGCATCCCAGGCTTATTAGGGCGATTTGTGAGCTTTTTAATTCTAAAAAACTAAACCCGTATAACGCTCAGCTTATTTTTATCTCTCACAATACGAATGTTCTTGATAAAGAGCTGTTGCGTAGAGATCAAATTTGGTTTGTGGAAAAAGATAAGTATGGAGCCAGTGAGTTATTTTCATTAGTAGAATTTAAAGACGCTGAGAGTGGCAAAAAAGTTCGTAATGATGCCAGCTATGAAAAAAGCTATTTAAAAGGTATTTATGGTGCTGTTCCTTGTGTTCGTGACCTCGAGGTAAAATATGGGGACAGATAATCTTTTTCACAAACAAAAAAGAAAGCTTGCCCGTATACTCGCCACCCGCTCTGCTAAAAAACGCGTTCTTATTGTTTGTGAAGGAAACAAAACAGAACCCAATTATTTTAAATCTTTTTGCATAAAATCTGCGGAAGTCAAAGTTATTGTAAAAGGTTTTAATACAAAGACGTTAGTAAAATACGCGAAAAAACAGCAGGCTAAAGCTTCTTCTGAAAAATTACCCTATGCTCAAGTTTGGTGTGTTTTTGACAGAGATTCCTTTAAAAAAGAACATGTTAATACGGCCATTCAAATGGCTGAGTCTTCTGGTTTTAAAGTAGCTTTTTCTAATGAGGCATTTGAGTTGTGGTATGTTTTACACTATGAATACTTAAATTCAGGAATAAGTAGAAAACGGTATGAAGAAAAAATAACAAAATATATAGGGGCAAAATATAAGAAGAATGATCCGCGTATGTACGATATTTTATT
>CBDURG010000059.1:0-12013 GCA_965369805.1 uncultured bacterium
ACCCGATAGCAATGGAAAAGACACTCAGGTTTGCGATAAGGGAAGGCGGAAGAACTGTTGGTGCTGGTAGAGTAACCGAGATTGTTGAATAAAAAAAATAGTAAGGCCCTACAATTTTTGGGGCCTTTTAAACAAGGAATAAATTTAGATGGCAGGCAAAAGCAAGAGAGACCAGGTAGTGTTTGCGTGTACCGTTTGCAAAAGACGAAATTATACATCCACAAAGAATAAAAAAAATACTCCAGGGCGCATGGAGAAAAAAAAATACTGTAAATGGGATAAAAAGCACACTGTTCATAAAGAGACAAAGTGAGGGGACAAGTCCCCACTGTTTCTTTGAGAAACAAAGATGCGGGGACAAGTCCCCACTGTTTCTTTGAGAAACAAAGATGCGGGGACAAGTCCCCACTGTTTCTTTGAGAAACAAAGATGCGGGGATAAGTAGGCCAGTAGCTCCAATTGGCTAGAGCGCCGGTCTCCAAAACCGGATGTTGTGGGTTCGAATCCCCCCTGGCCTGCCAGTTTTAATGTGGGATAGGTTTTGGCTTAAAGAGAAAAAGATATTTTGTAAAAAATTTGAGAGGCTAATGCAAAGAAAATGAAAGTTTTTAGACCGGAACAGGGACAGATATCGAGGGGCTCTGCAATTGTTTTTTTTGGGCTGATAGGGTTGCTTCTTTCGAGATGGGTGTATTCATTTATACCGTTGGAATCATTGCTTAACAAGCCATTTTTCAAAATGGATTTTGTTGGGATAACCCTTTCTTGGGTCCATGTTATTTCAGGTGCAGTTTTCTGTATGGTTTTTATTTTTGGCCTTTTTCTTGCAAACCACTCCAAAGTAGCCACCTTCCTTATCGATACGGAGAGCGAAGTGAAGAAAGTATCCTGGTCATCCAGGAAAGAACTTATAAGTTCAACCGGAGTTGTAATTGTGGCTACAGTTTTTGTTGCTATGTTTATTGGGATTGCGGATGTTGTTGTTTCTAAAATAATTAATGTATTAATTTATTTATAAGGTGTAGTAATGGTTGAAAAGAAATGGTATGTGGTACATGTTCTTTCAGGACAGGAAAAGAAAGCGCTGGGTTCTCTTGAAAAAAGGATTAAAGCGGAAGGTATGGAGGAAAGAATTCCGCAGGTTTTAATCCCAACGGAAAATGTTTCAGAAGTTAAGTCCGGAAAAAGAAAAATTACCCCCAGAAAGTTTTTTCCCGGATACATACTTGTAAACATGGAAATGGATGAGAACACTTATTATGTGATAAAAAATGCACCCGCGGTTCTTGGCTTTATCGGTTCGGGAACACCTGTTCCTCTTCAGGTGCATGAGATAAATGATATTTTAGAACAGATTGAGGAGAAGAAAGAAAAAGTAAAACCCAAAATAGATTTTCAAAAAGGTGAAGCAGTGAAGATAAAAGATGGGCCATTTGTTAATCTTGATGGAAATATAGAAGATATTGACCCTGATAGAGGTAAGCTCAGGGTGATGGTTACCATTTTCGGGCGTGCTACTCCTGTTGAACTGGAATACTGGCAAGTGGAAAAAGAGTAAAGAAGGCTTGGAGGAAAGATGGCAAAGAAAGTAACAGCAATAATAAAACTGCATATTCAGGCAGGTCAGGCGACTCCGGCTCCTCCGGTTGGTCCGGCATTAGGGCAGCACGGGGTAAATATAATGGATTTTTGTAAACAGTTTAACGCTGCTACAAAAGATAAGGGTGGGCTCGTTATCCCTGTTATTATTAGTGTTTACCAGGATAGAAAGTTTACTTTTATAACGAAACAGCCTCCGGCCTCCGCTCTTCTTAAGAAAGCAGCGAATGTTGCTGTAGGGTCAGGTGTTCCCAACAGAGACAAAGTAGGCAAAATTACAAAAGAGCAGTTAAAAGAAATTGCAAAAACGAAAAAGAAAGACTTGAATGCAAAAACAATTGAAGCAGCTGAAAGAACTATTGCTGGTACTGCCCGCAGTATGGGTATAGAGGTGGAAAAATGAGTAAAAAAAGCAAGAGATATAGAGCTGTACTAGATAAGGCGAAAGAGAAAAAAGGATATACTCTTTCTGAAGCTGTAAAATTGGTTAAAGAAAATGCAACAGCAAAATTTGATGAAAGCATAGAAATAGCCTTTAAACTTGGGATAGATCCCAAGCACTCAGACCAAATGGTTCGTTCTACCGTAAAGCTTCCTCATGGAACAGGCAAGAACATAAAAGTTGTTGCTTTTGCTGATGGGGCTGCTGCCGACGAAGCTAAAGCAGCCGGAGCGGATGAGGTTGGCATGGTGGATCTGGCGGATAAAATAGCAAAAGGCTGGTTTGATTTTGATGTTATTGTGGCAGTCCCGGCTTCAATGAAGGTTATCGGAAAGCTGGGCAGGGTTCTTGGTCCCAAAGGATTGATGCCTTCTCCCAAAGCCGGTACAGTTTCTCAAGATATTGGCCAGGCTGTAAAAGAGGTTAAAGCCGGCAAGATTGAAATAAAAACGGATAAAACTGCAAACCTGCATGCTTTTGTGGGAAAAGCGTCTTTTGATGAAGGGCAGATTGTTGATAACATGCGTGCTGTAATAAATACAATTGTAAAAGTCAAGCCGGCTGCAGTCAAAGGTTCCTACATAAAAAACATAACCCTGACCTCGACAATGGGGCCAGGGCTTAGTCTGGATATGAAAGAAATATATACAGATTGATATATAAATAAGAGAAAAATTAATAAAAACTTATCAAGACTTGAGGATTTTTAAAGAGGGAGACATAACGTGAGACCTGAAAAAAGCTTAGCTGTAAAGGAAATTAAGCAAAAACTGGAAGCTTGTGGCTCATTTGTGCTTGCCGATTATGTTGGTTTGACAGTTGAGGAAATGAACGGCTTGAGAAATATCCTTTCGGAAAATTCTGTGAATTTTATGGTGGTTAAAAACAGGCTTTTCAATATAACCGCTAAAGAATTGGGGATTGAAGGACTGGACAAGCATCTTAAAGGCCCGACAGCAGTAGCTTTTTTAAGTAAGGATGTTGCTGCCGGAGCAAAAATTCTTGTTGATTTTAATAAGAAGACGGGTAAGCTCGAACTCAAAGCGGGCATCCTTGATGAAAAACTGATGAACCACATAGAAATCAAAACACTGGCGGAACTGCCTTCAAGGGAAGTTCTTCTTGGTATTGTTGCGGGAACGATACAAGCTCCGATAGCGTCGTTTGCTCGTGTACTCAATGCCAAACTTAGCAGTGTGGTTTACGCGATAAATGCAATTAGGGAAAAGAAAGTCAAGCTGAATTAAATAAAAGGAGGACTTTGAAATGGTTAGCGAAGAAAAAGTCGCGGTTGCGGAGAAAAAAGAAGAAAAAGTTGAGGAAAAGAAAGAAATAAAAGTGTCGCCAAAAATGGAAAAAATAATTAAATCTATTGAGGAGATGACGGTCCTTGAGCTTTCAGAGCTTGTTAAAGCCATTGAAGACAGGTTTGGAGTATCTGCTGCGGCGCCTGTTGCTGCTGCTGCGGCACCTGCCGGTGGTGCTGGACCTGCAGTTGAAGAAAAAACGGAGTTTACAGTTGTTCTTGTCAGTACAGGAGACAAGAAGATCAATGTAATTAAAGAAGTTAGATCAGTCACAAGCCTTGGATTAAAGGAAGCCAAGGAACTTGTAGACAACGCTCCAAAACCGGTCAAAGAGAACATTGCTAAGGAAGAAGCTGAAGAGATTAAAAAGAAGCTCGAAGCTGCTGGAGCAAAAGTAGAACTGAAATAAATTGATTCCCGGTAAGTGTAGGTCCCGTGTAATATTTTTCGCGGGGGAAACCGGCAGCATAAACCTTACCTATAATGGGGAAAGCAAATTATGTCGAAAAAACCGAATAATAAAAGAATATCTTATTCTCGATTAAAGGAAACCATGAGTCTGCCATACCTTGTGGAAATCCAGACGGAATCATATTCTAAGTTCCTTCAGGAACATGTTCTTCCCGAAGAAAGAGAGGATATGGGACTTCAAACCGTATTTACCGGAGTGTTTCCCATTAAGAATTATGATGAGAGCCGTACACTGGAATTTGTGAAATATAAACTTGGTGTCCCGAAATATGATGAACTGGAATGTATGAGACGCGGCATGACATATGAGATGCCGCTAAAGGTTACCTTCAGGCTTCACCAAGGCGGGCATGTTGAAGAAGAAGAAGTTTATATGGGAAATCTTCCCGGAATGACTTCCAGTGGGACATTTGTTATAAACGGAGTTGAGAGAGTGGTTGTGAGTCAGTTGCACCGATCTCCCGGCATATGCTATGAGCAGGAAGTGCATACAAGAGGACATATTCTGTTTTCTTTTAAGATAATTCCTTACAGGGGGTCATGGTTAGAGGTTAAATTTGACCAGAATGACCTGATTTATATTTTTCTTGATAGAAGCATCAGGAGAAAGAAAATTTTAGCGACAACTTTTCTCCGTGCGCTTGGCTACGGGACTAATGAAGAGCTTCTTAATTACTTCTTTCAGACGGAAGAGGTAAAAATTACATCCAAAATATCCGAGAAAGAACTTGAGGGGAAAATCCTTGCAAGAAATGTTATAGATGAGGACGCCAAAATAACACTTGCAAAAGCGGGCAGTTCTCTGAACAACAAGCTTTTAAAAATGTTTAAAGATGGGGAAGTGAAATCTATATTTTTGCTTAAGGGTGCGGCAGAAAATCATCCTGTTTTGAAAATGATAAAGAAAGATTCAACTTCTTCAAAAGATGAAGCACTTATAGATATATTTAAGAGGTTACGACCGGGAGATCCTGTAAATAAAGCTAACGTGGAGGGAATGATTCAACGCCTTTTCTCCGACAAGAAAAGATATGACCTCGGTAGAGTCGGGAGGTTTAAACTTAACAAGAAACTGGGGCTTCCTCTTACGGAAGAGGGGCTTTCAGCGACAACTCTTGACAATCGTGATATAGCAGAGGCCATTAGATATTTAATCGCGCTTCGGGACGGCGTCGGCCATATTGATGATATTGACCATCTGGGCAATAGGAGAGTTCGATCGGTTGGAGAACTTCTGGAAAATCAGTTCAGGGCAGGGCTTGTGAGAATGGAGCGCCTGATAAAAGAAAAAATGACTCTTCATGATATTGACGCGGAAGACCGCTTAGTTCCTCACAAACTGGTAAGCCCAAAATCTCTTTCAAGTGTGATTAAAGAGTTTTTCGGAAGAAGCCAGCTTTCCCAGTTTATGGATCAGACCAATCCATTAGCGGAACTTGCTCATAAGAGGAGGTTAAGTGCCCTTGGACCGGGGGGGTTAAGCAGGGAAAGGGCAGGTTTTGAAGTTCGAGACATTCATCCGAGCCATTATGGAAGAATCTGTCCTATACAGACTCCCGAAGGTCCGAATATCGGACTTATATCTTACCTTAGTGCGTATGCGCAGGTAAATGAATATGGATTTGTCGAGACACCATATTGCAAAGTTGAGAATGGGAAGATTACAGATAAAATAGATTACCTTACCGCGGATGAAGAAACTGAATGTGTTATTGCTCAGGCTAACGCGAGCGTAGACTCTAAAGGCAGATTTGTTAATGATGGAGTTTTGGCAAGATGTAAAGGAGAGTTTGGGACGATAGAGGCAAGTAAGGTTGATTATATGGATGTTTCTCCAAAACAGCTTATCAGCATTGCCGCGGGGCTTATCCCATTTTTGGAACATGATGACGCTAACCGTGCTCTTATGGGTTCGAATATGCAGCGCCAGGCAGTCCCGTTGCTCAGCACCGATCAGCCGCTTGTGGCTACCGGACTTGAATCGAAATCCGCAAAAGATTCCGGGGTTCTGGTTGTAGCTGAAGAATCGGGGGTTATAACTTACGTAGATGCGACTGAAATTCATATTGGAAATAAGGTTTATTATCTGAGAAAGTATCTTCGTTCTAACGCGGGGACGTGTTTTAATCAGAAACCCATTGTCGGAAAAGGAGACAAAGTCGTAAAAGGACAGGTAATTGCTGATGGGCCCGGCACAAGTGGGGGAGAACTTGCTCTTGGGAGAAATGTCCTTTGTGCTTTTATGCCATGGGGCGGATATAACTTTGAGGATGCTATTCTTATAAGTGAAAAGATAGTTAAGGAAGATATTTATACATCTATACACATTGAAGAATTTGACGTGAGTGCGAGGGAAACAAAAATAGGGAAAGAAGAAATTACAAGAGATATTCCGAACATCGGGGAAGAAGCGCTTAAAGATCTTGGAGAAGATGGGATAGTTCGTATTGGAGCCGAGGTTAAAGCCGGGAATATTCTTGTAGGTAAAATTACTCCCAAGAGTGAAACGGAACTTTTACCGGAAGAAAAGCTTTTAAGAGCTATTTTTGGAGAGAAAGCTGCGGATGTCAGGGATACATCCCTTCGGATTCCTTCAGGCACTGAAGGAATTGTTATGGATGTTAAAGTCTTTTCGAGAAAGGAACGGCCAAGGACAGATGCCCAGAAAAAAGAAGAACGCAGGCTTGTTAAAACTATCTCAAATAATAAAGCTGAAAAAATAAGCCAGATAAATAAAGGAAAAAGTGAAGAACTTAATAAGCTCCTTTTGGGAAAGACTATTAAGTCGGATGTTGTAAACATAAATACGGGTGAAGTTATTATTCAGGCCGGCAAAAAAATAGTTAAAAACCATGTAAACAAGCTGGAAGATTTAAACTATTCGGATCTGGATATAACGGAAGAAGATATAGAAATAAGATCCAAAATTAAAAAGCTGCTTGCAAAGTACGATTACCTGATTGAAAAATTCGAGACAGAAGAGGAAAGAGAACTTGAGAGATTGAAAAAAGGTGATGAGCTTGAACCAGGTGTTATAAAACAGGTTAAAGTATATATTGCCAGCAAGAGGAAACTTGAGGTCGGAGATAAAATGGCCGGCCGCCATGGTAATAAAGGTGTTATCGCGAAAATAATGGCTGAGGAAGACATGCCTTTTCTTGAAGACGGGACTCCTCTTGAAATAATTTTAAATCCCCTGGGCGTACCATCAAGAATGAATGTTGGCCAGGTTCTTGAGACGCATCTTGGGTGGGCGGCTGCGATGCTTGGAATAAAGATTATGACACCTGTATTTGACGGTGCTAACCAGTCAGATATCAGTAAAAAATTAAAGGAAGCTAATCTTCCCGAAGACGGGAAAACAGTCCTTTATGATGGTTGTACCGGAGACAAGTTTGATCAAAGGGTTGTCGTAGGCTATATCTATATGCTGAAACTTGCGCATCTTGTTGCTGATAAGATACATGCGAGGGCAGTTGGTCCGTATTCTCTTGTTACCCAACAGCCTCTTGGCGGGAAAGCTCAGTTTGGAGGACAGAGGTTTGGGGAAATGGAGGTTTGGGCGCTTGAGGCTTACGGAGCGGCATATGCGCTTCAGGAACTCCTTACGGTAAAAAGTGACGATGTTGCCGGAAGAACAAAAATTTATGAGTCAATAGTAAAAGGGAATAACAGGCTTGAGGCAGGAACACCGGAATCATTCAATGTTCTTATAAAAGAAATGCAGGCACTCTGTTTAGATGTTGTTTTGAAAAAAAATAGCGAACAAGGAACAGGAGGACAAAGTTGACAGTTAAAACTGCAAAAAGCATTTTAGGGTTTGATGTAAAAAATACTTTTGATAAGGTGCAGATAAAAATTGCGTCTCCTGAAACTATTAGGTCTTGGTCGAAAGGAGAGGTAAAGAACCCTGAGACTATCAATTACCGGACATTTAAACCGGAACGAGGTGGTTTATTCTGCGAAAGGATTTTTGGCCCGACCCGCGATTGGGAATGTAACTGCGGGAAGTATAAAAGAATAAAGCACAAGGGGATAATCTGTGACCGTTGCGGTGTTGAAGTTACGCTGTCTAAAGTCAGACGTGAAAGGATGGGACACATCGAGCTTGCGGTGCCGGTTTCACACATATGGTTCTTTAAGACCATGCCAAGCAGGATAGGCAATATTCTTGGCCTTTCGACAAGGGCGCTGGAAAGGGTGCTCTATTATGAGGATTATATTGTAATTGATCCAGGGGATACGCCTCTTGAGAAGAAAGAGCTTCTTTGTGAGGAAGCGTATCGTGAAGCTATTGATAAGTACAAAAGAAATTTTGTCGCAAAAATGGGTGCGGAAGGTATAAAGGAACTGCTGAAACTTGAAAATCTTGATGCTCTTGCGGAGGACCTCCTAGAGAAAATACAAAAATCCAAATCGAAACAGGCACAGAAAAAATATTCCAAGAGACTAAAAATTATTGAAGGGTTTAGAAAATCAGGGATTAAGCCGGAATGGATGATTCTTGATGTAATTCCCGTGCTTCCTCCCGATTTAAGACCGCTAGTTCCTCTTGATGGAGGGAGATTTGCTACTTCAGATTTAAATGATTTATACAGGAGAGTGATTAATAGGAATAACAGACTTAAAAATATTCTCGAAATGAAAACTCCCGAAGTAATTGTCCGCAATGAAAAGAGAATGCTTCAGGAAGCTCTGGACGCGCTATTTGATAACGGCAGGCACGGACGCCCTGTTGTGGGAGCAGGCAACAGGCCGCTTAAATCCTTAAGTGATATGCTCAAAGGGAAACAGGGAAGATTCAGACAAAACCTTCTTGGTAAAAGGGTTGACTATTCGGGACGTTCTGTTATTGTTGTCGGTCCGGAGCTTAAACTTCATCAATGCGGTTTGCCTAAGAAAATGGCTCTTGAGCTCTTTGAGCCGTTTATCATAAAACGGCTTAAGGATATGGGACATATCCATACCATAAAAAGCGGAAAAAAAATGATAGAGAGAGAAGCCCCGGAAGTATGGGATATACTCGAAGATGTTACAAAGGATCATCCTATAATGTTGAACAGGGCTCCCACTCTTCACAGGCTTGGTGTTCAGGCATTTGAGCCTATTCTTATTGAGGGCAAAGCCATAAGGCTGCATCCTCTGGTGTGTACGGCGTTTAATGCTGACTTTGACGGCGACCAGATGGCTGTTCATGTTCCTTTATCAACGGAAGCACAACTTGAAGCAAGGATTCTTCTGCTTGCGCCAAACAACATATTTTCGCCGTCAAGTGGAAGGCCTATTGTTTCGCCCACGCAGGATATTACACTGGGATTATATTACCTTACGTGTGAGCCTGTGAATAAGGAGGACAAGCCGAGGCTTATGAGTTCATTTGAGGAAGTAATGATGGCTCACGACCTTGGAAAGGTTAACTTCCATACAAAGATTAAGATATCTGTTGATGGTAAGCTTTGGGATACTACCATTGGCAGAGTGATATTTAATGATATTTTGCCTGACGAGATAGATTTTGTTAATAGCGTTATTGACAAAAAGAAAATGAGCAATATTGTAAATGACTGCTATAAAAAAGCGGGCCATCAGAAGACAGTTGAAACGCTTGACAAGCTTAAGGATCTCGGATTTGCTTCTGCTACAAAAGCTGGTATCTCAATCGCTATAACGGATATGAAAATTCCGAAAAGCAAAAAGAAGATCATTGAAAAAGCTCACGCTGAAATAAAAACTGTTGAGAAACAGAGGAAAAACGGAAGCATAACAGATGGTGAACGCCACAACAAGATTGTTGATATATGGACTCATGTAACTGATCAGATTTCAGAAGATATGTATAACGGGCTTAAAGAAACAGATGGTGAAAAAGATTTAAACCCTATTTATACAATGGTTGAGTCGGGTGCCAGGGGTTCAAGGCAGCAGATAAGACAGCTTGCGGGAATGAGAGGCCTCATGGCCAAGCCATCAGGAGATATTATCGAAGAGCCTATCCTTGCTAATTTTAAAGAGGGGCTTTCAGTTCTTGAGTACTTTATTTCAACTCACGGAGCAAGAAAAGGCCTTGCCGATACAGCTCTTAAAACCGCCGATTCAGGATACCTTACCAGAAGGCTTGTTGATGTTGCTCAGGATGTAATCGTTCTTGAAGATGATTGCGGGACCCTTAATGGTATTTTGGCTAATGCAATTTATGAGGGGGAGGATGAAATAGTTTCATTGAAGGAGCAGATTTTTGGAAGGTTTGCGAACGAGGATATTGTTGATCCCGGTAATTCAGGCAGGGTAATTGTTAAAGCCGGTGATGAAATTGATGATGAGAAAGCTGATGAAATTGTAAGGGTTAATATGTCCCAGGTGAACATCCGCTCGGTTCTTACATGTGAATCTAAAGTAGGTACCTGCGCGAAGTGTTATGGAAGAAATCTGTCTACCCAGAAGATTGTCAGAAAAGGAGAAGCTGTTGGAATTATAGCGGCCCAGTCTATAGGGGAACCGGGAACACAGCTTACGATGAGAACATTCCATATTGGAGGAACGGCAAGCCAGATATTCAAACAGCCGGTGATAATTGCCAAAAATAACGGTGTGGTTAAATATATGGATATTAAAACTGTTAAAATACACGATGGAAATTATATAGCACTCAATAAAAACGGGATTATAAGTATCCAGAATAACGAAGGCCGAGAACTTGAAAAATATTCGATTATTGTGGGAGCTGTTATAAAAATACCCAATGAGGGAAAAGTAAAGAAAGGTGATAAATTTGTTGAATGGGATCCTTATAGTGTCCCGATTATTAGCGAGTTTGGCGGCAGGATTGAGTTTGTGGACATTATTGAAGGCCAGACTATGAAGAAAGAGCTTGATGAATCTACCGGCCTTGCCGGAACAGTGATTATAGAGCACCGTGAGGAGCTTCACCCACAGATACTTATCAGGGATTTTAAGGATGATGGTGAAGTAAAGGGATATTATTCAATACCCGCGGGCGCCCACATTGTGGTTAAAAATAAACAAAAAATTATGGAAGGAACCATGCTGGCGAAAACCCCGAGAAAAATTTCAAAAACAAGAGACATCACAGGTGGTCTTCCCAGGGTTGCGGAGCTTTTTGAAGCAAGAAGGCCTAAAGATGCCGCGGACATAGCAAAGATTGACGGAGTTGTTGAACTTGAAGGAACAGTAAAAGGAAGAAGAAAAGTTATTATCAGAGATGAAGTGACCGGGGACACTGAAGAGCATCTTGTCCCTCTTGGTAAACATCTTATTGTTTTCAAGGGAGATAGGGTGAAAAAAGGTGAGCAGCTTACGGAAGGCCCTGTTATACCGCAGGAAATCCTGCAGGTTTGCGGGACGAAAGAACTTCAGGAATATCTTGTGACGCAGGTTCAGGAGGTTTACCGCCTCCAGGGTGTTGAAATAAACAATAAACACATTGAAATTATTGTAAAACAGATGCTTAGAAAAGTGAAAATAACCGATTCAGGCGATACAGAATTTCTTATAGGTGAGCAGGTTGATAAGAACAACTTTGAAAAGGTTAATGCCGCAGTGAAGAAAAAGAAACTTCGTCCGGCGTCCGCGGAACCGCTGCTTCTTGGAATAACAAAAGCTTCTCTCGGGACAGAGAGTTTTATTTCCGCGGCGTCATTCCAGGAAACAACGAGAGTGCTTACGGATGCTGCTGCAAGCGGAAAAACAGATGTTTTGCGAGGATTTAAAGAGAATGTGATTATGGGTCATCTGATTCCTGCCGGGACCGGTTTTAAGGGCAGTCAAGAGGTTGAGGTGGCGAAGACAGTTGAAGAAAATGAAATAAAAGTTTCGGAACAGGTTTAACAACCAAAATTAAAAAATAAACGGGAGATTTTAATGCCTACTATTAACCAGTTGATAAAGAATGGAAGAAAAAGGGTAATAAAAAAGAAAAAGACACCCGCTCTTAACGGGTGTCCGCAAAGAAGGGGTGTTTGTCTCCAGGTAAAAACCCAGACCCCCAAAAAACCTAACTCTGCTTTGAGAAAAATAGCCAGGGTTCGCCTTACGAATGGCATGGAAGTTACCGCTTATATCCCCGGTGTAGGGCACAATCTACAGGAGCACTCGATTGTGCTTATTAGAGGCGGCAGGGTAAAAGATTTACCGGGTGTTCGTTACCATATTGTAAGGGGGACTCTCGACACACTTG
>CBDURG010000060.1:0-11732 GCA_965369805.1 uncultured bacterium
GCGAAAGAGGGAAATTATTTTCTTAGAGGGGTTTTTAACGCGGTTCCTCTGGTTGTGATTCTTATATCTGCCTATTTTTTTATTGAGTGGGGTTTGATGATGAAATCTATTCCCCAGGCAGGATATAACCTGTATCTTCTGCCGCGGGCGTCCGCGAAAGAAGCGGGCATGCTAATAATGTTTTCGATAATATTATTGTTTTTTGGTATGTTTGTTTCCCTGCTGGCTGCTTTTTTCAGAGACCGTGACCTCAGGTTTGAAAAGGTATCAAATGTTATCCTTTCGTTTTTGCCTGCCCTGATTATAGCTGTGACGGTTTTGCCCGTATGGAGTTTTTCCAATGAGATATGGCAGGCTAATGACGCTTATTTCTGGCAGTACCTGGGCAATACCCTATTTTTAATGGTGGGTATTCCCATAAGCATGTTTGCTTCTCTCGGGCTTGCTGTTTTAATGAACAAGAAACTGCCCGGAATAGTTTTCTTCAGGACCATATATTTTCTGCCGTCTATTTGTACGGGTGTAGCTCTTTATGTCTTGTGGAGATGGATTTATAACACTGATCTGGGGCTTTTAAATACACTGCTTGGTTATATTGGGATACCCAAGGTGGAATGGCTTACTAATACAGCCTTGGCAAAGCCCTCTCTGATGCTGATGGGGATATGGACAGGTGTTGGCGGCTATAATATGATTTTGTATCTTGCCGGGCTGCAGGGTATTCCCCTTGATATTTATGAAGCGGCAGATATAGACGGGGCGAGCGGCTGGCAGAAATTTTGGGCTGTTACCTGGCCTATGCTTTCTCCCACTACATTTTTCATATTTATAATGAGTGTTATCGGCGGCTTCCAGGGTGGTTTTGATGCGGCATATATAATGACGGGCGGAGGCCCTGCCGGTGCAACAACAACCTTAAGTTATTACATATTTAATAATGCTTATCGCTGGTCTAAGATGGGTTATGCGGCATCTATCGCGTGGGTACTTTTTGCCCTTGTTTTTGTTGTAACGCTTTTTAACTGGAAGTTTGGCGGGAAGGTGGTGCATTACTAATGGCACGGGGAAAAAAACCAAAAACGACAAGCTCGCTTAGTCAGATGGGATTTTTCAAAAAATCTTTTTACTATGTTATGCTATCTATTATCGGCATATCGATGTTGATTCCTTTTCTCTGGATGGTTGCCACATCATTAAAAAGTGAAGGAGCGGTTTTTGCTTTTCCTCCCACGTGGATCCCATCGGAAACTACATACTACACCACCTATAATAAGGATTTAGTAAAATCTATCCTGAATTATCGTACCGTTAAAGGGCTTTCAGAGGGAATTGAGAGAATCGAAAACCTTCTTCCGGAAACCCGGGAGGAAAGTGACGAGAAACTAAAAGTTAAAATTGTAAAAGAGGAAGTTAGAATAAAAATACTTAGCGGGGAACATGCCGGCAGGGAAATAGAAATAGGAAAATTTTTTCTGGCACGTTATGTTCCTGATTGGTTTCTTCCCTGGGTAAAGAAACCATGCGTTTTTCTCGCCGAAATAAAAGTAGGCCTGGGACTTATGGCAAGAGGGGAAAGGCTTGATAAAGACTTAAATGTAAAGATACCTTGTGAAATAATTCAGGAAAAAGTTTTCATAAAGATAATAGATACTGAAGACCCGTTACTGGATGAAAAGTGCTGGATACCTGCTTCCGGGATGATCCGGGAATGGAAACCGGCCTTCCTCTGGGATAATTATCCTAAAGCATGGAAAGCTTTTCCTTTTGGAAGAGCATATATGAACAGCATTATCATCGCGGTTTGTGTTATGTTTGGCCAGGCGTTTACAAGCTCGATGGCCGCGTATGCTTTTGCCCGGTTACATTTTCCCGGCAGGGATAAAATTTTTATCATGTACCTGGGAACAATGATGATACCGTACGCGGTTCTAATGATACCTGTTTTTGTTATCTTGAGGCTGGCTCCCGATGTTTTAAACCATTTTACCTCAGTCGTCGCGACGTTTTTTTCCCGGCTTTTTGGAGGTTCTGCCGAATCAGTTGTAACAATAGAATTCTGGAAAAGCGAATTTGAAGTATTCGGGCATTATATCGGCCGCCCCATAGGGCTGGATTCATATTTTGCCCTTATTGTCCCTGGAATGTTTAACGCGTATGGGACTTTTATGTTAAGGCAGTTTTTTATGAGTATTCCCGTGGATCTTGAAGATGCCGCGAAGATAGATGGGTGCAGCCTTTTTGGAATCTATACCAGAATAATACTGCCTCTTTCCAAGCCCGCGCTCGCGACACTTGTTACATTTACTTTTATGGGAGTGTGGAGAGATTTTATGTGGCCCCTTATAGTAACCTCTAATGACCAGATGAAAACACTTCCCGTCCTTCTTAATTCATTTCAAGGAGTTTATAGCACAAATTGGACACTTCTTATGGCTGCTTCCCTGATTGTTCTCGCGCCTGTCATAATTGTTTTTGTGTTCAACCAGAGGTTTTTTGTCGAAGGCATTCAGCTTGGAGCTATTAAAGGCTAATGTCTCCGGAAAAAAACGAATTGTCTGATGTTGTCAAACCTGCTTGTCCGGCAGGCAGGCTTGGCTATCTGAATATTATATCCAAAAGTTTCTGGCTGTTTTTCGATAATATGGGGCTGTTCCTGGGTGCCAGCATCCTCTGGTTTTTTCTGTCTTTGCCGGTTATTACCTGCCCTGCCGCGACTGCCGCGATAATATTTCTTGCCGATGAAATTAGCTTTAACAGGGAAGTTAATATCAAAGATTTTTTCAAAGCATTTAAGAACTATTTTTTCATATCAACGGCGGTCGCAATTTTTATGTGGTTTATTATAATCGCGGCTCTCGCGGGTGTTTCTTTTTACAGTTCGCATTTTGGGACCGCGGGAAAGCTAATAGCTGTTACAATGGGCATAATGGTGTTCATTAATTGTATGGGGATGGTTTACATATTGCCTCTTTCTTTCAGGGTGAAGGGTGTTTTTAGAGTAATGAGGGACGCCATAACTTTAGCTGCCTGCCATCCTCTTTTTACATTTGGTGTTTTGTTTTATCTCGGGATTCTTTTTGTTGTGGGGGTGATTAGCGGCGCGGGAATTCTTCTTGTAACACCGGCTTTAAGCGCTGCTGTAATAAGCCGTTCGGTAAGGGAACTTTCCTACAGGTATGGTTTTTCACCGGCTTCAATAGAAGAACCAAGAACATTGAAAGGGGTATTTATGCCGTGGAAGGAATAATATGTTAAAATTGGCCGGGGTGTTTTAAAGGGGGAAAGATAAATATGAATTTGTTTAGGAAATTAAAAGAGTTTTTTTCAGAAGAGCAAAAAGCGGGAGAGATCGGCAAAGAGACAAGCTCCGGGGAAAAGGTCAGGATTGCCTCTTGCGCCCTTTTGCTGGAAGCTGCTATGGCAGATGGAGAAATAGACGATAAGGAAAAAAGTGTGATTCTAAAAATACTTGAAGAAGATTTCGGGCTTTCTGAAGGAGACGCGCGAACCCTTATCAATGTTTCCGGCGAAGAAAAACAAAACAGCATTGATCTGTACCGGTTTACGAAAATGGTGGACAAAAACCTTTCTTATGATGAGAAGTTTGATGTGCTTGTAAATATTTGGAAAGTAATATTTGCCGATGGGCGGCTTGATAAATACGAGGATCAGCTTATCCACAGAATCGCAAACCTTCTAAAGGTTTCTCATAAAGAACTTATTGACGCAAAAATGGAAGCGAAGAAAATATATTAACTCCCGTT
The DNA here is from genome assembly GCA_965369805.1 of uncultured bacterium. GTDB lineage: Bacteria > Auribacterota > UBA6266 > UBA6266 > UBA6266 > JAGLRQ01. The sequence goes on from CBDURG010000060.1 coordinate 3,765, forward strand.
TACAAGGTTAAGCGGTTGACTTTTTTTTGGGAAAAGCTTACTATGAACGATTGCTTTGTTTTATCCCGATTGTTCTGTTGATTGTGGCCCGAAACGAGGGAGAAAATATGTGAACAGGATTTTTATCTTCTTTTGTGTTTTTGCTGTTATCCCGGCTTCTTTGAGCCGAGCATCCCATGTATCTTTTACTGCGGCCCTTACGGCCGATAATCATTATGGATTATATTCTGGGGATGAAAAAAACGTTACTTTCATTGGAAGAAATGAAATCGGCCCCGGGGGTAACCCCGGCCAATACAATTGGTCTTGTGCTGAAACCTTTACATTTGATGTGGATCTGCGGGATTACATATATGTAGCGGCTTGGAGTGATGATTATGTTGCGCAGGGCTTTTTAGGCCAGTTTGTTTCTGAGTCCGGTTTGTTGTTAACAAATACTTCCGCCTGGGAAGTTCATCTGTCTTGGAAAGATTTAGATGATGGCGATAGTGTTCCTTCACAAGGGGTTATGGACCAGGAAATTGCAGTCGCGTCATGGAACCCTGTTACACACAGTAAAGTTCATGGAAGTTCTCCGTGGGGTAAAATTAACGGGATTAGCGATAATGCCAGTTGGATATGGGGCAGTAAACTCATGTCCGGCAGCAACTACGGAGAATTCCAAATATTCAGGACACAGGTAATACCCGAATTAAATACTTTTCTTTTACTTTTTTCCGGTCTAATAGGGCTCGTAATATTTAAAAAAAGAACCTAATCTTTTTCATCCGGCCGGTTAAAAAATTCTTCAATTGTAGTGCCCAGCCCGGGAATCTTTTCATCGATTTTTCTTTTCAAAACAAGCGTCCCGATTTGTTTTGCTGCTTCTGTCCAGTTTACTTTTGGGTTTTCTGTTGAACCGCGAACCGGGATTTTCAGCATATAATCTTTCGGAAGGCCTTCAATATCAAATGCCTTGTCTAAAGTATCAGACGTTAGGCCCAATGTAATGTCAAGATTATCGTTTTCTATGTCAATTGTTCCCCACGTAGCTATATGGAAACTATTTGCTATAACGGTATCCATTCTGGAATATTGAGCAATCCCTTCCGCAAGGCTGGCTTTGAGTGGTGTGAAGCTGGCTGTCATCTGTCTGCCGTATGTTGATTTTAAAAATGCCACCAACGGACTGAGCAAACCGCCGTTTTCAAGCGTTAGTTCTCCGAGGTCAATAACAGCTTCTTCAATTTTAATATCGGCAAAAGAAGCTTTGTCCAGGGGTATGTAACATCCGTTTTGACTTATGGTTATATAAATAGGCCTGCTTGAACTTACAGCAGTAATCAGTATCGGATTGATATTTTTCAACACTAATGCCCCGAGAGCGGGGGTTACCGTCAATTCAGCTTTTACATCATCGCGCAAAATCACAGAATCCTTATTGATAAGCGCGGATATGGCCGCGGTTGAATTACTGGTTTTGAAAGAAATATCAACAGGCCCTTCGAGGCCTTTGAGTTCTGCTGAGGCTTTTAAATCTAATGTTTTTCCCATAACGGCACTGATGGTGTTATTTGTATTGAAAAGCTTATCCAGCCTGGCCGTAGATAATCCTTTTAAAGCGGTATTCAGTTTTAAAACTAAGCCGTTTTTATTAAAAGAGCCGTCAGGCTTTACAATATCGGAGATCTCGATTTGGGCCGAAATATCGCCTTCAGCCAAAATATTGCCGGAATGATCTGTGCACGCGAAAACCGCGTCTGCTTTGAGGATTGTTTTCAAACCCGCGTTTATGTTCGATGTATCTATCGCTGTGATTGTGCCGAAATTTTCTAATTTTCCTTTTATGTCGAAATAGCCCGAAAGTTTACCCTGGTCCGCGTTACCTTTAATCGAAAAATCGAAAGTTTTATGCTCCGGCGTTAAAAGAAGCCTGGCATTAATATTGTTGAATTCCGAGGGGCCAATGCCCGGTTTCAAGATCACAATGTTCGCGTTTATTATTTCTATGCTGCCTGAAAATGCCCGCGGTGAAAACGGCGCAATTAGATAGTGCTTTTCAGGTTCGGCCTTTTTTGCGGCTTCCCGCGCCTTTATGCCTGAGTCTTCTGTTTTATCCAATTCATCCAAAGATATTTCGGCATATAAATCTTCCAGCCGGGTTGTCCCGAAATCTAACCTTTTTTTGAGAAGAATATCCAGAAAAGATAATTGAGTTTCGAAAACTTTAAAAGCAACGGAATTTTTGTCATCAGTTAATGAAAAGCCTTTTATTGACTGTTTGCCCTGCCAGTTTAAATTAATTGATTCAATACTGATTTTTCCTGAAAAGTTACTGTTGATTACCTTTAAGAAGAGATTTTTTCCCTGTGCTGAAGAGATAAGTGCCGGAGCTGTTATGATTAAGGCAAAGACGGCCAAAAGGAATACGACAAAAGAAAAGAAAAAAAATCTGAAAAAGGAAAAGCTTCTATGTTTTTTCGCTGTCAAGAAACTTCCTCCCGCGTAGTTAATTGGGGACACGTCCGATTTTTTCACATAGCAATAGAAATGTGGCCCGCAAGCTGTTTTGAAAACTATTTTTTAATGTTTTTACAGATATAATTACTTATAAATCTGTGTTCAATACCCGCTCTCTATTACTAAACATTCTATACTAATAATTAAGATTATTGCAACCCAATTTTAATAGGGACAGCGCCTATTTTTTACCCGTTTGCGCCCTCCTCAAAATGTTGATAGTATCTCAAATATGCTTGATTTAAGTTGATAGAAAGAGTACAAATTACATTTAATAACGTATAAGCAATATTGGAGAAACTAAAAGCGGATGAAGTGGCTGGGAATATTCATTTTTATGTGTTTGTTATGCGGAGCTTTATCATTTCAGGCTTTAGGCGAAGAACTGCGTTTGCTTACGTGGGAAGATTGTGTTAGAGCTGCGGAATTAAATCATCCTGGCCTTGTTTCCGCGGCCCAGCAGCTCAAACAAGTAGAAGCAGACAAATGGATTACGCAAAGCGCGATGCTGCCTCAGGTAAACACCACATTAAGCGGACAAACATCTAAAACATCTACAAGTGAAGAATATAAAGAGAGTTATTCCTATGGTATAAGCGGGAAACAATTGTTGTTTGACGGTTTTAAAACTTCTAATGACGTTGGCGCGGCCAAAGAAGAAGTAAGGGCATCTCACTACAATTACGCGGTAGTCTCTTCCAATGTCCGGTTAACCTTAAAAAAGGCGTTTGCTGAACTTCTGCGGGCCCAGGACCTTATTTCTATTACTGAAAGTATTGCCAGGCGGAGAAAACAGAATTTAGAGTTAGTTGAATTGCGCTATGAAGCCGGACGGGAACACAAAGGGGCTCTGATGACAGCTCAGGCAGATTTTGGAGAAGCTGAGTTTGAGGTAAAACAAGCAGAAAGAAATCTTTTGTTATCCCGGATTAAACTGGTAAAAGCAATCGGCTGGCAGAGACAGCTTTCTGTAAAAGTTGAAGGAGATTTTGTAATTTTTGAATCTGAAAGAAATATACCCGATTTTGAATATCTTACTGATAATACTCCATTTTTAGAAGAGCTTATTGCAAAAAAAGAAGCTGCCCGCTATGGATTAAAGTCAGCTAACTCGGATTTTTTCCCCCAGGTTTATCTGAATGCTTCCTATGATAAGACTGGTATTAAGTGGGCGCCCAGGGTGAGAGAATGGATGGCAGGTGTTAGCGTTACGTTTCCTTTATTTGAAGGAGGCAGCCGTGTGGCTCAGGTTTCTAAACAGGAAGCAAAAATGAAACAGGCATACGCGGATGAGCGAAGCGGGCGCGATAGTGTTATAATAACACTCGGCGAAACCTGGGTGGGTTTTCAGGACGCGATAGATACTGTTACTGTGCAGAAGAAGTTTCTTGATGCTGCTCAGGAGCGGGCTAAAATCGCGCTTTCCCAATATTCCAGCGGATTTCTTAATTTTGATAACTGGATCATTATTGAAGATGAGCTTGTGAGAACCCAAAAATCGTATCTTAACGCTCAGGCAAATATGTTGATTACTGAAGCTGGATGGATTCAGGCTAAAGGAGGAATATTAGAATATGTTCAAAAATAAATATATAGTTTCTTTATTACTTATTATCCTGATATCAGCGGCGGTGTTTATTGTAAAAGGAAGAGAGAAAATAAACGGTGAGTTTATTGCCAGAGAGGTGTGTCCGGTTGTTGGAGATATCAGGATCACCGTTGCTACAACCGGTGTTGTTGAACCGCAGAACCGTCTCGAAATTAAACCGTCTATTAATGGACGTATAGAGGAAATTTTAGTTGAGGAAGGCGATAAAGTAAAAAAAGGCGAAGTGTTAGCTTATATGAGTTCGACTGAAAGAGCAGCTCTTGTGGATGCTTCCCGTTCACAGGGAGAAGAATTGCTCAAATACTGGGAAGAAGTTTATAAACAATCTCCTGTTATATCACCTATAGACGGCGACGTTATCGTCCGCTCTGTTGAGCCGGGCCAAACAGTTACGACAAATGATGCCGTGTTGGTTTTGTCCGACCGCCTGATTATAAGCGCGCAGTTTGATGAAACTGATATTGGAAGGGTGAAAATAGGGCAGGCAGCCGTAATAGCTCTTGACGCGTATCCAAGCGTGAAAATTAAAGGAATTATCGATCACATAGCTTATGAATCTAAATTAGTTAATAATGTTAATATTTATGATGTCGATATTGTGCCGGAGAAAATTCCGGATTTTTGCCGCTCAGGAATGAGCGCGAATGTAGAGGTAATAGAGAAAGAACAAAAAGGTGTTTTGCTTATACCTGTTGAAGCGGTAGAAAAAGACCAGGATGAAACATTTGTTACTGTGAAAACGAACCCGGACAATATCTTAAAGAAACGAAAAATCGAGATAGGATTAAACGACGAAAAAAACGCGGAGGTTATATCGGGATTAACTACCGCGGATATTATAATAGTGGAAGGCCAAATCTATTCTCCTCAAAAGAAAGTATCGGGATCTAATCCGTTTATGCCGTTTCGCGGGAAGAAAAAATGATCCAACTCAAAAATGTTTCCAAAACTTATCATACCGGCGAGGTGCCGGTATATGCCTTGCGGGACGTATCACTTACAATTAATTCCGGTGAATTTGTGGCTATTATGGGGCCCTCGGGATCCGGTAAATCCACACTCTTGCATACCCTGGGACTTTTAGACCGCCCGGATAAAGGAACCTATACTGTTCTCGACACAAAAGTGTCAAAACTGCCCGATGAACAGTTGGCGCTATTAAGAAATCAGTTGTTCGGGTTTGTTTTTCAGCAGTTTCATTTACTGCGCCGTGTAAGCGCGATCAAAAACACCGAACTGCCTCTCATTTACGCGGGCAAAAAAGATGTAACTGAAAAAGCATATCAAAAGTTAGAAGCGGTGGGATTAGCTAAACGCGCGAAACACTGGCCTAACGAGCTCTCTGGCGGAGAACAGCAAAGAGTTGCTATTGCCCGGGCTTTGGTCAATGACCCTATGATAATTTTTGCCGATGAGCCCACAGGCAACCTGGATACAAAAAGTGAAGAAGAAATAATGGGTATTCTTAAAGCATTAAATGAACAGGGCAAGACTATTATTATGGTTACCCATGAAAGAGAAATCGCTAATTATGCCGGAAGAATGATTACGATGCGGGACGGCAGGATTGCAACTGATAAGTACAATACAAAACATGCTCCGGTAAAAAATGTTGGTGTAAAAGACTTATCGATATCGGATATTGTTTCAAAAAAACATTCAGCTTTGGGCCGCATGGAGTTTATTGAACATTTCCATCAGTCACTGCGGTCTATTATGTCTAACAAGGTCCGGTCTTTTCTTTCGATGCTGGGTATTTTGTTTGGTGTCGCGGCTGTTATTGCGATGCTTGCACTTGGAGAAGGTGCCAAAACATCTATGCAGGAGAGCCTTAAAATGCTTGGGTCGAATCTTCTTATTGTCCGTGCCGGCTCTGCGAGGATTCGCGGTGTAGCAAGTGCGTCAGGGGCGGTTGCCCGATTTACCCTTCGCGATGTAGAGGAACTAAAGGGGCTCGGGGATTTGATAAGTAGAGCGAGTGGTTACGTTAACGGCAGCGGGCAGGTTGTATTTAAAAATGAAAATTGGAATACGAGCATTGATGGTGTAGGGTTTGAATACGGACAGATGCGTGCAGTTATTCCTACGGCTGGCAGATGGTTTACACAGGAAGAAATTAATCGGCGTGAAAAGGTCGCTGTTATAGGAACGACTGTTGTCGAAAAACTTTTCGGGAACACAAATCCTGTCGGGGAGACCATAAAAATAAACCGAATTTATTTTAAAATAATCGGTGTTGCTCCTGAGAAAGGGTTTGGCGGCCACCGTGATTTTGACAATATTGTTTATATTCCGGTAACAACCGCTATGTACAGAGTACTGGGGAAAGACTATCTTAATAGTATATACGTGGAAGTAAAAGAGCCTGGCCTGATAGATGAGGCTCAAAAGGAGATTAGGCAAACAATAATCGAGCGCCACAGGCTGTATAAAGATAATGAGGACGCGTTTTATATCAGGAATATGAGCGAAATACAGGAGATGCTGACAAGCACGACTAAGACTATGAGCCTTCTCCTGGGTTGTATTGCCGCGATATCACTTTTAGTCGGCGGTATTGGGATTATGAACATTATGCTTGTATCGGTCACAGAGCGAACGCGGGAAATCGGCTTGCGCAAAGCTATTGGAGCCTGCCGCCGCGATATCATGTCTCAATTTTTGATTGAAGCTGTAGTAATGACTTTTATCGGTGGATTAATGGGCATTCTTCTGGGATGGAGCGCCGCATTATTAATGTCAGCATTTGTCGGATGGGCGACTAAAGTTTCAGTTGCTAGTGTTGTTTTATCTACAACGTTTTCCGTTGCTGTCGGTATAGGTTTTGGGCTCTGGCCGGCAAAAAAAGCAGCTCAGCTTAATCCTATAGAAGCGTTAAGATACGAATAAAATAGAGGTTAAAGAGGACAGATAATCTACTTTATTTTATTATGTTAAAGTGGTAACATATAACAAAATCTAAAAAGGAGTTTTTCTAAAATGAAAAAGTTACTTTTTGTCGTTGTTGGATTATTGCTATTAGTTGCAGCTCTGTTGTTTGCCAAAAACATGATTGCTAAAGTGTCCGTTGAGAAGGGAGTGGAGATGGTTACAGGCCTTCAATTGGATATGCAAAGTCTTGATGTAGGTATTACTGAGACTCTTGTAGGAATTGAAGGCCTTCAGCTTCATAATCCGGAAGGATATGAAGACAAAATAATGGTGGATATACCGGAAATCTATGTGGATTATGATTTGGGAGCATTTTTCAAAGGGAAGGTGCATCTGGAGGAATTGAGAGTAAATTTAAAAGAATTTGTTGTTGTGAAAAATGAAAAAGGCGAGCTCAATCTCAATGCGCTAAAAGTGGTACAGGAAGAAGAAAAAGAAGAAATGCCGTCGGAAAAACCTTCGGTAAAGAAAGAAAAGGCAAAAATGCCTCCATTACAAATAGATGTACTGGAGTTAAAAATAGGCAAAGTTATATATAAAGATTACTCCAAAGGAACCCCGCCGAAAGTAAGAGAATTCAACGTGAACATTGATGAGCGGTATGAAAATATAACTAGCCCCTATGCCCTTGTCAGCCTGATTTTAGTTAAGGCGTTTGCAAACACTACCATTGCCAGCCTTGCCAACTTTGATTTAGGTCCGTTAAAGACACAATTTGATGAAACCTTAAAGGAAGCGTCCGAGATAACCCAGAAAACTGTTGGAAAAGCTGTAGACGCGGTTAAGGAAATAGATGTGGAACAGGTAAAAGAGACCACGGAGAAGGCTGTGGATGCCGGCAAAGAAGCGACAGAAAAGGCGACAGAGACGTTTAAGAAGATTTTACCGTTTGGGAAGTAGCATGGTATCAAAAATTGTTAATTTTATTA
>CBDURG010000061.1:0-11613 GCA_965369805.1 uncultured bacterium
CCTTTTTCCACAAAATTGCTATTGCTTAATACTATTACATATAAATATCTTTAGTAGTAGTAGTATTAATGGGGTGTTAGTATATCAGATAAGTTTATCATTTCCGAGTAAAAAAGGATTCAAAAACTTTGTTGAAAACTTGTTGATAACACATATGTTATTCACAGCTTAGAAAAAACTCCACATTTATTAACAAAAGATTAACAACTTCTGAATACTTTATTCCTTTATTTTTTTTGTAAGCATTTCTATCGTTCTATTGAAATTTTTATCCTGGTCAATCTTCTTTTGAATCTGGCTTACCGCGTACATTACAGTTGTATGGTCACGCCCGCCAAAAGAGTTTCCGATTTCAGGAAGAGACGCTTTTGTAAGCATCCTTGATAAATACATAGCTACCTGGCGCGGGAAGGCTATCTGCTGGGGTTTTTTCTTGCTTTGCATATCAGCGACCCTTATATCGTAATATTCGGCGGTTTTTTTCTGAATAGATTCTATACTGATGTTTTTTTCTTCAATAACAGTTAGGAGGTTCCCAAGAATCTGCTCAGCAATTCCTGCCGTAATTTCTGTGTCCGGGTCAAGAGATACATATGCCGCCAGCCTTTTAAGCGCGCCCTCTAATTTTCTCACGTTGGATTTTATTCTTTCAGCTATAAAGGTTATTATCTCATCGCTGATTTTTATGGAGAAACCTTTTCTTTTTTCTCTTAAGATCGCGATTCTTGTTTCAAGATTGGGAATCTGTATGTCTCCCAAAAACCCCATTTCAAAACGGTTAACAAGCCTGTTTTCAAGCCTTGGAATTTCGTCAGGCGGCCTGTCACTTGAAACAACAATTTGTTTACTTGCGTCATAAAGGGCATTAAATGTGTGAAAAAATTCTTCCTGCATCATTTCCTTTCCGCCGAGAAACTGTATGTCATCTATTAGAAGAACATCTATCCTGCGGTATTTTTCCCTGAATTTAACCATTGTTTTGTTTTGCAGGGCTTCAATCATCTGGTTGCCAAAGCTTTCGCTTGTTGTGTAGTACACCCGGGCTCTCTTTTTGTTTATTATTACCTGGTTTCCAATGGCATGCAGCAGGTGGGTTTTTCCCAGGCCTACTGTGCCGTATATGAAAAGCGGGTTATAAGCCGTTCCAGGGGATTTTACAACGGCGGTACATACAGCATTCGCGAGCCTGTTGCTGTCGCCGACAATAAAATTCTCGAAAGTAAAGGTGGGTTTTAAGTTTGTTTCAAAATGTCTTTCCATGGACGAAAACAGAGGCAATCTTTTTTTCTGAACAGGTTTTTCTTCAAAATCCAGATCTCTTCTACTAGACACGACAAACGCTATATCGATTTCATTGTCGGTTACTTTTTTTGCGATGGTTTTTATACTGTCGAGGTAATGGTCCTTGACCCAATTAGCGTGAAATTTTATGGGAGAAGACAGTGTAAGCTGATTCTCGTCGAAAGAAACCGGTTTTAGCGGTTTAATCCAATCATCGTACGCATAGGCCGTGAGCTCTTTTTCCAGATCTTTACAAATTTTTCTCCACAAATTTTCCAATTTCTGTAACCCTTTGGTAACGTTTCTGATTTTATCCTTTATCCACAGGTTTTCCCCAAACGGTGATAAGACAGAACACAGCTTAAGAATACAGAATTATGTCAATATCGTGGTTCCTTGTCAAGAAAAGAGTTGTTGTGTCCTAAAAAACTAACAACGTAGTACAAGGTTTTGTAACTCGCGGTGTGCCAGGATATTACAAATAAGCATCACTTGTGGATAACTTGTGGGGTTTTATTGTGTTTGGTTTGGTTTCTCGTCAGACAAGACGCGGTTTTTTAAAAATTTTTTCGAAGCGAGGAGAGAAAAAATAATTTAACAAGCTGCTCACATGTTATTAACAAGTCCGAAAAGAAGAAAACCGTGTGAAAAATTACTGTCGAGGAAAAAGCAATTATTGACGGTGAAGGTAATTAATTAACATGGTTATCATCAGGGTAAAATTCACGAAAAATACACCGAAAACCAAAGCAAAGGCGCTCCATTTTGGGGTATGGTAAATTCTGGTTCGGAGAGGTTTTTCAGAAGCTTGTGAATCAGGCTGTAGCGCGCAGCGCAAGTTCTGTTTCCGTAACAAGTTCGTCCATTAATTCTTTCACGGAAACGATTTTTTTGATTCTTGAGACTGTGCTTCCGGCGAACACAACAGCATTGTCGAGATCTCCCTTTACCGCGTTGAGTAAAGCCTTGGCTATGCAGTAAGGTGCTTTTGCGGGGTCACATGTTTTAAGGCATTTATACTTGCAGACAAAAGGAAATTTTACGCCCTGCATTATTTTTTCGACAAATTTTGTTCTTATTGTTCTTCCCGGCAGACCCACAGGGCTTTTTATAATAAAGGTATCTTGTGTTTCTGTTTTAAGATATAGCTGTTTAAAGTCATCAGGGACAGAACATTCTTCTGTGGCGACAAAACGAGTTCCTATTTGAACACCGCTTGCTCCCAGATTTAGAATTTCGGCAATGTCTTTGCCGTTAAAAATACCGCCTCCCGCGATAACAGGTATCTTTACATTTAAATCTTTTTCATATTGTCTGACTGTTTTTAAAATCTCGGTTAGAAGTTCTTCCAGGCTGGCTGTTTTTTCTTGCCGCAGGTCTTCAAATCTATATCCTAAATGGCCGCCGGCAAGAGGCCCCTCTACAACAATAGCGTCGGGTACGCGGTTATAGCGTTTTTTCCAGGTTTTTATTATCAAGTCGGCTACCCTTACAGAAGAAACAATGGGTATCAGCTTTGCCGTGGAGCCCGCGGTGAGTGCCGGCATTTTCAGAGGCAGGCCGGCGCCTGAAACAATAAAATCTATTTGTTCCGATACGGCAGCCTTTACCAGATCTTCGTAATTGGAAAGAGCTACCATTATGTTAACACCCACAACACCCTGTGTTAACTCTTTGGCCCGCCGTATTTCTTTTCTGAGAGCGTCGTTTGAGTTTGCGACAAAATCTTTTATCCCGCTTTCTTCAGCCTCAACTGAGAGCCCTACGCTGGCTATGGTTCCTGCTCCTCCGCAATTCGCGACAGCGCTGGCCAGAGCTGACGTAGAAACCCTAACGCCCATACCGCCCTGAATAATTGGCACCTTTATTTCTATATCGCCGATTACAAGTGGTTTTAATGTCTCACCCATAGAAGCACTATCCTTTTTTGTAACCGTTTTTGTTACAACTTAACAACATTCGTAGCCTGCTCGCCTTTAGGGCCGCTTTGAGTCTCACACTCGATTTTTTGCCCTTCATTCAAAGACTTAAAACCATCACCCTGGATTTCAGAATGATGAACAAAAATATCTTCACCAGATTCAAGAGTGATAAACCCGAAACCTTTTTTGTCATTAAACCATTTTACTTCGCCTTTTGCCATTACTGCTCTCCTTCTTTCTTTTTGTAAAATTAAATAAATTATAAGATAGAAAACAAAACCGCAAAGCGATCTTTCTAACACCTTGCGGCCTAAGATTTCTGTCTTTATTCTTTAATTTTACCACCTGCAATTGTAATTATTAAGGTGGACTATATCTCAGTTAATACCGGAATGTCAATATAAAAAGTTGTTCTATAAATTCCCCGTATAATTACCCGCGGTTGGTTATTTCAATAAGATGAAAACCAAACTGTGTTTGAACAGGGCCGTGAACTTTTCCGACATCTTCATTAAAAACAACTTGATCAAATTCCCGAACCATTTGTCCCGGGGAAAATTCACCCAGAACTCCACCGCTCTGGCCGGAAGGACACTGGGAATATTTTTTTGCCAATTCGGCAAAATCAGTTCCGGTTTCAATCTGTTTTTTGATGTTTTCACATTCTTCCTGTGTTTTTACCAGGATATGACGTGCCGCGGCTTTAACCATGGTTACCTCCATTTTTTAATATAATCTTGTGAGGCCTGATATTTACGGGTCAGGGTAGCATTAACCGCTCAAGTTCGTCAAGATGATTGATGCGCGCGTCCGGAGAAAAATCTCCTTTAGAGGGTTTGAAGATTTCATAGGGTACATACTGGGTTGTGAAAATAGAGTTCATACCCATTTTTTTTGATCCCTGCACATCCGCTACCCAATTGTCACCGATATAAACACATTCTGAGGGAGAGAAATCAAGCTGAGACAACATAATTTCGAATGGCCTGGCATGAGGCTTTACATAACCAACATCGCCGGAAACAACTATTGTTTTAAACATGTTGAATAATCCAATTTTCTTTAAACTGTCGCGGATAGACCGGCCGCACGGATAGTTTGAGAGAAAACCAAAACAGTATTGTCCGGAAAGCTTGTTCAACAATGACAGAAGGCCGTCGGGGAGTTTTACAATGTTGACAAATGATTCATAACGGGTCTGAACCAGAATATCTACGTGTGATTTTTCCGGCGTGACATCGTAAATTTCATGGATTAACTCCGAGCAGAGAGATTCCAGAGTACTCTCCCTGCAGTTGTTATTGAGCGGAGCGGCAATTTGGCGGTCCCTTATGAATTTTAAGCGCGCGGTGTCGCAGGAACCAAACAGCCCTGTCAATGTTTGTTCAAGGACAGAATACTGATGGGCAACCTGTGTCGGCCCGAATTCGATAAGAGTGTTTCCAAAATCGAAACAAAGAGCTTTAATTTTTCCTGTTGTAAATGGCATGGTTGATTTTTCTATCTATTTTTTTCCTATTAATGCTGTTTTTATGTTAGGGCTTTAATAATTCAAAACCTGTAACAGAATCCAAAACACGAACCGCGGCAGTATCAACCAACTCAAATAAGACAACCTCTAATATATGCCATGCCTTTACACCTTTACGGACACAGCCGGTTACCGTTGACGATTTTCTTCCGCAGGATATGTGCATATGCAATACCGGACTGCCTTTTTCCCCTAAGAAAAGGGTTCCTGTTCCTGCTATCTCATGGACATTGTCAAGGACGTGTTCCATCGGGACAACCGGTTTTTCCCGCCCGTGCTCAGGGCCTACCACAAGCTTGCTGTCTTTGTCAATTCCCCCGAGGATGATTAAAGCCCCCGCGGTAATAGATTTTTCACGGGCAAATTTTTCAATTTCCTCGTGAATGATATCCCCGTCTTCAAGGCGGATAACAAATATCCTTCCCTGTTTTGCCTGTGAATATTTCATGCTTTTGGCCTTTACCTGCCGCGCCCTTGTCCTCCTCTACTACCGCCGGATCCACCCCTGTTGCCTCCGGATCCGCCTCTGCTGCCTCCGAATCCACCGCTGCTGCCGCCGGATCCGCCTCTACTGCCTCCGAATCCTCCTTTACTACCGCCGGATCCGCCTCTACTGCCTCCGAATCCACCGCTGCTGCCGCCGGATCCGCCTCTACTGCCTCCGAATCCACCCCTGCTGCCGCCGGATCCGCCTCTACTGTTTCCGAATCCACCGCTGCTGCCGCCGGGCCCTCCTCTACTGCCTCCAAATCCACCTCTACCACCACTGCGGCCTTCGGTGCGAGGGCGAGCCTCACTCAGGTTAAGCTCTCTTCCTTTCAGCTCTTTACCGCTTAGGCCGTCGATTGCGGACTGCCCTTCAGTTTTAGAGGCCATCTCCACAAATCCAAATCCTTTTGATTGGCCGCTCTGCTTGTCTTTTATAATGGTAGCGGATTCAACCTGCCCGAATTGTTCTAAAGCCAACTTCAGGTCCTCTTCAGTGACCTCATACGACAAATTTCCTACATAGATCTTCATCCCAATCTCCTTTTGTAATAAATTGTAAATTTTCACACGGCCCAACGGCCTGGATCAGCCACATTGCGCGAGCATAACATCAATATTTTATTGTCGCAAGCGCTTATTCAGTCGAGGTGAAAGTAATTAGATTGAATTATTGTTTTTTTTCTCATTTTTGTCAAATGTAAAGATTGGCACCCCGTCAGTATTTTTCCTAATTTTCCCCAAAGTACAAATCCTTCCAGAATCAACTTGCTTATTATCCTTACCGCAGAGCCCCAGAAGAATTTAGGACAATACGAACAGCCTGCTTTTTGCCAATCGAAACTGAATCGATAGATTTTTTCCCGAGAACTGTTGTCTCAACGGTATAGATGCCGGCTGGGAGAAGTAACGTTGTAATATTTGTATCTCCCTGTTCTACTTGTTCGCCATTCTTGTTAAACACGTTGTATTTGACAAAATCCTTAGAACCCGAAACAAAAAGTGTTCCTAAATCATCAAAAACAATTACTTTTTGTTTGCCATCTTCAATAATCGCCTTCTTACGGATCTCTATTCCGCCGGCATTTGCCTTAACCATATAAGCTCCAACCGGCAACCCAATCCTTGAAATCCTGGTATCACCGCTAGCAATCAAATTACCGTCACGATCCACAACGCTATATTTGATAAAATCTTTAACCGCATCAACAAAAAGCGTACCAAACCCCTTAAATTCAAGAGTAGTAGTCTTATTTTCCCGGATTACCGCAATTCCCAGAGGAACCAGGTCCGCATTATCCGGTTTCACCTTAACCATGTACTTTCCAGGCTCGATTTCAGTCCTGCTCATACCACAGGTTCCTTTCGCGGCCTCAGTTCCAGATTCAGAGTTGTAAACGATAAAGGGGAAACCCTTGACTGCCTTAACTTCCAGGATCCCTGTTTTTGTAGACTTATTATCCACCGCCTTCAAATCTATTGTTTGTCCGGTATCAGCCTTACAAGCCCTCAGAGCCAAAAGAAATAACAATAAAAGAATAACAACAATAATTACAAGTATTGTTCGATTACTTTTCGGTTTGCTTTCTCTTTGTATCTCCATTTAACCAGTCTCCTCTATAATGGAATTAAGTGATCTTTTGTCTTTATTCTCAGCAAGGATTTTACATGATCCCGGTTCAGTTATTGTGTCAACATAGGTTCCTGTATCCTTCCATCCATGCAATGAATTGATGTGCAAAATAAAACAGGGACAACAGCGGCTATTTTTCTCATTTCTTCTTTTCTCTTTTCAATTTTCGTTTGTCTTTTGGGCTAAGATGAGCCTTTTTCTGTTGTTCCCTTTTGCCTTTGTCTTTTCTTCCCTGGTCACCCATATCTGTTCCTCCTCTTTGTTTTTCAGGGTCAAATATTTGACCCCTTCTTTCGGCCCTCTTTTCCATAACCGCTGCCGATAGCAGAAAATGGAAGGTCTAACTCCAGTTCCGGCACCTGCTTGGCAATCCAGGCGGTAAAAGTGTTGCTGTTTGGGCCCGGAAATGCCTTGTAGGTCGTTTTCCAAGGGTAGACGTGGGCAGCCTTGTCGACGGCATCAATCAGCTCGTCAACTCTCGCTCCCCTATGCTCTTTAAGAATTCGGGGCTTCTCGCCGTACCAATAGCGGTCGGGGACGTCTTGGGTAATCCTCAGAACTGACTGATTGTGATAACCGCGCCAACCGACCACATCGTACACCGTGTAGGATGCTTCGCCGGTTCGCTTGGCGGCGATCCAGGTGTGAATAGCAAACCAGCCGCGCCAGCCCCAGGCGTTGGCACCGTAGACGTGCAGAACTGCTTCATTTGTGACTGAAGGGTCGGGCGCGATTCCCGCCGGTTCCCGACTGGCGGTGCGCCAGTCTTTACCAGAAGAGCAGCTCGACAAAATTAATCCCATCAGGACAAAAGCCAATAGCAGCTTCAGGGGTTTCATAAATATATGCTTTTTGTCATTATATTTTTTTTATATTCAAATAACATTAAATGATGCCCCTCTTGTTCTCTTAAGTTTTTCATTTTCAAACAAATTCCAACGTATTTCTTTTATAATAGAGTATACCACAGTACAATCGTGGATATAATATGTATTTTATTCCGCGTAACAAAGCAAGCCTATGCAATAGTAAACTATAAACTAACAGCAAAACTTGACTTTTAGCCTAAAGAGAGTGATTTGTTGTACGTTTTTATTTTGTCGGATCAACAATTCTTCCAATAAACAAAATGCTTCCTGTTTGATTTTCACGTATTAAAAATACAAAAGGATGATCTGCCTGAAACAATAAAGTTTTGCTAATACCTTTTGCCATAGCAACCGCTGTTGCGGCAGCAGCTTCTGTTCCTTCCTCATTGACATCCACAAAAGCTTTGTGAATAACTTTACTTATAAAAAACCCTTTTTTGCCGGTCATCCCGGAAAAATCAGCCGGTGGAAGAGAAAAAGCGCTTAGCATACCCATATTAACAAGAACATCTGCTAATTCAAGCTCGCATGTAGTTTTAAATTTAGGCAAACTTACCGATATTTTTGATCTGTAAGAATTCAAGAGTTCACCCATCCACTCTTTTACATTATTATTTGTTAGTCTTTTTTCAAGATCCGCTAAACCGTCAACTTTTTTAGGCAGAAAAATAACCATAGATAAATCATTGTCTTCATAGGGTAACTCTATAGCGCTAAAGTCGTTGAAATCTCGAAATTTAAAGTATGATGTTTCGCGCATCATGGAAACTTTCATTCTTTTCTCAGGGGAAACATAAAAATCAGCATCCATGGTTCTTTCTTTATCGAATTCATCTAACCAGTTTCCCTTAAAATAGATTGCGTTGCAGAGAACCAATGTTGTAAGTGGATTGATCATGCCCGGCTTGATTAAGTCTTTAATTTTCTGTTGTGTTTCGCTTTCTACCCATGTATTAATGGTTATTCTTGCGGCTTCGGTTTCTTTTTCAAAGTCAACGAAATTTAACCCGGCGCCATAGTACCTTTTAGTCATATCAAAAAAAGTGTCCAAAAAATGATACCCCTCTTGCGCCCACAATGAATTAGCTATGCTGAGTTTGATATAGCCTTTATTTTGGATAGCATTTAATTTTGACTGGAGATTGGAAAATGACGCGTGCAGCGGCTCCTGGCTTAAAGAAAAATGTAAAACTTCTGCCATTTCTTTTTCAGTTTGGCCTTTCGCGCCAGCGTAAGTCATTACAAGTGCTGTGGAGATACTGTAGGGCGAGAAAAATAAATTCCCTTCTTTTCTTTTGAGTTCTTGATATAAATCAAAACCAAAATTGCTATTACCTTTAACGACTATTTGTAGATCATCATTTGTATCCGCAAAAGAAAGAGAAGCCGTTAAAGAAATAAATACCGCAATAATCAGGACAAACGTAAATTTAATTTTCATCCGGGCTCCTTTTTCATATGTATAACGGTTAGCTGTAACAATTAGTTATGCATAATTTCAACTTCCTATAAACACAGTCTTCTTTTCTGGTTTGGGAGCTTTCACTACCATGAACCGTAGTGGGCTGCTGCTCTCATTATACCAGCAATGTACGATATCTTTCGGACTTTCAACAAGCGTATCTATTGTGACTTCCATTTTCTCATTGCCAATTTCCACTATCCCCGTCCCTTGAAGCACATAAAATGCCACATCAACCGGAGTAACATGGCGCTTCAATGATTGTCCGGGTGCTAATGTAATGACTGTGATCATAGCCTCGTTTGTATTGTATAGATTTCTAGCATCAACGCCATGCGCGTTATCTATAATTTTGACCTCAGATAGTTTTTTGATAATCATAATTCACTCTCCTTTTTTCTCCTGTTAGCATAACGCCGCCGCGAATTGTTAATTGCTATAGGTTCTGTTGATTAGGCCATGATAAAGCATTGTTAGGGCAAACATTTATACATTCAGAACACTTCAGACAGTCTCTATCAGACATTTGGCCGCTTTCTTTGTAACTAACAATTGGAAGATCCATAGGGCATTTTTTTTCGCATAGGCCGCATTCAATACATTTCTCTTTATCTATTTTGAGTTGATTTTTTTTGCCGCCTAAGAAATTTTGCACTGACCCCATAGGGCAAAATGAACACCAGCATCTATGGTGAAGAAAAACACCAAGAATAATGCCCAAAAAAGTTGTAACAACGCACATAAGCCAAAAGGCTATTCCCCAGTGAGTTATTTCTGCTGGATTTTGAGAAATGCGATACCCCATAAATCCCATCAATAGGATGAAAAGAATTATTCGCAAATATTTATTTCTAAAAAAACTTGGAATACCGCGATCAAAACTTAGATGAGAAATAATGCGGTCAAAAAATGCGCCGCGGGGGCATAAATTGCCGCATACATAACGCCCGCGAAATATGCCGCCAACTAAACCCATTACCATAACAACAGGGACGCTAAATCCAAGGAGTGGATATTTCCAGCCTAACAATATTGTAACTATTACGGTTGGCAAGATTAACCACTGTATAAATTTTCTTTTATTTGTGGAGTTCATTCCTTAAGCCACTTCCAGGCAGTAGCTATTTCTGTTGGCTCAAAGTATTTTTCCTCTATGCCGGCCATTTTCCCAAACGGCTTATCAATAGCCACATACCACTTCCAAAAATTACTATCCGCGACAATAGCAATTTTCTTGATTTTCTTCATGTGTGTCAAAATCCATTTTAAATCTTCAATCCCGGCTTTAAGCCCCCAACTTGCGTGTTTATCAAGGAAAACCAGGGCATTAACCTTCCCGTGTTCTTCGATTACCTTTTCAATCTTGCTTATCCACTCCTTTTCCATTTCTAACGAAACTTTCCCGGTAATCTTGACCCCAAAAGCAGAGCCTTCACTTTCTGGCAGTTTCTCAATCATACGGTTTTCCTTCTTTGTCATATTTTGATAATGCGCAGATGTTTAAAGAACATAGCCTTTTTAGTTAACGATAGCTGAGATAATCTCTATTGAAAATATTGAGACAATCCTTGCATTAAAAGGCGTATTCCGATAGCTGCAATAAATAAAGCGAAAACTTTGGAAAGTACTGTGCAAATAGTTTTACCAAGGAAATTATACAATACATCGATAAAACGAAGAATTAACCAGGTAATTCCGAAAACTACAGTAATGGAAATAAACGCGACAAGAAAACCATGTTCGGAAAATGTTACTAACACGGTCATCATCGCGCCGGGCCCGGCAAGAATAGGACAGGCAATCGGTACCGCTCCGACATGATGCGGATCTTGCTGTTCTTCCCTCATCACACCACGTACAAGTGAACCAAAAATGAGGTGGTCGATAGCGATAATTAAAAGGAGTAATCCGCCAGCTGCCATAAGATCAGCAAGGGTAATTTGAAAGAAATGGGTCAGGATACTTTTCCCCAAAACAATAAACGCAAAAAGAATAGCTCCGGAAACAAGCACCCCGGTTCTAAAAGCACGGTATCGTACCTTGGGTGCCATATTGCTTGTGAGTTGCAAAAAGATGGGGATACTTCCAATTGGATTCACAATAGCAAAAAGGATAAGGATTGATTTAAATATTGTTAACCAATTCATAACGAATTTCCTTTATTTAAATTTTCTATCTAACAAGGCTGTAGAAAAACTCTAGGCACAAAGATCTTTCTACCCGCCATTGTTAAATCCGCGTATCTCAAGAGAATTCGGCAACCCCTCCGGGTTATTGTAATTTACCCCTCTCCAGATTTTAAGCTAATTCTCATATTATTTTCTTGTCTCCAGAAAATATTTCATCGATGGTTACATATAAAGCGCCTTTAGGATGAAGATCCGGTCTTTGTTCTTGTACCCAATTTAAAACATCTTGATACTTTTTAC
>CBDURG010000062.1:0-11527 GCA_965369805.1 uncultured bacterium
TATCTATCATCACATTGCCGACAAAATGAATTTTTTTCTTTGGAATTCCTTCTTTCAATAAATTATCGTTTGCGTCACAGCAAGTAGTAAATAAATAATCCGAAATGGCATCGGTTAAAATCCTATTTATCTCTTCAGGCATATCTCGGTCAAAACTTCTTAGTCCCGCTTCAACATGAGCCACAGGAATAAAAAGCTTTACCGCCGTTAAAGCACACGCAATTGTTGAGTTAACATCACCTACCACAACTACCAAATCAGGCCTTTCTTTTATTACTATTTTCTCAAATTCAACCATAATCTTGGCCGTCTGTACAGCATGTGAACCGGAACCAACTCCTAAATATATATTGGGTGTCGGCAATTTTAAATCATCAAAAAACAACTTAGACATTTCTTTATCATAATGCTGGCCTGTATGAACAAGAATGGGCTCAATTTTAGAATATTTTTTCATTTCATCCATGATTGGTGCTATTTTCATGAAATTGGGCCTGGCACCTACGACATTAATTATTTTCATATTTCTTCTCCAAAATTAAAAAACCAAAACCCACCAAATTGGATTCTGGTTAAAGTTCAATTCGATCAATTTTTCTCCCAATTATAGGTGGCGGTGGATATACTCAGGTATGTGATATTCCACTCCAGCTAAGATATACCCAAGAACCCTTGACTGTACCCCGGCAAGAATAGATTCTGCACGCTGAACCACTTCCCGGCGCGTTGCGCCAGCTTTTATTACCAATAACACTCCATCAACGAGAGGTGCCAAAATTTTCGCATCAGCGTAAGGCATTACAGCGGGGGTATCAAAGATTACGTAATCAAAACTGTTTTTCAGTTCCCTTAATAAATTTTCCATTCTTGCAGATGCAAGTATCTGGGAAGGATTTGAAGAAATTTTCCCTGCCGGAAGGATACTCAAATTATTTATATCGGTTTGCATTAACTCAACATTAAAGGGTACATCATCTTTTAAAATATTACTTAACCCCTCTTCTGCCTTTATCCCCAGAAATCTATGAACAGCCGGGTTGCGCATATTGCAATCCACGAGTAGGGTTTGTTTACTGAAATTGCGTGCCATTACAACACCCAGATTCAACGCGGTAACGGTTTTTCCTTCACCCGGATGAGCACTCGTTACAGCCAAGGTTTTAATCTCAGATGCCGTATCAAGAGACATTATATGCATGAGAAGCGTGCGATACTCTTCCAATATTTTTCCATTGCCTTCATAATACGCAATTACCCGCGGGTCAACACGGTTCGCAACTATTTCTTCAGCAACAGCAGTATCGCTATCAGTAAGAGATTCAGTTTTCACTTCAAATTCAGGATCGGTTGATAGATTTTCCTTGCCTAAACTCTCTTTCTTCAGCTCCGCGGCTTTTTTTAACGCGTCACTAAGATTAGCTGTCATAGCTTATTTTCTCCGGTTATTCTGTCTCTATATTGTTTGAAACAGATGTCCTGATTATTTCCTGTGTTATCTTTCTATCCTGTATACATGAATTTACAACCATCATTATAATAAAACCCAAAAATAAAATGGTTATTACTGCTACAATTTTTTTCTGATGAACCTTGCCGGCTTTTATATCCTTTTCCAGTTCTATCTTAGAGATAGAACCCAGAATAGGAAGTTTCATATATCTTCTTACGTCTTCAACTCCACGTAAAGAATGGTCCGCGAATTCTGTTAAAAAAACACAACCAAAACCGAAAAAAATTCCAATAATAAAAGCCACAATGGCAATCATTAGTTTTTTTGGCCTTGAGGGTGTCAAGGGTAAACGGGCATCTTCCAATATCTCATACACAGTTCCCTTTTCTTTTACCTCATCGGCAGTTAATCTGTTTTCCTCCGCTTTTATAAGAAGCATATCGTATATTTTTTTATTGACCTCGCTGTCCCTGAATAGCCGGACATACTCCATCTGTTGTTCATCAAGGCTTTTAATTTTTGTTTCATATTCTTCAACCAGGTTTATCAGCGTCTCTTTTCTGACATCCAATTTATCTACCAGATCATGAGCATCTTTAAGTTTCTGCTGCAGCCTCCGGTAAAAAAGCGGAGCAGTTACAGACGTTTCTCCATCTACCAGTTTTTCGGTTTCTAAACTTAACTTTTCGCTGACATCTTCAATTTCCAGTTGGACATCCAGCACTTCGGGTGATTCTGGCATTTCCGTCATAAGCATATCCAATTTTAACTGTAAATCCTGAAGTTTATTATTTAAGCGGTTTACTATGGGGTTTAAAGTTATGAGTTCTTCGGTAATTACCACCGATTCCTGGCCGGACATTTGTCTTTTTAGTAAATTAACCTCTTTTTCCGCCTCATTCAAAGCCATATCAATGGAAGTAAGCTGGGTTTGATAATTAATCAGCATTTCTACATTCAAACTTTCCCCTTTACCGGGTAATTGGAGAGGATACTTTTTCTTATACTCATACAGAATTTTTTCGGATTCCTCAAGCTTCTTTTTATAAAGTTCCGCTTCGGCTTCGGCAAAATCAACAGCTATTAAAGCCCTCTTTTTCTTTCGGGCAGCCGTTTCTTCTATAAAAATCCTGATAAGTGTATTAATCAAGCTTCGTGATAATTGAGGATCTTTATCCTCATAAGATATCTCAAAGACTTCAGGGGCTCGCATCTTTGTTTCTGTACGTTTTGGGATTCCCGCAATAAGTTTTTCAAATGCCAAAAGGTCTGTAATATTTTTATCTAATCCCAAATCTCTAACCAGTTTAATCAAATTAGGGTAATTGAGGATTTTAAAGGTGAGTGTCTGCATCTGCTCTGCCAGAGATATTTTCTCCGGCCTTCTCGACAGCCTTGCTTCCCTCGCCAGTGGATTTACAACCTCTGCTTCTTCCTCTACCAGCATTAACACAGACGACTTATAATACCTCGGAAGAAAAAAACTGCCAATCAATGCAGTTAAAAAGACAACCAGAAAAGGGACCAGGAAGGAACTTTTTCTGCGGAATATAATCTGCAGATAATCCTTTAATGAGACAACATGCTGTTTATCAGGAAAATCTGCCATTGTTTATTCCCCTGCCGGTTCCGCGGAAATAGAAAGCGATTCTTCTGATACCGGTTCAACAGTTTTCGCGGCTTCTTTATCTAAATCCGTATTTGTCACAGGAAATCCTTTATATTCTTCCAGCAAAGTTTTGTTTTCCCTGCTGGCCGGTATTAATTCATTCTCATCATAAGGAGATTTTTTCATCTTTATTTTCATTTCTCTCTCAAATTCAATTTTTTTGTCAAACTGCCTTGTCCTGTCATTGAAATTTTCCCATTCTTCTTTTGAAATATCCACCCGCCTTTCATCGGTTAAAATGCGGGGCGTTATAAAGATAATCAATTCGGTTTTCGTTTCTATATCAACATTTTTCCTGAATAACAATCCAAGAAGAGGTATATCTCCAAGTAAAGGTACTTTATCTATCTCCTTAGATTTCTCTGTATCTATAAGGCCTCCGAGTATCGCGGTCTCACCGTCTTTTACCATCATCGTAGTATCAGCCTCGGTAAGGATAACCCTGACAGCCTGGTCATTTAAGACGTATTCTCCCTTGCTAACCTCAGGATGAACTTTCATGGTTATAAAATTATCCTCTCCTATTCTTGGTGTAACAACCAGCTTTATCCCTACATCAATATACTTTATCTCTTGAATAAGAAGATGGGTAATCGGGTCAGTTGTAGCGACTACATAAGGTTCGCTGCTTCCAACAAGAATTTTTGCTTCCTCCCCGTCAAGGACAACTATCCTCGGCGCGGAAAGAACCTCGGCAAACTTATTTTCTTTTAGGGCTTCGATTGTCGCTGAATACTCTCCCGCGGTTAAAGATCCAAGAGTAAAAAATCCTCCTGTAGCGGCACTTGTAGTAAGCTTTGTAACAAGGTCAACGAACTTATTGCCTTCCCCTGTTTTAAATTCCCATTGAACACCAAGCTTGGTCTCGTCATCCAGCGTTATCTTAACCATCTTTGATTCAATCAAAACCTGTCTGGGCTGGTAATCCCATCCTTTTATAAGCTCATCAATATCTTTAAGGATAATCGGTGTGGCTTTCACTACAATCGCATTATTCTTGTTATCTACAAAAACCTCTCCCTTTTCCTTGGGTATAATCCGCAGTAATTTAGCCTGAATATCTTCAATATCGGCATAAAGGATGTTATATCTGCGTATTTCCACAGGCTGGTCAAGCTCCTTAATAGCTTCTCCAATCTCTTTTATCTTGCCAGGGGTATCCGTTACGATTATTTGATTATTCCTCGCGTTTAACTCTATCTTTCCTCTGGTTGTCTTCATGGATAGGATAATACGTTTGATATCAAGGACATCCGCGTTCTGCAGACTAAATACCTTTGTCTGTTTCTTCGCGAACCTTTCCTCATGCTGGACATCCTGGTATGACATGATATGGATAATATTGTCATCCATCTCATAGGTATAGTTGTTCATCTTAAGAATCGCGTCAAGAGCCTGTTCAAGGGTAACATTGTCAAGCTGTACCGTGACATTACCCACAACGTTATCGCTTATAACAATATTCAAATCGTCCTGCTGGGCAACCACCATCTTCAAGACAGCCACTATATCAGCATTTTCAACGTCTATGCTTACTGCTTTTCCCTGGGCACACACTGGACACGCCAGCACCGCCAGAATCAATCCCAGCAATATTGATATCTTTTTCAATCTATTCATTTTCAACTTCAACCCCTCTTTTTCTATTCTCATACTCAAACACAAAGTTCAGATGCTACAATAACCCACCCTTATATTGCAAGTGAAAACTCATACAGAGGGTTATTATATCATATTTCACAGGGCCTTGCCGAAAAATGTTTTTTAAATACTTCCTTGACACAAAACCCATGTTTCTTTATCTTATTTAAAACTTCAATAATATAACCTGAAACGGGAGAGGGCTTTATATGCCGGGACGACAAGATATCAAAAAAGTAATGATTATCGGATCAGGGCCTATAGTAATAGGACAGGCTTGCGAATTCGACTATTCGGGTACCCAGGCATGCAAGGCTCTGCGCAAACTGGGTTACAAGATAGTTCTGATAAATTCAAATCCCGCTACCATTATGACCGACCCCGGAACGGCCGATATTACATACATTGAACCGCTAAACGCCAGGACAATAACAAAAATTATTGAAAAGGAACGCCCTGACGCGTTACTGCCAAACCTCGGCGGGCAATCCGGGCTTAACCTGAGTTCAGAACTCGCGCAATCGGGAGTTCTCGATAAATACGGGGTAAAAATCATCGGTGTTAATATCGATGCTATCAAGCGCGGAGAAGATAGAATATCCTTTAAGGAAACAATGGATAAGCTCGGCATAGAGATGCCGAAAAGCAAGGCTGTTTACAGCGTTGAAGACGCTGAAAAGGCTGCCGATGAACTCGGCTACCCTGTTGTTATCCGGCCGGCATATACCATGGGCGGGACAGGCGGCGGCCTGGTTTATAATGTCGAAGAATTAAGGATTATAGCAAGCCGCGGGATATCAGCCAGTTTTGTAAACCAGATTCTCGTTGAGGAATCTGTGCTCGGGTGGGAGGAATTAGAATTAGAAGTTGTACGTGACGCAAAAAATAAGATGATTACCGTCTGTTTTATTGAAAATGTTGATGCCATGGGTGTTCACACGGGAGACTCCTACTGCACCGCGCCAATGCTTACAATTTCACCCGAATTGCAGGAACGCCTTCAAAAATACTCATATGATATTGTCGAGGCAATTCAGGTAATCGGAGGTACCAATGTTCAGTTTGCTCATGATCCGAAAACCGATCGTGTAGTAGTTATTGAAATCAACCCAAGGACATCACGATCCTCCGCCCTCGCGTCAAAGGCAACAGGTTTTCCCATTGCTCTTGTCTCTTCAATGCTGGCGGCAGGACTAACTTTAGATGAAATTCCCTATTGGCGGGATGGTACACTGGATAAATACACTCCATCTGGTGATTACGTAGTTGTCAAGTTCGCACGCTGGGCATTTGAAAAATTCAAGGATGCTCAAGATAAACTCGGAACCCAGATGCGGGCTGTAGGCGAAGTCATGAGTATCGGAAAAAACTACAAGGAAGCCCTCCAGAAAGCTATTCGTTCTTTGGAAAACAAGCGTTACGGCCTTGGTTTCGCCAGGAACTTCAATAAACTGACTCTTGAAGACTTAATGGCGCTTTTAAAAGAACCTTCAAGCGAACGCCAGTTCATAATGTACGAAGCGTTGCGTAAAGGGGCTGATATTGAAGAACTCTATCGGAAAACGCATATTAAACCGTGGTTTATAAATGAGATGAAAGAACTTGTCAATCTTGAAGAAGAAATAATTAAATACAAGGGTAAGAAACTCCCTGATGAGCTTCTTGCGAAAGCAAAGAAAGACGGTTTTTCAGACAAGTATCTTTCACAAATCCTGGGTATTGAGGAAAAGAAAATCCGAAAACACCGGACTTCCATAGGAGTTGTTGAGGGATGGGAACCTGTACCTGTAAGCGGTGTGAAAAACGCGGCTTATTACTTCTCCACCTACAATGCTCCGGACAAGGTATCAACAAGCAAAAACCGGAAAATCATGGTTCTGGGCGGAGGGCCTAACCGTATAGGGCAGGGTATCGAGTTCGATTACTGCTGTGTTCATGCCGCCTTTGCTTTAAAGGAGGAAGGTTTTGAAACCATCATGGTTAACTGCAACCCTGAAACGGTTTCAACGGATTATGACACATCCGACAAGCTCTACTTTGAGCCTTTAACTGTTGAAGATGTATTAAGCATTTACGAAAAGGAAAAACCCGAAGGAATCATTGTCCAATTTGGAGGGCAGACACCTTTAAATATTGCCAACGAATTAGAGGAAGCCGGTGTTAAAATACTCGGAACATCGCCTGACACAATAGACCTGGCAGAAGACCGTGACCGATTCCGAAAGGTGATGGAAAAACTTGATATTCCAATGCCGGAATCCGGAATGGCAAGCACATTGAAAGAAGCCCTTGCTATTGCCGGAAAAATCGGCTATCCGCTTATGGTCAGGCCGTCATACGTTCTCGGCGGCCGGGGAATGGAAATTGTTCACGATGAAGAGATGCTCAAAAAATATGTTTCTACCGCCGTAGATATTACACCGGAACGTCCTATTCTTATTGATAAATTTCTGGAAAATGCCCTTGAAGCGGAAGCTGATGCCATCGCTGACGGAACCGATGCTTTTGTTCCGGCAGTCATGGAACATATTGAGCAGGCAGGGATTCATTCGGGAGATTCGGCGTGTGTAATACCTCCTGTCAGTATACCCGAAAAACACATTAAAACAATCTGTGATTATACAAAAAAAATCGCAAAGGCACTTAATGTCGTGGGATTAATGAATATGCAATATGCCATAGCTGATGACATTGTATACGTTCTTGAAGCGAACCCGCGGGCATCAAGAACTGTTCCCCTTGTTTCAAAAGTATGCAATATTTCAATGGCACGGATTGCCACACAGTTAATGCTCTGCAAGAAACTTTCCGATCTTAATCTCACTCAAAAGAAAATTCCTCATTTTGGTGTTAAGGAAGCTGTCCTGCCGTTTTCGATGTTCCAGGAAGTTGATCCTGTCCTTGGGCCGGAAATGCGTTCTACCGGTGAAGTTCTCGGGCTGGCCAATTCATTTGGACTGGCATTTTACAAAGCTGAGGAAGGAGCGCAACAGCTGCTTCCTTCCGAAGGAACCGTTTTAATCACCGTTTCGGATAAAGACAAACCGCAGGCTGCCAAAGTTGCCAAAGAATTCAAGAACTTGGGGTTTAATGTAAGAACAACCCGGGGAACCCATGATTTCCTGGATAATCAAGGCATACAATCCGAATTGATCAATAAATTTCATGAGGGCAGGCCGAACATTGTAGACGCGGTCAAAAACAAAGAAATTCATCTGATTATAAATACGCCGACCGGCAGGCTAAGCAAAAACGATGATTCATATGTCCGCAAAGCAGCAATACAACATAAGATCCCGTATATAACCACTGTGGCCGCCGCTCTCGCCGCCACAAAGGGTATTGCCGCGTATCAGCAGGGAGAAGCCGGCGTTAAATCGCTTCAGGAATATCATTCTGATATTAAGTAAAGTTTGTTTTTAGTCTTTTTTTGATTCACAAGATACTATATGTCAGATACTATATCTATTATGAGCCCCATAATAAAAAAAACAAATCTGGAGCGTGCCCTTGTTATATCAATGGCCGCGTCATATCTCGGGGCTGCGCTTAACAGTTATGTAATTTACTTTTACTCAAAAGGATTAATCGAATTTTCGTTTGCCGGGTTTTTAACCTCAACATTACTCGGATTACTGGCAACGTTATACACAATAGCATTTACCCTATACTGCGGAATTTTTAAACTCTTATCTATATGGTTAACACGTCAGGGAGACCCAAGGTGGGTTCTTTTTGCTATGCCTGCCATTGTCTTTTTATACAGTTCGACGGTAGTATATCTTCTGTGGATTGTTTTTTGCGAACCCGGTTAATAAGTAACTTTATAAAGATATAATCCCTGCGGGGGCGCGGTTTTGGAAGCGTAAGATCTTTCCTTCGCGTGCAGAATACTTTTCACGTCCGCCGGCTTTATTTTGCCCCTGCCAATGTCCACAAGAGTCCCCACTATCGAACGAACCATCTTATAAAGAAATCCGTTCCCGATAATATCTATTCTTATTTTAGCACCCGACTTTACAACACTAACTGAAAATATTGTCTTAACAGTATTGTTAACCTTATGTCCGGGGTTAACTCCGAAGGATTTAAAATCATGCCTCCCTATAAGATAGGCGGCGCCTTTTTCCATCGCTTTTATGTCAAGCTTATAAGGTATAAGCCAGACACGGTTTCTTTCAAGAGCAGTGGGGATTTCCCTGTTCAAAATAAGATACCTGTAATGTTTTATTTTAGCTGAATACCTCGAGTGAAAATCCTTATCAACTTCAGCAATACCGGACACAACTACTCCAGCGGGAAGCATGCTGTTTAAGGCTTTCCGCATATTTTTACACTTTATAGCGTCTGAGGTTTTGAAATTCGCAACCTGGGCTTTCGCGTGAACTCCGGCATCCGTTCTTCCAGATCCGTAAAGAGTTACGCTATGGCGGGTAATTTTTTCGAGGGTTTCCTGGATTACCTGCTGAACGCTTAAGTCATTTTTCTGAACCTGCCAGCCTTTAAAAAGCGTACCATCATATTCAATAACAAGTTTAATATTCCTACTGCATTCTTTACTCAAGTTATTTAGATGACAGGCCCTTTTCACTTTCAAGCTCTTCTTCGATGATTTTTTTACTCTTTGATCAGTCGTAATCCTGTTTTGTTTACGGGATTTTATTATAGCTTTCGGGGTTATTAAAGAACCGCAATCAATTCTTCGGCAATCTGAACAGCATTAAGAGCCGCACCCTTTCTAATCTGGTCCCCCACTACAAAAAAGGAAAGCCCGTTTTCGACAGAATAGTCCTCTCTCAGCCTTCCGACAGCGCAGTCATCTTTACCGCTCCAGTATAAAGGCATCGGATATATGTTCTTTGAAATGTCATCACAAAGCTGAACTCCGAGAAATGCTTCTATGAGTTCACGCGCTTTTTCCACAGTCACTTTTCTCTCAGTTTCAATATTTACAGAAACCGAGTGAGCTCTGAACACCGGAACCCGGACAGTGGTACACACCGCGGAAAGATTTTCATCTCCGAGTATTTTTCTGGACTCGTTGTGAAGCTTCATCTCCTCTTTGGTAAATCCGTTCTCGCCAAAAGAATCGATGTGAGGAATAACATTGAAAGCTATCTGGTACGGAAACACATTATTTTCCAGGGGTTTTTTGGAAACCCAGCTGTTAATCTGCTTTTCAAGTTCATTTATGGCTTTTGCTCCCGCACCCGAAACAGACTGATAACTCGACGCGACGATTCTTTTCACACGCGAATATCTATGTATAGGAGCTATTCCCATTAGAGCTACTGCGGTGGTACAGTTGGGATTAGCAATAATACCCTTCTTTTTATAATCCCTGATATTTTCAGCATTAATTTCAGGCACCACAAGAGGAACATCCGGATCCATTCTGTAAGCACTGGTATTATCAACAACAACCGCTCCGCTCTTAACCGCTGAAGGAACAAACTTTTTGCTTAAAGAACCGCCGGCACTAAAAAATGCTATATCAATCCCCTCAAAAGAATTTTCCGAAAGAAGTTCAATTACAAACTTCTCATTTTTAAACTTAAACTCTTTTCCGGCAGAGCGCTCGGAAGCCAAACCCGTTATAGATTGCACAGGAAAATCCCTTTCTTCAAGGATGGAAAGCATCTCCTGCCCAACCGCTCCGGTAACTCCCGCTATCGCTATATTGTATGTTTTCATTAGTCCGCGTGATATTTTTCTTTTATCCCTTTTGCGTCCTACTTGCTATTTCCTCAGCAACCATGTCACCGACTTCGGCCGTGCTGTGTCCCATCTTTCCAGCGGAAAGGCTTTTTAACTTCGGGGTTATTTCCATAACGGCTTTTTCAATGCTTGATCCCGCTTTTTCTTCTCCTATTATTTCAAGCATCATTCCGCCGGCGCAAATAGCAGCAAGCGGATTTATAACATTCTGCCCCGTATATTTAGGTGCTGAACCGCCGATAGGTTCAAACATTGAAACGCCTTCAGGATTTATATTCCCCCCCGCCGCAATTCCCATGCCTCCCTGAATCATCGCTCCCAGATCAGTAATAATATCACCAAACATATTATCTGTAACTATAACATCAAACCACTCGGGGTTTTTGATCATCCACATACACGTCGCGTCAACATGAGCATAATCCCTCTTAATCTCCGGGTAATCCTTCTGCCCTACCTCATGAAAAGCCCTTTCCCAGAGATCAAACGCGTAAGTGAGAACATTTGTTTTACCGCATAATGTAAGTGTTTTTCCTTTATTGCGCCTCTTTGTAAACTCAAATGCGTACCGGAGACATCTTTCAACTCCCTTTCTTGTATTCACCGATTCCTGAATGGCAACCTCATCCAATGTACCTTTCTTGAGATATCCTCCCGTACCGACATAAAGACCCTCGGTATTTTCTCTTACTACGGCAAAATCAATATCTTCCGGGCCTTTGTCTTTAAGCGGTGTCCATACTCCGGGATAAAGCTTAACAGGCCTCAGATTTATATACTGATCAAGCGCGAATCTTAAGGAAAGCAATATTCCCTTCTCAAGAATCCCCGGTTTTACGTCAGGGTGGCCGATCGCTCCAAGATAAATAGCGTCAAATTTTTTGAGATCTTCCACTGCTGATTCAGGAAGGGTTTCTCCGGTTTTTTTATATCTTTCTCCCCCAAAATCAAATTCAGTAAAATCAACACCAAATTCAAACTTCGAAGAAGCGGCTTTAAGAACCTTAATCCCCTCTCTTATAACCTCCGGCCCTGTCCCATCCCCAGCT
>CBDURG010000063.1:0-11424 GCA_965369805.1 uncultured bacterium
ATGATACATTCTTTTCTGGGAGGCGGGCTTGATTCGGTGCAAATGGCTTTGCTGAAAGAATTGATCAATGGTTCCGAAGAACATCAAATGGGCAGCTGGCATATCACAATAGCATCGGCCTCTGCTTCTTGCCATGTTCCCAATCTTGGAATGGTTGTCCATAGATTAAGGGATGTAGAAGATATTAATGTTATTTTCGCGGTTATTGAAATGAATAACCGGGTACATGTGATTGCCAGGAGCAGTGTTTGCAGTATCGATGTTTCAAAAATTCTGGCAAAACTGGGGGGAGGCGGGCATCCTTCAGCCGCTTCCGTAACATTAAAAAAGGTTGTACTTGTAGAGGCTAAGGAAAAACTTAAAAATGCGCTTTCCCAATATTTGACTTTTCCAATTACGGCGAAGGATATAATGTTTACCCATGTGAAATCAGTTACAAAAAGCGCGAAGATTAAGGATGCCAAGGAATTAATGGTTCGTTATTCGGTAGACGAGATGCCGGTTGTTGTGAGGAAAAAGGTTGTTGGATTTATATCGAGACACGACGCGGATAGAGCTATGCTTCACGGGCTTGGCTCTCAAAAAGTGTCTGATTATATGTCTCCTGATTTTAAGAGTGTTTCTGAGATCGATGAAGTACCGAAGATAAAGGACTCAATGCATGAAACAAGGCATGCTGTTATTCCTGTTGTGAATTCCAGAAATGAGCTGGCCGGTTTGATAGTAAAGCACGACCTTTTAAAAATACTGCATGAACAGGATTTGGGTTACTTTTTGCCCGCGAAAGAAGATAGCTCTCCTGTATTAAGAGATGTTAGAGACAAAGTAGAAACTTTTTTCCCCTGTGGTATCCGTAACATCCTGCATGCTGCCGGCAGCATTGCGGATTCGATGGGTTGTAAGGCGTATATTGTGGGGGGAATAGTGCGGGACTTGTTGTTAAAGGTTTCTAATTTTGATGTTGATATAGTGGTGGAAAATAAAGGAGTTGAATTTGCCCGTCTTCTTGCACTGCATTTAAAGGGACATGCTGTTTCGCATAAAAAATTTTCTACTGCTATTGTAGTTCTTCCTTCGGGACAAAAGATAGATGTAGCTACAGCGAGGACAGAATATTATGAGGAACCGGGCGCGTTGCCGAAAATAGAATATAGTTCGATAAAACACGATCTTTACAGGCGGGATTTTACGATTAATTCAATGGCTGTGAAAATAAATGAAATTGGTTTTGGGGGACTGATTGATTTTTTCGGAGGGCAAAAGGATCTTAAAGACGGTGTTGTGCGTGTCCTTAATAATCTCAGTTTTGTTGACGACCCCACGCGGATTTTCAGGGCTGTGAGGTTTGAACAGAGGTATGGGTTTAAAATAGACAGGCATACCAAAAACCTGATTAAAAATGCTGTTAGTATAGGCATGTTTGAGAAAGTAGCGTATGAGAGGGTCAAAAACGAAATAGTTCTTATCCTGAGTGAGCCGAAACCTGTAAACGCGATAAGAAGGATGTCCGAATTTAACGAATTGAGGTTTATTCATCCGTCAATCAGGTTTGACAGCCGGGCGGAGAAAATGTTTTCAAACATTGAAGAAACACTTTCCTGGTACAACCTTTCATTTATTAGCGGCAGGATAACTCCGTGGCTTGTATATTTTCTGGGGCTTATAGGTGATTTGGGGATAAAACAGACCGAAAATGTCTGTAAAAAATTCATGTTTTCCAGGAAAGTTAGTGACAGGGTAGTGCATATAAAAAGGGATAGCAAAAAAAGATTAAGCTACCTTTCTCAGAAGAAAAAATTAAAGAACAGTGAAATATATTTTTACCTTAATATGTGCTCAACTGAGGTTTTGCTCTTTCTGCTTGCTAAAGCCGATTCACGAATAGCTAAACAGAGAATAGTAAACTACCTTGAGAATTTGAAGAAAGTAAAACTTCAGATAACAGGGAAATCCCTGATAAAGAGGAGGGAGATGCCATCTCCGAAGTTTAAAGAAGCTCTTAACAAAACCCTCGCGGCAAAACTTGACGGGGACGTAAATACAAAAGAAGAAGAGCTGACATATGCTTTGGATATACTTAAACCACATAAAGGCGGCAGATAGCACTACAAAGCAAAAAAAGTTGTTTAGTCATTTAAAAAGGTTCTTGATTATGTTAAAATTTTTTTTCGGGAGTTTTTCTATAGTAGCTTTATTTTGAGATTTTAGCATCAAATGTAAAAGGGGTGAATTATGCTTTCCAAGGACAAGACAGACAAAAGAAAAAGTAAGCGGGTAAAGCTTGAGACTCATTCGGAGAAATACTATGTGGAAATTCCATTATCTATCCCAAAGGGGACTAAGTTTAAAAAGGAAATAATAGATATAAGTGATGAAGGAATATCTTTTCTTATGCCGGAAGAAGAGGGGTCTTTTCTGGTAAATACTCCCTTAACCGATATAACTGTAATTAAGGGCGGGAGAAAGGCCTATTTCCCACAGGCTATGGTAGTGTACAGCGAAAAAGTGTATGGAGAAGGAATTAGCCACAGAATAGGCTTGCAGTTTGTAAAAGATACAAATTTATCGGACGTTGGGAAAAAAAGTGTAAGCGGCCAAACGGCAAAGCCCCGCTTCAGGCTTCCCCGCTACGGTAATAAACAGTTAGGTAATATAAACAAGATGGTTACTTTTAAAAATAACGCTGGTACTTATAGCAGTTATGAAATGGTAAATTTTTCCAAGTATGGACTGGCGTTCATGATTAAAGAGGCTGAAATTGAAGAATCAGAGGCATTGAGAGTAGGAGAGGTTTTAGAGGAGGTTCAGGTTATTATAGGCTACAAAAAGGTGTATGAAGGCAGAGCTTCTGTCATTGATTTAAGAGAGCAAGGTCGGACGTTGGTGGTGGGGTTAAAGCTTGAAGAGTCAATGCTGGAAGTGGATAAGATACTTTATATGGGGAAGAGCGAGGATATAAAAAATGATCTCAAAGAGTTTTTACATATGCTGCCCCTTGGAGATAAAATTAGTGGAGAGTTTAAGCAAATTGTCGCGGATATGAGGTATTATCTGGAATCCATAGAAACAAAATTAAACAAAGAGGAAGCACGGCTGGTAACTTTAGATTTGGGTTTAAAGTATAATATTGAGAAAGATATATTGTGTGCTATGACTAGACCATTTTCAGATTTAATGAATAATTGGATTATAGCGTTAAATACTATAGTAAAAGATTTTACTGAAGAAGAACATGAACTACATAAAAGGTATTTTCAAAAACAATTACACCATCTACTGTTGCAGTCTCCTTTTATTAAGAGATCTGTTGAAAAACCTTTTGGTTATAGTGGTGATTATACTACTATTAGTATGATTTCAAACAACACTTATGATGGAGAGACTCTGCTGGGAAAATTAATAAGCAAACATGCTTATAGTACAGTTGCGGCTCGGGTAGTAAGGTTAAGGAAAGTTTTTATTCAAAACCTGATTCTTAAAGAGATTATTAATTCTTCGAATAAAAGTGATCGAAAGAGGATATTGAGTATTGGGTGTGGTTCAGCAAGAGAAGTAGAAGAGATAGTTAAATCGAACAGCAGTTATATCAATTGTGAATTCCATTTGCTGGATTTTGACGAGGAGTCATTATATCATGCCGAGAAGAGACTTTCGAAATACCGTGGAAGCAGCGAAATAGAAATACGTTTTGTTAATAAATCGATAAGGGCTTTACTCAAAGAAAAAGATGAAGTCAAATACGATCTTATTTATAGTTTGGGGTTGATAGATTATTTAAACGATAATACTTGCAAGAAGCTTATGAAGAGTTCTTTCGCAAAGCTCAAGTCGGGGGGTATTTTAGTGATTGGTCAGTATGACTTTGGAACTTCTACAAGGTGCTATATGGAATATGGGTTGGAATGGTATTTAATATATAGAAACTACAAAAAATTATTAGAGTTGGCAGATACAATAAATAATCAACACGAAAAGAAAGATTATTCTATTTTAAAGAATGCATATAGTTTTATCACCATAACCAAATAGAGAGTTCAGTGAATATTTCTTTATCAGAGTTGGGAAAAAATCAAGAGGTTGGAGAAGCTTATATAACATATAAGAAAGAAAAGGCTTTGGTTTTAGCTAAGGTGGCATGTTTTCTTATATTTACACTGGTTCCTTTATTCGCTTTTCTTGACTATTTTGTTAATCCCCAATATTTTAAGGAGTTACTCATTATTAGGGTTGTATGTAGTGTTTCAACGATTGTCCTGTTCATTCTGACTTTTGCAAGCAAAGGTAGACATTATGGCTTAGTTATTGAAATGGCGGCTTTTTTGATTGTTGGTTTGTCGATATCTTTTATGGTTCGCTTTGTTGGTGGATATGAATCTCCTTACTATGCAGGTTTGAATTTAGTCTTTTTAGGTATAGCGATTTTAGTACCTTGGGGTATAAGAGAATCACTAATATTATGTTGTGTTATATATGCTTCATATATCCTTCCGATAATTTTTTATGATCAGATCACAGATGTCGGGCTCCTGATAAACAATAATTTTTTTATCCTATCTACCATAACTATTGCGGTAACCAGTAATTACTTTGCTTCTCGTTTACATTTCAAAGAATTTATGGCGCGATTTAATCTTAAACAAGCAAGAGATGAATTAAAAAAACTGGATACCCTCAAAAATCAGCTTTTTTTCAGAGTCAGCCATGAACTTCGCACACCATTGACCAATATTATCCTTCCCATTCAAAATGTACTGGCAGAACGCGGGGAAACTTTAGTTCCAGAGAGCAGGAATGAAAAGAAAGCGATTTTAAATAATGCCTACAAATTGATGAAACGTATTAATGAAATACTGGATATTTCCAAAGTTGAAGCAGGGAAAATGGAGATAAAAGTAGGCTTAAGGGATTTAAATAGCATCCTGGAAGATATAATAGCAGCCGCTTTGGCAGGATCTAAGGGAATGGGAATTAATTTGGTATTTGAGCCGGCCAGCCGGATTTCTAATGTCTATGTGGATACTGAAAAGATGGAAAAGGTTTTTTCAAACCTGATAAGCAATGCTTTGAAATTTACTGATAGAGGCGGGACAGTGAAAGTTAAGACTCAGGAGTCTGAAAATTATATCGAGGTTAGTATAAGTGATACAGGCATTGGGATTTCCATGGAAGATATCTCTTATATCTTTGACAGGTTTCATCAGGTGGATGGTTCAAGTTCGCGCAAATATGAGGGTACGGGCCTTGGGCTCTGTCTTGTGAAGGAATTTGTTAGCCTGCACCACGGTGCTGTTCGCGTAACCAGTGAATTAGGCAAAGGCTCAATTTTTACCGTACAATTATTAAAGGGTAAGGATCATTTTAAAACGGAGCAAATTGACAAAAGACCTGAATTTGAGATGAGCGATGGATTCGTAGAACGCAGGCACGAAGATCGGCGTGAGGAAGAGAGAAGAGAAGATAACCGCCGAAAAACGGAAGAGGAAGACGGAGAAACTATCGGTTTGTTACAGGTTCAACTATCCGATCTGGAACAGGGAACGGGGCATTTTGCGGAAGAGGAAAAAGGAGAAGTTAGTGATAATAAGGGACGAAAAAGTGTTCTGGTAGTTGAGGATAATAAGTATTTGGCCGGTAATATTGCCCGGAGTTTAAATAAATTTTATAATGTGTCTATAGCTTATAATGGCAGGCAGGGATTGGAGAAAGTAAGACACAAAATACCCGACCTGATTATTTCAGATGTGATGATGCCTGAGATGGATGGCAATGAATTATGTGAGAAAATTAAAAGCAATGAGCAGACACAGCATGTGCCGGTTATATTATTGACAGCTAAAGCCACTGTTGAGGATAAAATTATAGGTTTAAAGCATGGCGCGGATCAATATGTTGTTAAGCCTTTTAATGCTAATGAGCTGAGGGCGGTAACAGATTCTTTATTGACTAAAAGAGAACTTCAGGTACGATTAAACAAAAGCAATCTGGAGTTAAAGAAGACTTTACATAAGCTTGAAGAAGCCCAGGTACAATTGGTGCATACCGCGCGGTTAGAGTCCGCCAGTCAACTGGCTGCCGGTGTGGCACATGAAATAAAAAATAATATCTATTGTGTCCGGGCGGGCCTGGATGGTATCAGTAAACGTTTGTTTATGCTGTCGGAGGGTAAGCTTGATATAAAGGACACTTATGAAAGTCTTGTAAAAGCTCTGAATACCAATGATAAGGCGATAGAACATTCTCTTTTTATTGTTAATTCTTTACTGGATTTTTCCGGTAAAAATAAAGAGGGCATGGCTTTCTGTGATCTAAACAAGGGTATTGACAATACTATTAATATTGTTTTACCTACGATTAAAGATAAAATTACCGTCTGTAAAGAGTATGGCAAGCTGGCAAAAATAGAATGTAGAATGGAGGAAATCAATCAGGTTATTATGAATATGCTTATAAATGGTTATCAGGCGATGAAGCATAAAGGTACGATTTGGATTAAGACAAGTCAAAAAGAGGACAAAGCTTTGATTACCGTGGCTGATGATGGGCCGGGAATTCCCATAGAGCATTTTGACAAAATATTTACGCCTTTCTTTTCTAGTAAAAAGGAAGGCCATAATACCGGCTTGGGATTGAGTATTTGTTACAACATTATTCGATCCCATTATGGAACGATTGATGTAAAAAATATACCTGATAAGGGAACAGCGTTTACTATAATTTTGCCGGTTAAACAGCCTAAGTGAATGTATAGGAGTTTGTTGAAAAAACAATGAGAAAACTGAACTATAAAAAGTATAACATTTTATTAGTTGATGATGAATTAAATAATCTGGAAAATCTGATTTTTGCTTTTGGGATGGAGTACAGTTTGTTTACTGCTTCGAGTGCTAAGGATGCTCTGGATGTTGTGAATAAAGAAGATATTTCTATGGTTATCTCTGACCAGCGCATGCCTGAAATTTCCGGAGTAGAATTGCTAAGCCGGATTAAAGAGACGCGTCCAAAAATTGTAAGAATTTTGATTACGGCTTATTCTGATATGGATGCGGCTGTTGACGCGATAAATAAAGGAGATATTTATC
The DNA here is from genome assembly GCA_965369805.1 of uncultured bacterium. GTDB lineage: Bacteria > Auribacterota > UBA6266 > UBA6266 > UBA6266 > JAGLRQ01. The sequence continues at coordinate 7,080 of CBDURG010000063.1, forward strand.
GTTACATCCGTAAAGATTTCGCGATGAATGAGATAAGTCTCATGATTAAGCAGGCTCTTGAATATTACCAGATGAGCGAAGATTTAGAAGCGGCTACACAGTTCCTGATAAAATCTGAAAAGTTAATAACTATTGCTGAAATTTCTGCCGGCATTGGACATGAAATTAAAAATACAATTTCAGGGGTAAATCTTGGAATAGATAGAATTATTGAGGAATTGCGCCTGAAAGGCTTTTGTGATTCTAAAATAATGAAGCTTTTAGCGAAGACAAAAGAGTACGGGAAGCGTTCAAAGGAGATTGTAGAGCGGCTTAATGATTTTTCTAAACCCGGCCATGTGGAAAAAATAAATATTTATAAGGTTGTGGATAGTTCCATTGAGATGGCCAGAGACGGACTCAAATCCCTTTTAACTAACATAAAAATTGGCAGGCGGATGGCTAAGGGCATTCCCAGGGTGGAAGGCAATTTTGTTCATTTTGAAGAGATATTTCTCAATCTCATTCGTAATGCCTGTCAGGCTATGAGTGAAACAGGCGGTAAAATTATAATCGGGGGAAAGGCGGATAATAATTGGGTTTACATATCTGTTAAGGATACGGGCCCGGGAATACCTAAGGAAAATTTGCAAAGAGTTTTTGGAGCTTTCTATACAACTAAAAGCGAAGGTATGGGGATGGGACTTTATATAATTGATAATATCGTCAAGACTTTTGGCGGCAGGTTGGAGTTGAAAAGTGAACTGGGCAAAGGAAGCGCTTTTACTGTAATACTTCCTGTGGCAGCTTCAGTATAGCCTAAATATAACAGGATTAATTTTATGCTTATTCTTTTGGTAGTTGATGATGAAGATTTTATCCAGGAAACAATGTGTAGTTTTTTCAGCAGCAAAGGGTATCAAACATATGGTGCTTCCGGAGGAGAGGATGCTTTGTCCATAATAAAAAAGGAAAGGCCTCATCTTGTCCTGTTAGATGTTATGTTGACTCCGGGAAGTTTAAATGGATTCGAAGTTTTAAAAAAAATAAAAGAGATAGATAAAACTATTAAAGTAATCATTGTAACGGGCAAAGCGACAGATCAACAATCTATGCGGAGAGGAGAAGAACTGGGGGTTAATGACTATCTTTTAAAACCTTTGGACTATGAAAAACTGGAAAAGGAGGCTCTGCCCAAAATTGGAGCCCAGCTTTTTGAAGATTTTCGCCGGGAAGCAGATGAAAATAGACGTTTGTATAAAGAATTAAACCAGGGGACTATCCAAACTATTACAGCTCTGGCCAAGGCGTTAGACGCCAGAGATAAATATACATTTGGCCATTCAGAGAGGGTTTCCGATTATTCCGCGGGTATAGCTGATGTTATGGGATTTTCAACAGAAGAAATAGGCATACTTAGAATGAGCAGTTTACTTCATGATATAGGGAAGATTGCTCTTCCGGACGAGATTCTAATGAAACCGGGCAAATTAACGCGGGACGAGTTTGATGAGATCAAGAAGCATCCGAAAGTGGGGGCTGATATTCTAGGATCCATGCCCAGATTGAAAAAAGTTGTTGATATCATTTTACACCACCACGAGCGTTATGATGGCAAAGGATATCCAGACGGCTTGAAATGTAAAGAAATTCCTGAGAAATCGCGGGGTGTTTCCGCTTCTAACTCCTTTGATAAAATGGCTTCATGGATTTTGACTGTGTCGGATGCCTATGATGCAATGACTTCTCCCAGGCCTTATCGGGACGCGCTTACCCGTGAATCGGCTATGGAAGAACTTATGAGGTGTAAAGGTAAACAATTTAACCCTGTTGTGGTTGAGGCCTTTCAGGAGTATTATGAGAAAAATGGGGAAAAATTTAAATCCTGTGAACTAACTGTTGACTATAAAAATTATCCTATCATGTTTATTGGTGATGATATAGAGGGGTTAGAGAAAATAAAAAGAAATTTAAGTAAATATTTCACCATAGAAATAGCGGATAGTCTGCGGGAAGCTTTGAATATATTGGAAAAGGATTTAAATATATATTTAACTGTGATTTTTCAACGTGTATCAAATGTCATAAATCAGGAGATGATAGATGAGATAATAAAAAGTAGATTTCCCATAACTAAAATAGTTTTGTGTGATGTAGAAGATATCAAGGGCTATGATCAGGTAATTTCTAAATGTCAGATACTTAAATACATGTCTAATTTTTCAAATCCTCAGCCTCTGAAAGTAGATATTATTAAGGGCATAGAAGAAGCCATTTCCAAAAAGTATTTTGTTTGAACAGTTTGATACTATGAAATTCCAAAGCAAAAATTGCGGTTTTTCTGTCTTAAAGTCCGCTGTCCGGCAATCAAAATATTTGACAAATACACTTACCATTGATATTCTGTAATCCGTTTTATTTAGAGTATAATATTAAGAAGGGGAAAGCTTATGAGCCTTTTGTCCGTTATAATGGGAATACCGATAATTGTAATGTCGATAATATTCCATGAAGTTGCGCATGGGTGGGCTGCTTATATAAACGGAGACCCTACCGCTAAGCAGGCCGGGCGTCTTACCCTTAATCCTATACCTCATATTGATCTTCAGGGGACTATTATAATACCGGGTGTGCTGTTAGCATTAAGGTATATAACCGGATTACCATTCTGGGTGATTGGCTGGGCGAAACCGGTCCCGATTAATCCTTCATATTTTGGTAATTGGCGCAATGGGATGGCAATGACCGGGGCAGCGGGGCCCTTGACCAATATAATAATTGCGGTTTTTCTGTCTTTTATATACAAATTTTTATCCGTATGCTGTGGATTAACGGATCAGGCCTCGTTTATTTTTCATTTTGGCCAGGCGATAATCTTTGCAGGGCTTATTAATATATTTCTGGCGGTGTTTAACCTTATTCCTATTCCGCCGCTGGATGGATCCAGGATTATAGTGGCTTTTTTGCGTCCCAACCAGATCAGAAAATATTTAAGTCTTGAGCGTTTTGGGTTAGGTTTGGTAATCGCATTTTTATTTTTAGGAGGGTTTAAAATGTTATTTCCTATTATAACATTTCTTTTCTCAATAATTTTTGGTATATCGTTGTCCTGAAAAATCGCTTTGATGGAGAGATAAATGACCGGTAAAAAAAGAGTTTTAAGCGGCATACAGCCATCTGGAAAGATTCATCTTGGTAATTATTTTGCCATGATAAAAAAGATGGTTGAAAACCAGGAGAATCATGAACTGTTTTGTTTTATAGTTAATCTACACGCGCTTACCACTGTGAATGATAGCAAAGCCCTGGCTGATTATACGAGAGATGTCGCTGTGTCGCTTCTTGCTCTTGGCATAGATCCTGAAAAATCGTATTTCTGGATTCAGTCGGATGTTCAGGAAGTTACCGAGCTGGCGTGGATATTATCAACCGTAACGCCTTTGGGGCTTATGGAGAGGTGCCATTCTTATAAGGATAAAGTTGCTAAAGGGATTAAGCCCAATACCGGACTTTTTATTTATCCGATACTTATGACCGCGGATATACTTCTTTTTAAATCCGATCTTGTTCCTGTAGGCAAAGATCAGAAACAGCATTTAGAGGTGGCGAGAGATATCGCGATTAAATTTAATTCAGTTTACGGAGAGGTTTTTACTGTACCCGAAGCAATAATTGATAAGTCTGTCGCGACCGTTCCCGGTGTGGATGGGCAAAAAATGTCGAAATCCTACGGTAATACCATAGAAGTATTTATGGAGAAAGATGCTTTAAAGAGAAAGGTTATGGGTATTGTAACCGATTCTCTTCCGGTTGAAGCCAAAAAAGATCCTGATAAATGTAACCTGTTTAATATTTATAAGCTGTTCCTTTCGGAAAAAGAGGAAAAAGATTTGAGAAAAAGGTATGAAGCCGGTGGATTAAAATATGGTGAAGTTAAAAAGGAACTTTTTAAAGTGATTTGGGATTATTTTGCCGAAGCGCGTGTAAAGAGAGAAGCACTCATAAATGATAAGGAATATATAAACAGGGTTCTTAAGCAAGGCGCTGAAAAAGCGAGAGAAATAGCACTTGGAACATTGAAAAAGGTAAAGCGGATAACAGGATTGACTATTTAAATGACTGAAGATTACAATGTTCACCTTGAAGAATTTGAAGGGCCTCTAGATCTTCTTCTTTATTTGATAAAGAAGGACGAAGTTGATATTTATGATATTCCTATCGAGAAGATTACGTCGCAGTATCTTGAATATCTTGAGTTGATGAAAATGCTCGATTTGAATGTTGCCGGTGAATTTTTGGTAATGGCTTCTACGCTGATGTATATCAAATCCATGTTGCTATTGCCGCCGGAGGAAAGGCCTCCGGA
>CBDURG010000064.1:0-11403 GCA_965369805.1 uncultured bacterium
CACCCCATTAATACTACTACTACTAAAGATATTTATAAGTAATAGTATTAAGCAATAGCAATTTTGTGGAAAAAGGAGGTTACAATGAAAATCTCATGCTCAAGGGCTGCTCTTCTTTCTGGTATTCAAAGCACCCAGAGTATTGTAAGCACTAAAGGAGCTTTGCCGATTCTGTTAAATGTTCTTATAGAAGCAGAAGGTGATGCTGTTTTTTTATCAACAACAGATCTTGAAATGGGAATAAAATGCGAGGTCGAAGCTAAGGTTAAAAAAAATGGCGGTACAACACTGCCGGCTAGAAAACTCTTGAGTATAGTTCGTGATTTTCCAGGGGATGTTATTGAAATTAATGTTACAGAGAATAATATAGCCACAATAGCCTCAAAGATGGATAACTTTAAAATAATGGGGCTTTCAAAGGATGATTTTCCTAAAATCCCGGCTTTTAAAGAAGGTGTTTCTATTGAGGTAAAAAAGAGTGTTCTAAAAGAACTTATACGTAAAACTTCTTATGCTGTTTCACAGGAAGAGACAAGGTATACGTTAAGTGGAATTTATATAAAAGTTAAAGATGGTTATATTACATTTGTAGCGACAGACGGCAGGAGGCTTGCTCTCGCGTCTGCCGAAGTGGGAGAAAATGGCGAAGATGGTGATGGTGTGATAGTTCCATCAAAGGCTATAAGCGAGCTTTCAAAAATGCTTGATGGTGATGGAAAAGTCGCAATAAAGGTTTCTGAAAGCCAGATTATGTTTGAGGTTGATAATATTATTCTTGTGTCGAAACTTATAGAAGGGAAATTTCCGGATTATAATCAGGTTATACCGAAAAAATCAAAGGAGAGTGTGGTTTTTGCGAGAGAGGAGCTTCTTGCCGCGATAAAAAGAGCTTCGATACTTACCAGTGATAAATCAAGGTCGGTGAAGTTGAGTTTTTTACAGGGTAAAATGCTTATAGAAGTAAATTCTCCCGATATAGGGGAGTATAGAGGAGAGGTTCCGCTTAATTATAAAGGCGATGAGATAAAAATGGCGTTTAACCCGGATTTTATTGTTAATGTTTTAAAGAACCTAAATGAAGAGGAGATTAATTTTGAATTCAGCGATTCTTTAAATCCCGGAGTGATAAAATCAGGGAAAAACTTTATTTATGTAATTATGCCCATGAGGATATCCTAAATGAGATTAAAATCTCTTTTGTTAAGGGATTTTAGGAATTACAGGTTGCTGGATGTAGATTTTTCTGAGAACGTGAATATTTTGTGGGGGAAGAACGCGCAGGGAAAGACAAATATTCTCGAAGCGATTTATTTTCTTGCCACAGCAAGGTCATTTAAGACATTAGACAGAAGAAACCTTATTTTTTGGGATAAGGAAGGTTTTTTATTAAGTGGAACAGTTGTAAATGAAACAGAAAAGAATGTTAGAATAACGTTTTTTAAAGATAAAAAAAGCGCGAGTATAAATAAAAGGCAGCTTAAGAAACTTTCGGACCTTATTGGTGTTTTAAGAGTTGTTATTTTTACACCCGAAGACATTTTTTTAATGAAGGGGTCTCCGCTTCAAAGAAGAAGATTTATTGATATATATTTATCTCAGGTGGATAAGAATTATATTGCTGCCTTGCAGACATGTAAGAAGATATTGCTCAGGCGCAACAGCGAGATAAAAAGGAGAGCCGGAGAAAAAACGCTGTTTCTATGGGATGAGCAGCTTTCTCAGCACTGCGCTTATATAATAAAAAGAAGGCAGGAGGTAATAGCTGAGTTAAGTAAAGCCGCTGACACTTATCATCGTGAAATAACAAAGAATAAAGAGAGGTTAAAAATAGAGTATCTGCCTTCTATTAAGGTTGACGAGCCTGAAAAGGAAATCATTTTTAAATATCTGGCCGAAAGAAGGAAAAAGGATATAGAGGAAGGCTACACCGCGAGAGGCCCGCACAGAGACGATATTAGTTTTTTTGTTGACGGGAAGGACGCGAAGCTGTTTGGTTCCGAAGGCCAGCAGAGAAGTATAGCGCTCTCACTGAAAAACGCGGAGTTTAACCTGATGTGCAAAGCTACCGGGGATGTTCCGTTGATTCTCGCGGATGATGTTTTGCCGGTTTTAGATATGGAAAGAAGAAAGGCTTTTTTCCCATCAATAGAGGGGAAAACACAGATTTTTATAACTACTACGGATAAAAGAGACGTTATGAATATTAAGGGCGGCAAGAAGCTTTTTAGAGTATTCAGCGGAAATATCAATGAAGAAAGGTTATGAGCCGATAGGAAGTATAGTTCAAAAGGCCTTAAAGAGAATTAATCTTGATAAAAGGCTTGAAGAATCTAAAATATTCGAAGAATGGGATGAAATAGTCGGGAAAGAAATATCAAAACACGCTGTTCCGGATAAAATATACAAAAATATTCTTTTTGTAAGTGTCGACAGCCCCGTGTGGATGTCGGAGCTCAACACTTTTTTTAAAAGTAAGATCCTGAATTCCCTTAGAGAGAAAACCGGATTGAGAAGCATTAAAAACATAAGGTTCAGGGTTAGTGAATTTATAAAGGGTAAAAATTAGAATAAAAGAGGGATAATAAATTAATGAAAAAAACAGAGCAACATCAGTATGACGCGAGGACAATAAAAGTTCTTGGCGGAATAGAAGCGGTGAGAAAACGGCCCGCAATGTATATCGGTGACACCAGCGAGAGGGGGCTTCACCATCTGGTGTATGAAGCGGTTGACAACAGTATAGATGAGGCATTAGCGGGGTATTGCAAGAAAATAGAGGTTTTGATTCATGAGGATAACAGCGTTTCTGTTATCGATGATGGAAGAGGTATTCCGGTAGACAGGCACGCGAAGATGAAGAAGCCGGCAGTCGAGGTTGTCCTTACCACGCTTCACGCCGGGGGTAAATTTGAGAAGGCTTATAAAGTTTCCGGCGGATTGCATGGTGTGGGTATCTCCTGCGTTAACGCGCTTTCGGAATGGCTGGAGGTTGAGGTCAAGAGGAACGGAAATATACACCACATGAAATTTCAAAGAGGGCAAACCGCTTCAAACCTGACTGTAATCGGAAAATCTAAAAGTACGGGAACAAAGGTAACATTTAAAGCTGACCCTGAGATATTTGGTGAAATAAATTTTAGCTTTGAAACACTTTCCAGGCGGCTTAGAGAGCTGGCATTTCTTAATAAAGGTGTTGTGATAAAGATAAAAGAAGAAGAAACTGAAAAGGAAAATTATTTTAAGTACGAAGGCGGAATTGTCCAGTTTGTAAAGCATCTGAATAGCAGTAAAGATGTTTTGCATCCGAAAATTATCTATATGAAGAGCGAGAAAGAGGGTGTTGAGGTGGAAGTCGCCATGCAGTATACAGGGGCATACGCGGAGAGCATCTTTTCCTTTGTCAACAGCATAAATACCATTGAAGGCGGTACACACTTAAGCGGGTTTAAAACAGCCCTTACCAGAACCGTGAATAAGTATGTTACAGACAATAATCTTTTAAAAAAAGACAACGTTAAGATGCAGAGTGAGGATATAAGGGAAGGGATTACAGCGGTCATAAGCTGTAAAATCGAGGAGCCTCAATTTGAAGGGCAAACCAAAACAAAACTGGGAAACAGCGAGGTAGATGGAATTGTTCAATCCATAGTTAATGAAAAGCTCGGCGGTTTTTTTGAAGAGCATCCGTCAGTCGCGAGGAAAATAATAGACAAATGCCTTACGGCGTCGCGCGCGCGGGAAGCCGCGAGAAAAGCGCGGGATTTAACAAGGAGAAAGGGTGCCCTGGATTCCGCGGCCCTTCCCGGCAAACTCGCGGACTGTTCGGAGAAAGACGCTGAATTGTGTGAGCTTTATCTGGTTGAAGGAGATTCCGCGGGCGGGTCGGCAAAACAGGGAAGAGACAGAAGATACCAGGCAATACTTCCCCTTAAGGGCAAGATCCTTAATGTTGAAAAATCCCGGCTTGATAAACTGCTTAATAATATTGAAATAAGGACGATAATAACGGCAATAGGAGCCGGTATCGGAACAGAGGATTTTAAGGTTGAAAAAATGCGGTATAAGAAAATAATAATAATGACTGATGCCGATGTTGACGGCGCGCATATAAGGACGCTCCTGTTGACTTTCTTTTACAGGCAGATGCCGCTTCTGATTGAAAACGGCCATATTTATGTAGCCCAGCCGCCTCTTTATAAGGTGAAGAGAAAGAAAAAAGAGAGTTATATCGAAAGCGATAAGGCTATGAGCAAGATAATCCTTGATCTTGGCTCGGAAGACCTTAAACTTAAAAAGCTTCCCGGTAAAAATGAATATACCCCGAAAGAGTTCAGGGAAATCCTTGATTTGATTGTGGGGTTGGAAAGGGCCGCGAACCTTCTTAAAAGAAAAGGAATTGATTTTAATGATTTTATGAAGATGCAAAATAAAAAAACGGGGGATTTTCCGATATACCATGTCAGGTTTGGAGGGGAAGAGCGCTTCCTTTACGATGATAAAGAGCTCGCGGCCCTGACAAAGAAAGTGGAAAAGGAAAAAGGCGAACAGCTTGAGATGATAGTCGGTGAGCAGGATAGAACAAAGGCGGAAACTAATTCTGAAATAGATGTTAGAGAGCTTTATGAAACAAGAGAGCTTACGAAAATTTTAAAGGAGCTTGAAAAAAAGGGCCTTGTAGACCACGATACAAAGGAGTCGAAGAAACTAAAATATGAGGTTATTCTTATCGATGGAAAGAGCATACAGCTAAAAACGCTTTCTGACGTTTTGCGCTATGTAAAAGAGCAGGGAAAAAAGGGATTAACCATACAAAGGTATAAAGGGCTTGGAGAAATGAATCCTTTGCAGCTCTGGGAGACGACAATGGACCCGGAAAAAAGAACCCTTGTTAAGATTGTCCTTGAAGACGCGTTTGAAGCCGATAAAATTTTTACGACCCTTATGGGAGATCAGGTCGCGCCTCGAAAAGCATTTATTCAGAAGTATGCTCCCGAAGTAAAGAATTTGGATGTATAGAAAAGCAGGAAAGGCAGGATATAGGGTGCAGGGGCAAGGGTATAGAAAATAAAATAAAACTTATATTTTTTCCTAAAACCTACACCCTGGAGCCTAACACCTGATACCAATGACTATGAGCTAATTCAGAGGGGTAATAATTAGATGTATACTAATAATGAAAAAGTAATTCCAAGGTCGATAAGCGAGGAACTTAAAACTTCTTACCTTGATTATTCAATGAGCGTTATCGTGGGCAGGGCGCTGCCTGATGTTCGTGACGGGTTAAAGCCTGTTCACAGAAGAATTCTTTATGCCATGAAAGAAATCGGGCTGACCAATAGGAGTTCTTATAAAAAATCCGCGAGGGTTGTTGGAGAAGTGCTGGGTAAATATCATCCCCATGGCGACACGGCGGTATATGATGCTATGGTGAGGATGGTGCAGAAATTTTCATTGAGATACCCTCTTGTCGACGGCCAGGGGAATTTTGGCTCTGTGGATGGCGATTCCGCGGCAGCGATGAGATATACGGAAGTAAAGATGGAGCCTCTGGCGGTAGAACTGCTGGAAGACATTGAAAAAGAAACGGTGAAGTTTGTTCCGAACTTTGATGAATCTCTTGAAGAGCCGACTATTCTTCCATCCAGGATTCCAAATCTCCTTGTAAACGGTTCGTCGGGAATTGCCGTGGGGATGGCAACCAATATTCCGCCCCATAATCTTTCCGAGGTTATTGACGCGATAATTCATCTTATTAATAATCCCGATGTTGAAGTCAAACAACTTCGCGAATATGTTAAGGGCCCTGATTTTCCCACAGGCGGCATTATTTGTGGTTTGAGCGGGATTAAAGAGATGTATGAAACCGGCTATGGAAAAATGAAGGTAAGAGCCCGCGCGGGCGTTGAGCCGGCTAAAAGCGGAAAAGAAAACCTGGTTATTACTGAGCTGCCTTATGTTGTAAACAAGGCGAATTTGATCAAGGATATTGCTGACCTTGTCAACCAGAAGAAGATGACTGGGATATCAGACATAAGAGATGAATCTGACAAAGACGGCATGCGTGTTGTCATAGAACTTAAGCGGGGTGAGATAGCAAAAGTTATCCTGAACCAGCTGTACAAGCATACACAAATGGAAACCACTTTCGGGGCAATTCTTCTTGCTCTTGATAAACAACGCCCGAAAGTTATGAACCTTAAAGAGATTATGCGGTGTTACATAGATCACAGAAAAGAAATTGTTATCAGAAGGATCCAGTTTGAATTGACAAAAGCGGAACAGAGAGCCCATATCCTTGAAGGGTTTAAAATCGCGCTGGACCATATCGATGAGTTTGTAAAAATAATAAGAAAATCAAAAGACAAAAATGAAGCAAAGGTTGTTTTGATGGCTAAGTTTAAACTCTCGGATATCCAGGCAACCGCGATCCTGGATATGAGGCTGTATCAGCTCACCGGCCTGGAGAGAGAAAAAATAGATGAAGAATACGGCGCGCTTATAAAGAGGATAGCTTATCTTAAAAACGTTCTTGCTAATGAGAGAATGGTTTTGAATATCATTATTGAAGAACTTGAGGAAGTTAAAAAGAAGTACGCGGATGCCAGGAGGACGGAAATAATCGCGGCGGCGGAAGAAATGTCCATTGAAGACATGATTGCCAATGAGGGGTGCATTATAACTATTTCCCATACGGGTTATATAAAGAGATGCCAGGTGAGTACCTACAGGCAGCAGCGCCGCGGCGGAAAAGGCGTAATCGGAATGGATACGAAAGAAGAAGATTTTGTTGAACGTCTTTTTACCGCTTCAACACATGATTATATGCTTTTCTTCACGTCCCTGGGTAAATGTTATTGGAAAAAGGTTTATGAAATACCTGAAGGCGGGCGCCTTTCCAAAGGTAAAGCGATAGTGAACCTGCTTGAGCTAAAAGGGGATGAACAGATTGCGGCGCTGATAAGGGTGGCTGATTTTGAGGAAGGCAAAAGGCTTATGATGGTAACCGAAAAAGGGATCGTTAAGAAAACGGCTCTTTCCGCCTTCAGCAACCCGCGCAAGGGCGGAATAATCGCTATAAAAATTGACGAGGGAGATAATTTAAAAAGCGTTAATATGACAAACGGCGAAAGTGAAATGACAATTGTCACAAGAAACGGTATTTCCATAAGGTTTAATGAAAACGGCATAAGGGACATGGGAAGAGCGACGAGAGGCGTCAAGGGTATCAGCCTGAGAAAAGATGATAAGGTTGTAAGCGCTGTTGTTGTGAACAAAGACGAAACCCTCCTTATCGTGTGTGAGAAAGGGTCCGGGAAAAGAAGTCTCTTCGATGAGTATAGGATTCAAAAAAGAGGCGGTAAAGGTGTTATTGCCGTAAAAACACGGGAGAAAAACGGCAAGGTTGTAGGTGTTCTTGTTGTAACGGATGAAGATGAGGCGATGTTGCTTACCACGGGTGGTAAAATGGTGAGGATTTCTGTCTCTGACATAAGAACGACAGGAAGAACTACCCAGGGTGTAAGGGTTGTTAAGTTAGGCTCCGGAGATAAGCTTGTTGCGGTTTCAAAGGTTGTAACATCTAAAAACGAAGAGGCTGTTGAAAAGGAGGCGGGGATAGAAGAAGAACGCCGTAAGCAAGAGCGCCGCAGCGGCAAGGACCGCCGTGTTAGCCAAAAATCATTCAGCGGCAAGGAAAGGCGCAGCGGCAAAGAGCGCCGCAGCGGCAAGGATCGTCGGAGTGGGAAGAAATAATACAAAAAAAAGAAACGACATCACTCCCATAGAACATACAGCTGATGCCGGTTTTATTATAAAAGGCACAACAATAAATGATCTTTTCCTGAACGCCGCGAAGGCTCTGTGCGGTTTAATGGAAGTGGAAGAGATTGCCCCCGTTAAAGAAGAAAGAATCACGCTTGAAGCTCCTTCAAAAGAGGAGCTTCTTATTTTATGGCTTAATGAGATTATATTTCTTGCTGAGCAAAAGAGCATAATTCCAAAAGACATCCGTATAATTTTTGAGGGGAATAAAATTATTGTAAATTTTAAGTCAGTTAGAGCCACAATAAGAGTGGAAGTAAAAGCGGCGACATATTACAAGGTTGGAATTAAAAAAACTAAAACAGGGTATTCAACGGATATATTTTTTGATTTATGAATTTCAAAAAAGAAGATCTAAAAAAGATTAACGATTTTGTCTGGGAGATCCCTGTAAGTTATGACAGGGCTATGAATGTCCCGGGCAGGATATATGCTTCCGCGGAAACTCTGCCCTCTGTGTTGGATGGCGGCGCACTTGACCAGATAATGAATGTCGCGGCTCTTCCCGGCATAGTTAAACATTCATTTGGAATGCCTGACATTCACTGGGGATATGGTTTTCCCATAGGCGGAGTTGCTGCCTTTGATATGGATAAGGGCGTTATTTCACCCGGCGGTGTTGGTTTTGATATTAATTGTGGTGTCCGCCTCGCGACAACTTCGGTGAAAGTAAGCGATGTTAAGGGGAAAATTGAGGATATTGTAAATACGCTTTATTCCAGGATTCCGCTGGGAGTGGGATCGACAGGTTCCATTAAAGCCTCGAAATCTGTTTTAAAAAAAGTCCTTGAAAAAGGCTCCCGCTGGGCGGTTGAAAATGGTTTTGGGAAAGAGGAAGATATTGATAACACGGAAGAAATGGGGCAAATGAAAGGAGCAGATGCGGACGCTCTTAGCGGACGAGCTTATGAACGTGGAGAAAATCAGATTGGAACGCTTGGTTCAGGAAATCACTTTATTGAGCTGCAGGAAGTGACGGAAATTTATGATAAAACCCTGGCGGCAGATTTCGGGCTCTTTATCGGGCAGATGGCGATTATGATTCATTCCGGTTCAAGAGGCCTTGGATATCAGGTGTGTGATGATTTTATACGAAAACTCTCGCGGGCTACTCAAAAATATGGGATAAAGATAAGAGACAGACAGCTTGTATCCGCTCCCGTCAGGAGCCCGGAAGGAAAAGAGTACCTTTCGGCAATGTCGGCGGCGGCTAATTACGCGTGGGCTAACAGACAGGTTTTAATGAGTCTTTCTGAGAAAGCCCTTTTGGAGTCTATCGGAATTAGTGAATCAACTTTGCGTTTGACTCTGGTATATGATGTCGCGCATAATATCGCGAAGATTGAAAAGCATAATGTTGATGGTAAGGAAATTGAACTTTGTGTTCATAGAAAAGGCGCGACAAGAGCGTTTCCTGAGGGGCACACAGAACTCAGCGGACGATTAAAAAAAACCGGGCAGCCTGTTATAATTCCCGGGTCAATGGGAACAAGCTCTTATCTGCTTGTTGGGACAGAGCGCGCCCTTACGGAAACTTTCGGATCGGTTTGTCATGGCGCGGGAAGATTGCTTTCCCGATCACGGGCAATTAAAACTATAGATTCCGAGCACTTGAGAAAAGAGCTTAACAAAAGAGGAATAAGTGTCAGGGCAAAAAAAATGAAAACGCTTTCTGAAGAAGCGCCGGCCTCGTATAAGAATATTGATGATGTTGTTGAGGTTGTAGCGCGGGCCGGCCTTGCAAAGAAGGTGGTTAAGCTGAAGCCTTTGGGAGTGATCAAAGGATAATAAAAATAGTATATAGTATTGAGTATATAGTATGTAGCAGCAACCTATATAAGAGGTGTTAGCCATGTTGGACTTAAAATTTATAAGAGAAAATGTTGAAACGGTAAAAGAAGGAATTAAAAAGAAGAATGTCAATGTTGACCTTGATGCTTTGCTTGATCTTGATGCAAAAAGGAGAGAGCTTCTCGGAGAGGTTGAACAGCTGAAAGCATTAAGAAACAGCGCTTCTAAGGATGTTGGCAAGGCTAAGGCGAAAGGGGAGGGTTTTGAAGCTATTGCAGTTCAAATGAAGCAGGTTTCCCAGCAAATTAAAGAAATAGATCAACAAGTGGAGCAAATCGCTGATAATATAAGGGGTTTGTTGCTTAAAATCCCTAATTTGCCGGCAAAATCGGTTCCTGTTGGAGGTGAGAAGGCTAACAAAACAATAAAAGAGTGGGGGAAGAAAAAAATATTTGATTTTAAACCTTCTGCTCATTGGGATCTTTGCGAGAAGCTTGATATAGCGGACTTTAAAAGGGCTGTAAAGGTGGCCGGGACCGGGTTTGTGGTGTTTAAGGGCCAGGGCGCGCTTTTGGAAAGGGCTCTTATAAACTTTATGATTGATACCCATGTTAGGGAGAATGGCTATACGGAAATAATGCCTCCGTTCCTGAGTAATGAAAAAGCAATGATAGGGACAGGCCAACTGCCAAATTTAAAGGATGATATGTATTGTTTGAAAGAAGACGGCTACTACCTTATACCAACAGGGGAAGTGCCGGTGACAAACCTTTATTCTGATGAAATATTGAAAGCTGACGAACTTCCAATCTATCATGTCGCTCACACGGCGTGTTTCAGGAGGGAGGCAGGTTCATACGGCAAAGAAACGCGGGGCATGAAGAGAGTTCACCAGTTTGATAAGGTTGAACTTGTGAAGTTTACTGCGGGAGAAACTTCATATGATGAACACGAAAAACTGCTTAACAACGCGGAAATGATACTTCAGAAGCTGAAATTACCCTATCAAGTAAGGATACTTGCTTCAGGAGATATGAGCTTTGCCGCGGCAAAATGTTATGACATTGAAGTTCATTCACCTGCCAATGACGAATACCTTGAAGTTTCTTCGTGCAGTAATTTTGAAGATTTTCAGGCAAGAAGAGCCAATATCCGTTATAAAACCAGAGAAGGCAAAACCGCGTTTGTCCATACTCTGAACGCCTCCGGGCTGGCTCTTCCAAGGACATTTATTGCAATCCTGGAAAATTATCAGACTAAAGATGGCAAGATTGAAGTCCCGGAAGTGTTAAGGCCTTATATGAGTGGATTAGAGTTTATTGGATAGGAATCGTTGACATAAGGCATATTCTTAATGTAATATATCGCTTCCTGGTGTTCCATAAGTTACAGTTTCATATAATAAGATGATTTTTGATATAATATTGGGTGCTATCCCCTGCTGTTTTACTTCGTAAAACAAAGCGCTGGGGGATACGCTCAACTTATTAACTTATGTTCATTTCATTCCATAAGTTACAGTTTCGCTAGGAGAGGTGGCCGAGCGGCCGAAGGCGACGGTTTGCTAAACCGTTGTACGGGCTAATACTCGTACCGAGGGTTCAAATCCCTCCCTCTCCGCCAATTTACAATTTCAGAGTTTTTGGAAGTTTTACGCACCTGCGGTGCAGTCGCTCCGCCTGCGGGCGGAGAAAAAAGGGCTGATTTTGCAACGATTTGCCACGCTCCGCGTGGCGAAAAAGAAATGTTTTGGTTTTGGATTTGGAAGTTCGAACCAATCTTTTTTAGAAA